>JAYUGT010000178.1:0-4076 GCA_043738315.1 Gammaproteobacteria bacterium
GCCGCACCAGGCGCTGCGCAACCACGCCATGCAGCGCCGATGCAATCATGAACCCTTCCGCGCCCATATCTAACAAGCGACTGACCGCGCCGACGGCCGTTGCGGTGTGCAGGGTCGAAAGCACCAGGTGCCCGGTGATGGCGGCTCGCAAGCCGATTTCAGCGGTCTCGCGATCGCGCATTTCGCCCACCAGCACGATGTCCGGATCCTGGCGCAGGATGGTGCGCAGGGCGCGCGCAAAATCCAGGCCAATCTTGTTGTTGATCTGCACCTGGCAAACGCGATCCAGCCGGTATTCGACCGGATCCTCGACGGTGATGATCTTGACGTCCGCGGAATTGAGGTGACTGAGGGCCGAATACAGTGTCGTGGTCTTGCCGCTGCCGGTCGGCCCGGTCACCAGCAGCATGCCGGCACTGCGCTGGATGATGTCGGTGAAGCGCTGGCGCATCGCCTCACTCATGCCGATCCGGTCGAGCGGCAGAATGCTGGCGCTTTGGTCCAGCAGCCGCATGACCGCGGACTCACCGGTCTGTGTCGGCAGGGTTGAGATACGGATGTCGATGGTCTTGCCACGGATCTGCAACGAGAATCGGCCGTCCTGCGGCAGGCGCCGTTCCGCGATATCGAGGCCGCCCATCAATTTGAGTCGCGACACCAGCGCGCTCGAGACGCGATTGCCCTCCAGCATGTGCTCGTTCAGCACGCCGTCAACGCGCGAACGCACCCGCAAACCCCGCTCGGCCGGCTCGATGTGGATATCGGAAGCGCGCACCTGGATCGCGTCCTCGAAAATGCTGTTCAGGAGCTTCAGCACCGGCGCATCGGGCGAGCCTTCTTCGATTTTCAGTGTTTCGGCGTCGATCGGCGGCGGTTGCAGGTCCTCGCGCACCTCCTGCGCAAACTGCACCATCTCATCGGTGCGCCGATACAGCAGGTCGAGCGCAGCGAGCAATGGCGATTCCGCCACCAGTGCCAGCTTGATGGGCCGGTGCAGGAGCGCCGCGATTTCGTCGTAACCGAAGAGATTGGTGGGATCGGTCATGCCTAACACGACCGCATCGTTCTCCTCGCGCAGCGCCACGGCGCGGTGACGGCGCGCCATCGCCTCGGGTATCAGCTGCACCACTTTGGGCTCGAGCTGCAACTGGCGCAGATCGACGAACGGCACGCGCAGTTGCTTGGACAACAACAGGTGCAGCTGGTCTTCGGCGATATAACCCAGCTCGATCAGTACCTTGCCGAGTCGCTTGCCGCTGCGTTTCTGTTCGGCAAAGGCCTGCTCGAACTGCTCCGGCGTGATGGCGCCTTCGGCGATCAACAGATCGCCCAGGCGCAGGCGTTTGGGTCGCGGAGTCAGTACGGTGCTCATTGCGCCGCCCTAACGGCTCCGGCCGCCGCTGACAGCCATGTCCTCGACGCGCTTTTCAGCTTCCGCGGCCAGCGTGGCTGCGTTCTTCTCGTCCATCACGATCGGCCGCAGCAGTATCACCAGCTCGGTCTTGATTTCGGAATTCCGTTTGCTCTTGAAGAGTTCGCCCAGTCCCGGGATCGAGCTCAGGTACGGCGTGCCGTAGTTCTGCTGACGGCGTGTGCTGCGCATCAGGCCGCCGATCACGATCATCTGGCCACTCCTGGCCTTGACGACGCTGTCGGATTCACGCACTTCACTGATCGCCAGCGGCAACTCGTCGGTCTGGCCGCCGACGGTCACGCGCTTGGTCTGGTCGCGCACATCGCTCACAGAGGGATGGATATGCAGAATGACGCCACCGTCCGCATCGATCTGCGGCGTCACATCCAGCGCGATTCCCGAGAAGAACGGCGTTAGCTTGACGTCGCGGGTGGTCGAGGTCGAGGTCCCGGTAGTGGTATTGCTCTCGATGCCGGTTACGAAGAACTCGTCCGTGCCGGCCTTGATCACCGCTTTCTGGTTATGCAGCGTTGCGACGCGCGGGCTCGACAATACCCGGGCATTTCCCTGCAACTTCAGCAGGTCAATGAACGCATTGATGTCGTGCAAATCCAGCGCCAGCGTAAAAGCGCCGCCCAGCGTGCGGGCCGGAATGCTGGTGACCGGATTGCCCGGGCCCACGGTAATCTGCCGGCCGGTGCTGGCAAGCAAGTCGCTGTCGAATCCGTCGCCAGGCGTCGACTGGCCTCCAAAGATCGTCTGGTTGCCGTTCCTGAAAACGGCGCCCCAGTTGATTCCGGCCTGGTAAGCATCGCTGAGCTCAACCTCGATGACCTTGGCCTCCAGCACGACCTGCCGCGTGACGATGCTCTGGATTTGCTGCAGGTACTCGTCCACATTGCGTAGCTCATCGGGCATCGCGCGCACCGCGATGGTGCCCGACTGCCGGTTGATGACGACGCTGCGCTCGGCCGTGGTGCCGATGATGGCCTTCAGACTGGCCTCGAGCTGCAGCCAGAAATCGGAATCGGTGCGCGATACGATGCTGGTACCCGTGGACTCGGTCTCGTTGTTGGCGCCGAGATTCTGCGTTGCATTTCCCGCCTGCTGCGCGGAGCCGCTACCTGTGCCGTTGTTGTTAGTATCGCGGCCAACATCGGTGATCGAGCCCGAGCTCACCATCGTGCGCGACGCGCCGAGCCTGGCAATGTCCAGATAGTTGACCCGGTATATCCGGCTTTGCACGCTCGCCGGCATCACAAAATAGCCGGAGGCCAGCCGGCGATAATCGTAGCCATACATCTCGCGTACAGTTTCCAGCGTTTGCGCGACCGAGACGTTGCGCAGACTGAGCGTCAGATTTCCCTTGACCAAGGGGTGCACGACCACGTTTTCGCTGCCGCGCTTGGCCAGTCCGAGGAAGAAAGCGCGCGCGGGAACATCGGACACCTCGAGATCGAAATGCGCGCTCGCGGCTGGCACCGGGCCGGGTCCAGCGGTGACGGGCGAGGCCGCCAGTACCAGCAACAGCGCGCCCATGACACACGAAGAAGCCTGCGTTTTCATCACTTTTCTCCACTTACCATCAGCGACGCATCCGGCAACCGCACTGTCCAGCGGCGCGCGCCTGCGCGTAATTCGATGTCTGCCGCGCCGATGCGCTGCACCCGCGCACCTTGCACACGATCGCCGGGCTGAACCACCTGGCCATTCAATATCGCTACGCGACGTTGGTTATCGCCGAACACGGCCTGCAGCACATAACGCGGCCCTCGATGCCTGCCGGCCGCCTGCGCCGGCTGCACGTAACTGGGCCGCATCGGGTCCGCAGCCGGCGCAGCAGCAACGGCCGGGCCGGCCGCAACCAGCATGCCAACGGCTAACAGAACAGAGGACGCCTTGTTCATAGTGTCAACCAGTACCTTTCGAGACCCAGAGTCGCGACCACGATCTTGGCGTTGACCTTGGGATACTCGGATGCGTCGAGTTCGACTTTGCGCCAGATAAAGCGCCATTTCTGCCGCTCGATCGAGCGGATGTACTCGCTGATGGATGCGTAGTCGCCTTCCACATCGACTTCAATGCCGTGCACATAGGCGACGGCGGGCACGCCGCCGACGTCCGGCAGCGTGGATTGCGCCTGCGCCGTATCGGCCGTATCACTGTCAGCGCCTGTTGCCGGCGCCTTGAGCTCCTCGACCGGCAGATTGGCAATCCGCACCAGGCGGACACCGCGGGTCGAGTCAATCAGGTTTGTCAGCACATCGGTCATCCGCGTCGAGTCCACGAGGCTCGCCGCGCGCCGCTCCAGCTCGCCACGCCTGTGGTTATATTGAGTGAGCAGCCGTTTCTCGTTTTCGACCAGCTGGTCGAGGTCCGTCAGCGCTGCTTCGGCCTCGGCGCCTTCCGGCGCCACCGTATCCAGCTGACCGCGAGCGGCGAGCTCGCGCCGATACAGCGGCTGCAGGGACAGACTGTCCCAGGCCATCGTAATCACGATCACCAGGCCGGCGAAAACGATGCTGCGCTCACGCAGGCTGAGGCCGTCGAATTTTCGCGCCAGCAATTGCAGCCGTTCTGCGAGCGCGCCATTCGCGACGGCCCGACGGCGACCGATGGACCCCAGCCGGTCGCGCAGACTCCGCCATTGACGCGTGAAGTT
>JAYUGT010000179.1:0-1566 GCA_043738315.1 Gammaproteobacteria bacterium
AATACCTGACGGCCCGCTCGATGCCCGCAGCATGGATCGAGCGGGCCGCCGCGATAAGCCTGCTGCTGCCGCAGACCGCGCGCGTCGGCATGTATTTGCAACCCTTCGACAACACGGATCTGATTCCGGTTCTGCAGACCCTGCCCATGCTTGTCATGATCGGTGGCAAGGACGCCAGTGCGCACGAGGCGGAGGGTCGACAACTGGTCGCAGCGCTGCCACGAGCGCGCCTGGAAATGTATCCGACGGACGGACACTCGGTTTTCATTGAGAGTCCTGAGCGGTTCAATCGTGAAATAAGCAAGTTCGCGGCCTCGCTCACGCGGGTCGCAGGGAGGGAATAGCCATGACCAGCCACATTCCACGCCGCGCCTGTCTCAAGGGCATGCTGTCAGGCCTGGCCTTGTCGGCAACTGCCACCCAGTCTGCGCCTAACGCCAAATCTGCGACCAACGCCGAGGCGCTCGCATCGCGTCTATCGGGTAAGGCGCTGCTGGAAACCTTGGCGCGCATGCGCGGCCGCAGCGATGGCAAAACCGTTTTCGGCTGGCTGAATGCCACGCGCTCGACGGTCATCGACGGAGAAATCGTGCCGCTGTGCGGCGTCGTCGCCGGCGCCATGCAGCGCTGGCAGCGTATCGCCGAGGATCGTTACGAAGTGACGGACCTCGAGGTCGCGCATTACACGGACCTGGCCACGGGCGAGCTGCTCGACACCTTGAAGATGCCGCAGACCGGCCGCACGGTGCAAGTACCGCGTTACCGAACTGGCCCCACGAAAGTCCGCTTCGCGGTGGCGCTCGATGAGTGGGAGGAATTTGAGCCCGTGAAGGTCGCGGCCAATGCCTCCCAGTTCGCGCCGCGTTCCTCGGTTCACCTGGTGCGCTCGGTCGGTCCCGCGTGGGCTGTTGGCGATGATGTCCTGCTGCGGGCGGACGAATACGGCCGCGTGTACCCCGATCGCGCGAAGCCGCCGACGGTGTTTTATCGGGAATGGATGATCTGGCGCGCAGCGGCGGCGGCGTTAGCCAACGCGGACACGCCGTCGGTGGCCGCGAACTACTCGTATTCTGCGCTCTCCGGCTTTCGTCCCTGGATGCAGATGGAAGGCGTGAATGGTCACACGGCGGAAAACGGCATCGGCGCCAAGGCAGAGCGCTGGGCCGACTGTCCCGCGCACTTTCTGGAGCTAACACGCCGGCTCCATCCGGACGTGCTCGATAATCCGGACCGCGTACTCAACGGGAGCCCTCGGACATGACAAGCCTCGACAACGTTTGGCGACGCGTGCGGCGCAGCGCAGCCGTCTTTTTGGTGTGCCCACTGCTCATGTTCACGGCAGGCGCCGGCGCGGTCCGCGCCGCGGAGGTCGCGGTAAAAATGCCGCCCGGAGTCGCCGACCCGCAGGCGGCACTGCGCGACCCGACTTACAGCGACCCGATGTTCTGGTGGCGCATGACGTCGCGTCCCAAGGACGTCTACGAACCCGAGGCCGATTTCTATTGGCCTGATGCCGTCATCCGCGGCGCACCGGCGGCGTTTTTGCCAGCCGCGGCGACGGGCCGT
>JAYUGT010000180.1:0-4071 GCA_043738315.1 Gammaproteobacteria bacterium
TGGCCGCGGACCGGTCCGAATTGGATGAAATCGTCACCGAAAGCCTGAAGCGGGCCGGGCTCTGGGACGAGGTCAAGGACCGGCTGGCGCAACCGGGCACGAGTTTGTCGGGCGGCCAGCAGCAGCGTCTTTGCATTGCACGCACGCTGGCGGTCAATCCGGAAGTGATCCTGATGGACGAGCCTTGTTCGGCACTGGACCCGATCGCGACGGCGCGCATCGAGGACCTGATCGACGAGCTGCGGCAGACCTACGCCATCGTCATCGTCACGCATTCCATGCAGCAGGCGGCGCGGGTCTCGCAGCGCACAGCATATTTTCATCTGGGCGATCTGATCGAGGTTGGCCCGACCGACAAGATTTTCACCAACCCTTCGCACAAGCTGACTGAAGACTACATTACCGGCCGTTTCGGCTAACATGGCGGAATGAAACGATTTGCCTGGGCCCTGCTGGCCCTGGGTACCCATTGTGCGGTGCTGTATGGAGCCGACACGACCGTGGCGGTGGCGGCCAATTTCAGCGAACCCATGCAGAAAATTGCCACGGCTTTTGCCCGCGACACCGGCCATCGCGCGCTGTTAGCCGTGGGTTCCACCGGTAAGTTGTCGGCGCAGATCCGCAATGGCGCACCGTTTGACGCCTTGCTTGCGGCGGATGAACTCACGCCAAAGCAATTGGTCGCGGAGGGTCTTGCCGACCCGGCGTCGCTGTTCACCTACGCGACTGGTCGCCTCGCGCTGTGGAGCGCGCAGCCGGGCCTGATCGATTCGCGCGGCGCCATTCTGGTCCGTGGGGACTTTCAACGCCTGGCGCTGGCCGATCCGAAGCTGGCGCCCTACGGCGCCGCCGCCATGGACGTGCTGGTGGCCCTCAAGCTCGATGAGCGGCTGCGCACGCGACTGGTTTTGGGGGAGAGTGTCGGCCAGGCCTATCTGTTCGTCGCGTCTGGCAATGCGCCGTTAGGATTTGTGGCCCTTTCACAGGTGCAACTGAGCGGGCGGCTGCGGTTGGGTTCCGCCTGGATCGTGCCGCAACACCTGCATCGGCCGATCCGGCAGGATTTCGTGCTTCTCACCCATGGCGCGGCCAATACCGCCGCCCGCTCCTTGGCACTGTATTTGCGCGGCGCCGAGGCGCATAGAATCATCCGCAGCCATGGTTACGACTGAGGACCTGCAATCGATCTGGTTGACGCTGCAGCTGGCGACGCTGACGACCTTGCTGCTGCTCGTCGTTGCAACACCGATCGCCTGGTGGCTGGCGCGAACGCCGTCGAGCTGGCGCGCGCCAGTGGCGGCGCTGACCTCGCTGCCGCTGGTATTGCCACCCACGGTGCTGGGATTCTACCTGCTGCTGTTGTTAGGTCCGCAGGGCTGGGTCGGCCGCATCAGCGCCAGCCTGGGTCTGGGACCCCTGTCGTTCACATTTTCGGGTCTGGTGATTGGCTCACTGCTGTTTTCGCTGCCGTTCGCGGTGTTGCCGTTGCAGTATGCCTTTGAATCGATGGGTCGGCGACCGCTGGAGGTTGCGGCCACGTTGCGTGCGCGGCCGCTGGACGCGTTCTTCAGCGTCGCATTGCCGATCGCGCGCCCCGGGATCCTGACTGCCGCCATCCTGGTGTTTGCACACACCGTGGGTGAATTCGGCGTGGTGCTGATGATTGGCGGCAACATTCCCGGCCAGACGCGCGTGGTGTCGACGCAGATCTACAGTCATGTCGAAGCGATGCAGTATCCGGCCGCGCACGCCTTGTCGGTGTTCATGCTGACCTTCGCGTTCCTGGTGCTGCTGGCGCTCGCCTGGCTGAATCGCCGCCGCGACCGCGTGTTAGCTTGAGCGGCGTGGACAGCCTGGTTCGGTTCCGGCTGAATCGCGGCGCCTTTGCGCTGGCGATCGACTTGCAGCTGCCGGCTCATGGAATCACTGCGCTGTACGGCGTGTCCGGCGCTGGCAAGACCAGCGTGCTGCGTTGCGTCGCGGGTCTCGAGCGGCCGCTAGACGCGCACATCCGGATCGGCGCCGAGATCTGGCAGGACGATGCGCAGCGGATCTTCGTTCCGACCTGGCGCCGGGCACTGGGGTGTGTTTTTCAGGAGGCGAGTCTGCTCGAACACCTCGATGTACGCGGCAACCTGGAGTTCGGCCTGCGGCGCACGCCGGCGGAAAATCGCCGGCATCTCCCCGGCATCATCGAGCTGTTAGGTATAGGAGCGCTGCTGGCACGGCGGCCCGATGAATTGTCCGGTGGCGAACGGCAACGGGTGGCAATCGCGCGGGCGCTGGCCACGCAACCGCGGCTGCTGTTGCTGGATGAGCCGCTGGCATCGCTCGATCAGGCGCGCCGCCAGGAGATTTTCCCGTGGCTCGAGCGGCTGCGCGACGAGCTGCGCACGCCGATGCTGTATGTGTCGCATTCGGCCGATGAGGTGGCGCGGCTCGCTGATACGCTCGTGGTCCTCGACGCCGGCCAGGTGCGCGCCTGCGGACCGGTCGCAGACGTACTTGCTTCGCTGCAGGCGCGCGTCGTGTTAGGCGAGGACCTGGGCGCCGTGCTCGCGGCCCGCATCGTCGAGTGCGACTCGCACTGGCGGCTGGCGCGCGCGGAATTCGCGGGTGGCAGCCTGTGGCTGGCCGACAAGGGCTTGTCCAGCGGGCAGAATGTCCGGCTGCGGATTCTCGCGCGCGACGTCAGCATCGCCTGTTCGGAGCCACGGGACACCAGCGTGCAAAACCAATTGCGCGGCCGGATCGTGGCGATCGCACCGGATGACAATCCGGCGCACGAGCTGGTGCAGATCGACTGCGCGGGCGTACTGCTCCTGGCCCGCGTGACGCGCAAGTCGGTCGACGCGCTGCACCTGCAGCCCGGCATGCCGGTCTGGGCGCTGGTGAAATCCGCCGCCCTTGTTAGCTGAGGCAGTTCCAGCTAGTCAGGCCGCAGCAAGTCGTTGATGGCGGTCTTGGCGCGCGTCTGCGCGTCGACGCGTTTGACTATGACCGCGCAGTAAAGGGAGTGACTGCCATCCTTGGCTGGCAGGTTGCCTGGCACCACGACCGATCCCGCGGGAATGCGGCCATAGCTGACGGTGCCGCTGGCCCGGTCATAGATCTTGGTGCTGGCGCCGATGAAAACGCCCATCGACAGCACCGAGCCTTCCTCGATCACCACGCCTTCGACCACTTCGGAGCGCGCGCCAATGAAGCAGTTGTCTTCAATGATGGTCGGTGTCGCCTGCAGCGGCTCCAGCACGCCGCCGATGCCGACACCGCCCGACAAATGCACGTTCTTGCCGATCTGTGCGCAGGAGCCCACCGTGGCCCAGGTGTCGACCATCGTGCCGCTGTCGACGTAGGCGCCGATATTGACGAAGCTCGGCATCAGCACGACGTTAGGGCCGATGTAGGCGCCCTGGCGCACGACCGCGTCGGGCACCACGCGTGCGCCGGAGGCGCGGATCGCGGCCTCGCTCATGTGCGCGTACTTGAGCGGCACCTTGTCGAAGAAACGGGTGTAGCCGGCTTCGATGGCGCGATTGTCGTGCGCCCGGAAATAAAGCAGCACCGCCTTCTTCAGCCAGTCATGCACGATCCACCGGCCGTCGATTTTTTCCGCGATCCGCGCGTTGCCGCTGTCTAACAGCTGCAGGCAGTTGTCCAGTGCGGTGCGCAGGTTGCCGTCGATGCTGGCGGGCGTGAGTTCGGCGCGTTTTTCGAACGCAGCCTCGATCAGCGGTTGCAGGGACGCAATATTGGGCATTACCTGTTCTCCAGAAAAGCACGGATTCGCTGCGCGGCGCTCACGCATTCATCGACCGAGGCCACGAGCGATATTCGCACGCGCCCGCGCCCCGGGTTACCGGCCTCGGTATCGCGCGCCAGAAACGATCCCGGAACGACGGTCACATGGGTCGCGGCATAGAGCTCGCGCGTGAACGCCTGGTCGTCGCCGCCGACCTCGGGCCAGAGATAAAAAGCGCCATCCGGTTCGCTGACCTGCCAGTACGGAGCTAACAGCGGCAATACACGGGCGTATTTCTCGCGGTAAAGAGCGCGGTTGGCGACGACATG
>JAYUGT010000181.1:0-1558 GCA_043738315.1 Gammaproteobacteria bacterium
CCCGAGCAGGAAATGCACCTGATCCGCGCTGCGCATGCATTGCTGGAGCGCAGCAGAAACGGCGCGGGCCGCCAGGCGCGGCGCCGAGTCCTCGGCGCGAACCGCCTCCACTGGCTGTGTTAGCGATCGTGCCAGGTGACGAGTCTTGATCGCAAGACGATTGGCAATACGCGCTGCCAGCGCACGCGAGAGCGCAGACATATGCGGAGCCATCGCCGCCAGCAGCACAGGCGTGGAGATGGCGGGTCCTGGCAGAGCCGACCCCGTGCCTAATAGGGCCAGCCTTCTCGGCGCAGACGGCTCAGCAGTCATCGCGCCGGATTCGATGATGCAGAGTTTGCGTATCGACGCCCAGGTCAAACAATGCGGTTTCATAAATGGCGAGGACCGCATCAAACCCGTGACGGGTTTCCGCGCCCACCTCGCGGAGCAATTCCGGATTCACACCCATATTTTGCGCAAGTGACTTCGTTAGCTTCACATGTCGGCCTTCATCGCGCCTAATTTCGCCTAACGCCACCACAAGCGTCGAATGCAACCACTGCGGTTTGGCATTCAGTACCGCGGCCAGCGTCTGACAAACGCAAGCATCGAGTGACGCAACGCGGGCAAGATGGACACCAATTTCCCGGCTCTCAAGGCGCAGAAAAAACCTGCGGACGGACGTCGGCGGCCGCACCTGGACGACGCCTGCCACGTGGCCTGCCGCTACTAACAACTGATCGTGCCGGGCTTCATCTGCGCCGATATTCACCAGAGCCGATTGCAATTCGTGGGCCGATCCTTGCGGCAATCGCCTGACGAGACGGCTGAAGGTAGCCTGTGCGGACTGCTCGCCCGCACGCAACAACGCCAGCAGTTCCGCGGTGGCCGCGCCCGCGCGCGCTGCATCAAGACTCGTCAAGTAACCCGCCCACCAGTCGCTCACAGGTGCCCGCGGGTACGTATACGAACGCGCCCTTGTCGTTGTCCTGGCGCGACCAGCCAGCGCAGACATGTTTGCTGGTCCGACAATCATTTTTGCCGGCACGGGCTATGCCATAGCAGGACTCGGTGGCTCCAACGGCGGCGGCCGCGGCGCGCTTGGACTTGGCGACCTGGGCCGCGCAGCCGCTCAGCGCTGATTGCGCGATCAGACCCGCAATGGCAGCGGCAAGAACTTGGCGATTTCGCACGAGGCTTCTCCGGTTGAGCTTCCTCTAGCCAGACCGGACGGGTACAAGAATTATTTCCCCACGGCCGGCCAGCCGTCACTATGCGATGCTCTAGCCTCGGGCTTTCGGTCTTCGCAAAGTTGCAACTCCAGCCCCGGAGTCTGCGCAGCATCGAAGTCAAGGATCCGCCAGCCGTCGAGGCCCTCGCGCTCGCCGGCTGCGGAAAAGGTCGCGCCGCGACTCGCCGCGGCGTTCCGTTCGTCGGCCAGGTCGGCGACGTCGAGCGACAGAAGGAACAGGCCCTCTCCGCGTTCGGTCAGATATTGACCCGGCACACTGTCCATCCGCGTCGGCTGCACCAGCACGAACCAGCAGGTGCCAAGTCGGGCCCGCGCAGTGAGTGC
>JAYUGT010000182.1:0-10069 GCA_043738315.1 Gammaproteobacteria bacterium
CTTTGCCAGCCCCGCGGGGCTCAAGCGTATCCTGGCGCGCATCGTCACGCTCAATGACAGCAATCTGCGCGGCAGCGGCTTCGTTTCTATCGTGTTAGGTGTCCTGCTGTTGTACTGGGTGCGCAGCTGATGGGACGGTTTGTCGTAGTCATAGGCGCGCAGTGGGGCGACGAAGGCAAGGGCAAGATCGTCGATCTGTTGACCGAGCGCGCCGCTGCGGTGGCGCGCTTTCAGGGCGGCCACAATGCCGGACACACGCTGGTCATCGGCGGCGAAAAGACGGTCCTGTCGCTGATTCCGAGCGGCGTGCTGCGCGAGCAGATCATCTGTTACATCGGTAACGGCGTGGTGCTGTCGCTGGAGGCCCTGTTTCGCGAAGCTGACATGCTGGTGGGCCGCGGCGTGCCGGTATTCGAGCGGCTGCGCATTGCGCCGCAGTGCCCGCTGGTCCTGCCGTCCCATGTCGCACTCGACAAGGCGCGTGAAGTGGCGCGCGGCGCCGGTGCCATCGGTACGACCGGCCGCGGTATCGGCCCAGCCTACGAAGACAAGGTCGCGCGGCGCGCGCTGCGCGTGGCGGACCTGCTGGATCCGGCCCGGTTTGCTGACAAATTGCGCGAGGTCCTCGAGTACCACAATTTCCTGCTGCAGAAGATGTTGCAGCAGCCCGCAGTCGGATTTCAGCAAACGCTCGACCAGCAGCTGGCCTTCGGCGAGCGCGTACGGCCCCTGATCACCGATGTCACCGGCGCGCTGGCGGAGCTGCGGGCGCGCGGCGCCAGCGTGATGTTTGAAGGCGCCCAGGGCGCGATGCTGGACGTGGACCTCGGCACCTATCCGTTCGTGACGTCATCTAACACGACGGCCGGTTTTGCGACCACCGGCACCGGCCTCGGGCCGCGCGCCATCGACTATGTGTTAGGAATCGTGAAGACCTATACCACGCGCGTCGGTGGTGGTCCGTTCCCGACCGAGCTGCACGATTCGACCGGTGAGTACCTGCAGCGCGTGGGGCACGAGGTCGGCGCGGTGACCGGCCGGCGTCGCCGCTGCGGCTGGCTGGATGCGGTCGCGCTGCGGCGTTCATTGATCAACTCCAGCGTCTCGGGTTTGTGCCTGACCAAGCTCGATGTGCTGGACGCCCTGGATGAAATCAGGATCTGCGTCGGCTACAAATCAGCCGGCAAGCTGATCGACAAGCCGCCACTGAGCACCGAGGAGTTTGCCGCAGTCGAGCCGGTCTACGAGACTCTGCCGGGCTGGCAGGCTTCGACCGTGGGAATCACCGAGCGCGAACGGCTGCCGGAGAATGCGCGGCGTTACCTGGACCGGATTGCCGCGCTGGTCGAGACGCCGATCGACGTCATTTCAACAGGCCCTGACCGCGCCCAGACCATCGTGCTGCGGCATCCGTTCGATCACTAAGCCGCGGCGACGCAGAGATTCCGGCCGCCGTCCTTCGCTTTGTAGAGCGCCGCATCGGCACGATCGAACACGGTTTCGGCGGTGTCGCCATCGCGCAGTTCGGTCATGCCGCAGGACGTGGTGACCTTCACCGGGGTGTCGCGAAAGTGAAAGCGCAGGCCGTGCACCGACTCGCGCAATTCATTGGCCACCTTGCTGGCTTCGGCCATCTGCGTGCCGACCAGCAGCATCACGAATTCTTCGCCGCCAAAGCGCGCTAACACGTCGGTGGCGCGGATGCGGGCTGCGAAGCACTTGGCCACTTCCTGCAGTACGCGGTCGCCGGCACGGTGACCATAGGTATCGTTGATGCTCTTGAAGCGATCCAGGTCCCAGATCAGCACGGTGACCGGGTCGCGGAAGCGCTTCCAGCGATTGATTTCCTCCAGCATGCGACTGTCCAGCGCGCCGCGATTGGGTATTCCGGTGAGCGCATCGAGTTGCGAGCGCGTCTGTTCCTGGTGCAGGGAGCGGTGCAATTCACTGGTCTGGCGCTCGAGCGATGCAACACGTGCCGCCATCTTCTGGGCCAGCGCGCTTTGCTCGAGGAAGCGGCTTTCCTGGCGGGCGCGAAACTCGCGAGCCTGCTCCGCGATCCTGGCCAGGCGCACGCCGACCTTGGTCCTGATTTCCGCCAGGTCATTGGTTTCGTGCACTTCCCGATGGATGTGCTCCACGTTCTGCATGACTTGCGAGCTCAGCTGGTCGGCATCGCCGAGCGCCGATTGCCGTTCATCATTCTGGGTTGTCAGGAAGTCCGAAACTTCGTCGAGCCGCGCAGTCATCTCGGTCAACAGGCTGTTAGCCTGGGTCTTCTCGCGCGCCAGCTCTTCACCGCGCTTCAGCAACGCCTCCGCGATCCGGGTCAGGATCTTGGCCAGGCCTTCGTCGGTGTCGACCAGGCGCAGTTCGGCGGTCAGGGTGTCGGCAAAGTCGCGCGCGCTCGCGTCACGGGCCAGTTGCTTCAGAAGCAGAGTGGCCGCTTCACAGCTCGCAGCCCAGCGCTGCACGGGCGAGGCGCCGGCGCTCGTGTCGGCCGGCGCCGGCATCACCACGGCGCGGCCCGCGCCCAGCGATTTGACCAGTGAGGTCTTGCTGTCGGCTGTCAACACCGAATCCCGCAGGCTCCCAACCAGTGTTGTTAGCTCCTCGGCATCGGCATTGTCGCGGTTGGCTTTGGCGAGCACGGTCAGGCCGGCATCCAGCTCATCATCCTGCCCGCGAGCGACTATGCACAGTCGCGCCACGACCTTTCGCAAGGCGCGCTCAACCTCGCGTGCGCGCCGCTCATCTTCATCGATGCTGCGGATTGCCGCGAAGTACTTCAGTTTCCAGTCGGCGTCACTCATGCCCCCCCGTTAACGGCCCGCAGGCAGAACCCCTGAGTGACGCAGGTCTCGTTTCGGTTACTCCTGTGCGGGCACGCCGGCATGAAAGCCCGAGTAGACGTAGACCGGAATGCCGATGCCGCCGAGGTTTTGCTCAATCAGCGGGTACACGTCACTCCAGGCCAGGCCGCCTACGCCGGTTGCCAGGCGGGGCAGGGCCAGGCTCGCAAACTTTTCCCTGGTGGCAAGCTTTTGCAGCGCTTTGAGGGCGTGGTTCACAGCGGACAGATTCGCCCGCGCCGGCGTGCCGCCGTGATGCCCCTCGACCGCCGGCTGCGTGAAAAGACTGACGATCCGCTTGCTGTCGGGGGTCATCCAGGTCCAGAGCTCTCCGGGCTTCGGGTGATAGGTCTGGCAGTAGTGGCGGAATTCCTTGTACATCGCGGGCCATTTCTCGCGCAACGAATGCGCCAGGCCTTGTGCGAACGGGTCGTTAGGCGCGCAGCCGTGCACCAGCACGGCAGCCTTGGATAACAGCAGGTCACCCTGCACTTGTTTCAACATGTCAGAACTCCACTGATCAACTATTGTTGTTGCGGCCCCAGAAGCGCTGCATTTCCAGGAAGGTGAACGATGCCGACCAGCTGATCAGCAGAAATCCGGTGAGCGCTTCGGTGCCTGCCATGAAGCGGATTGCGCCCGTCGGCAGCAGGTCGCCCAGGCCCAGTGTCGTGTAGACCACGGCCGAGAAATACACCATGTCTAACAAGGTATTCTGCGCGCCGATGACACTGCTGAGTTCGGGAGCGGACGCCATGTAGAAATAGCCGATGCCGAAGATCCAGATTTCCGCGACATGCAGCGTAAGCAGACCGAACATCATCAACAGGATCCGGCGGCGGCGCACCCGGGTGTGCATCTTCAGCATTGCCCGGGTCAGCAAATCCAGGGTCTCGTAGTGCAGGAGAATGCAGGCCAGCACTGCGACTCCTGTGGCTCCGACGACGGCAAGCGCGTGCGAATTCAGCATTACCTTCGGTTCAATGTCCGCTGGTCTTGAGGGGTTTCACCGTGGATTGCGGCGGCTCCGCCGTCTGTTCGTCGAACAGGAACCAGTCAACGCAGCCATAACAATCCCGGGCCGGGGGATGCGGTACGTCAGGAAAAGCCACGGGCTTCGACAGCACCAGCGTGATGCTGGCCGGCAGCGGCCGCCGGGGCATTTTTACAGGACTTGCACCCATAAGCTCATCGTCCCACGCGCAGAGTCATTGCGTATCCGTTGTTGCCGTAACCCGCCGCTGCTCGATCTTCCGGCTCAATCCTAACACCAGCGCCAACACGCAGAAAGCGGCGCCGGCGTAGAAGGTAAACGATGCGCCGAGCTGATCCCACAGCAGTCCCGCCAGCGCGCTGGCGAGCAGCATGGCGAGGCCGCTGACCAGGTTGAAGAACCCGAACGCGGTACCGCGCAGGTCGGCCGGTGCGGTATCGGCAACCATGGTCGCCAGCAGGCCCTGGGTGATTGCCATGTGCACCCCCCAGAGGGCGACACCGACCAGCACGGTGGACCAATGGCTGTTGCCAGCTAACACGAGGTCGGCGGCGATCAGGACGACGAGTCCCCAGGCCAGCAGCTTGCGGTGGCTCATCTGGTCCGAGAGCCGGCCGAACGGGTAGGCCAGGCCCGAGTACACGAGGTTCATGGCCACCATCACCAGCGGCACCAGCGCCACCGGGATGCCGCCTTGTTGAGCGCGCAGGACCAGGAAGGCTTCACTGAACCGCGCCAGCGTAAATACCGCGCCGATTCCGACCACCCACCAGTAGGCAGGACTGAGGCGCCTGAGATTGTCGCGACGGATGGGATTGACGTTCTTCGCGCCCGCATGCCGCGCCGGCTCGTGCACGCCGAAGATCAGCAGCGTGACCGCCATCAGGCCGGGTATGACCGCAACCCAGAAGACCGCGCGGAAATCGTTCGCCCATAGCAACATCAGGCCGGTTGCTAACAACGGCCCGAGGAACGCGCCCGCCGTATCGAGCGACTGGCGCAGACCGAAAGCCGCGCCGCGGACTTCCGCCGGCGCGATATCGGCTAACAGCGCGTCGCGCGGCGCGCCACGGATGCCCTTGCCGACACGATCGAGCAAACGCGCGCCGAGCACTGTCCCGACCGAGGCGGCAATCGCGAACAAGGGCTTGGTGAACGCCCCCAGGGCGTAACCGATCACCGCGAGCCCTTTGCGACGGCCGAGGTAATCACTGAGGGCGCCGGAGAAGATCTTGACGATGAGCGCGGTCGATTCAGCCAATCCCTCGACCAGCCCGACGGTCAGTGCGCTCGCCCCGAGGACGCCCACCATGAACAGCGGCAACAGGCTGTGGATCATCTCGGAGGACACGTCCATCAGCAGACTGACAAAGCCGAGCGCCCACACGCCCGGCGGGATCTTGCTCAATACACTCCTGGCCAAGTTGGACATTCAATTCCTGCTGGCGTGTCCCAGCAGCCAGTGTAGCGCCGCCATTGCGGTCATTGATAACGTGATGCAGGTCTCGGGCGCAGGGCAGCTGACGCCTGATGCCGGCTGCCAACCTCAAGATCGGCCTCGGCGGACCGATTTCTTCACTGGTAGACCTCTCACTTTTGATCTCAGGGAATCACTGATGTTCGAGGCGGATCTCACCATGTCGCCCGTTGATGCTGGCGCCCCCGCAACGATGCCGGCATGTACTGGCAGGCTGTTCGTCGCCATGGTGATTTACGCCACCGTCGCAGCCGTCTGGATGATTGCGGGTTTTGGCGGCGAGCAGGTCATGCACTACGTCGGCTTGTTGGCCGATGTTCCCGTTTGCCTCGCGGCCGTGATCATCACCGCGGCGGCGGCACGCAGCGCACCGCGCGGCGCGGTGCAGCAGGCCTGGCGCTGCATGGCGTTCGCGCTTGCGCTGTATTTCATCGGCACTGTCATTGCCTCGGCGTCATGGTTGCGCGGCATCGATCCCTACCCCGGATTCGCCGACATTTTTTTCTCGGGCTTCTACCTGCCCCTGTTCATCGGCGTTGCGCTGCTGATCCGTGCAGCGGCGACGCGCCTGCCCTGGGTGAGGCTCGCGCTCGATGGCACGATTTTCGTGGTCGGCTTTGGCGCGTTCTTCTGGTTTCTGGTCATTCGGCCCGCTACGCAAACCGTGGAAGTCGGATTGCTCAAGCAGGTGCTAAGCCAGGCCTATCTCGCCGCCAACTGCCTGCTGTTGTTAGCCTTGGGGGTCCTGCAGCTGGTCGGCGTCGGCAATGCCGGCGGACGGCGTATTCCGCTGCTGCTGATTGCCGGCTACGCCACCATGTTCATCGGCGACATCATGTGGGCGCTTGCCAAGGTCGGCGGCGGCTATCTGCCCGGCGGTCTGCAGGATGTGATCTACGTCGTCTGCTACCTGCCGCTCGCCGCCGCGGCCTGCGAACAGTTGCGGGGGCGGGCAACACAGGCGCCGGCACCGGAGTCGCGGGTGGATCTGCTGGCCCAGTCGCTGCCGTACGCGGCCATGCTCTCGGCGTTTGCGGTGCTGGTGTATTTTGCGCGCGACGACCTCGGCGGCCCGGCTGCCCTAATGACCATCATCGTATTCGCACTGATGCTGCTGCTGATGGTGCGTCAGGGCATCACGCTGCGTGAGGACGCCATCGGGCGCGAGCAGCGCGCGACGCGCCTGGTCGAGGCTCGCTACGCGTCGCTGATCGCCAACGCCTCGGACGTCATCATGATTGTTGCGCCGGACGGCGGCTTGCGTTTTGCGTCGGCAGCCTGCCAGCGCACCTTTGGACTCGAGCCACTGGATATCAGCGGGCGCAATCTGCTGGATCTATGGGCCGGCGATGACCGCGAGCACCTGCGCGCATTTCTCGGCGAGCTCGCGATGAGTTCGTCCGGCGTGTTCGGTCCGGTCGAACTGCGTCTCGAGCGCGGCGCGGGTCGCCAGACACTCGAGATCGTCGGCAGCAACCTCACCGCGGATCCGGCGGTTGAAGGCCTGGCGCTCAATTTCCGTAACATCAGCGATCGCAAGGCGCTCGAGGAACAGCTGCGTCAACTGGCATTCCATGATCCGCTGACCTTGCTCGCCAACCGCAATCTGTTCCGCGATCGCGTGCAGCACGCACTGGCGCTGGCGCAGCGCGGCAAACACCACATTGCCGTCATGTTCCTGGATCTGGACAACTTCAAGAACATCAACGACTCGCTCGGGCACGAGGCGGGCGACCATCTGCTGCGCGCCGTAGCGCAGCGGTTGATCCAGGCGACCCGCTCCTGCGACACGGTCGCGCGGCTCGGCGGCGATGAGTTTGCGATCCTGATCGAAGGCGTCGGGCAGAAGGCCGGTGTCGAGTATGTCGCTGCCGTGGTAATCGAGGCCCTGGACGCGCCATTTGCCATCGCCGATATGCAGGTCCGCGTGGCGGCCAGTATCGGCGTGGCGCTGTCGGCGCCCGAAGACGCTGCCGATGCGCTGCTCAGCAACGCAGACCTTGCGATGTACAAGGCCAAGGCCGCCGGCAAAGGCCGCTACGTCGTATTCGAGCCGCAGATGCAGCAGGCACTGCGTGAACGCGTACAACTCGAGACGGACATCAGTCGCGCGCTCAAGGCCCGCGAGTTCTTCCTCGAGTATCAACCGATCATCGATCTTGGTACCCGCAGTCTGTTAGGTGTCGAGGCGCTGGTGCGCTGGCGGCACCCGCAGTACGGCGTGCTGCAGCCCGCGCGTTTCATCCAGGTCGCCGAGGAGTCCGGCCAGATCATCGAGCTCGGTCGCTGGGTATTGCTGGAAGCCTGCCAGGAACTGCATCGCTGGCGCGCTTCGGTCGCCGGCGGCGCGGGTCTGCGCATCGCGGTCAATGTCTCCGGACGGCATCTGCAGCACGGCAACCTGATCCAGGATGTGGAGCGCGCCTTGCGGATGTCGGAGCTGGAACCCGGCAACCTGGTGATCGAGCTGACTGAAAGCACGATCATGCACAACACGGATGCGAACCTCGAGCGGCTCCAGAAGCTCAAGGCGCTCGGTGTCAGGCTTGCGATCGACGATTTTGGCACCGGCTATTCGTCGTTGTCCTACCTGCATCGCTTTCCGATCGACATCCTGAAAATCGACCGTTCATTCGTTGGCCGTCTGACGAGTGACGACGACGGTCCGGAACTCGCGCGCGCGGTCGTCAGTCTCGGCGAAACACTGGGACTCGATACCGTGGCCGAGGGCATCGAGTTTGAGGAGCAGGTCGAGGCGCTGCTGGCGCTGGGCTGCGTGGCCGGACAGGGCTTCCTGTTCGCGAGGGCCGCATCGCTGGCGCAACTGTCGGGATCGCCATTTGTGGCGCGGCGCAACGAGTTGTGGAATGCGCAGGCCGCCAACCAAAAGGCGTCAGCAACAGGCCGGTTTCCGGCACTCAAGTTCGCCGGCAGGCGCAACGCCAGCTAACAGTCCGGCAGATCGACAGGCGAGGTCAGCGTGCGCGCGCGAGCGAGCGCGGCGCAACGTCGAGCGTCTTGCCGGTGCTGAAAGTGACCTTGATGGCCGAGGTGCGCGCGTTGTAGGCGAGGTAGGTGCGGGCGCCGTTCTTGTCCTTGAACACCGCATACAATGGCGTGTCTGCCGTCACCGAGAAGTCGGGCGGGCCCATTTCCTTCAGGCTGGCAAGGTAGTGCAGAGTATGCGATCGCGTCTCGCCGAACTCGACCGTGCCTTTGCGATTCCAGAGGGCAAGGCCCGCGGCGGGGTCACCGAGGGCAGCGTACGAGGAGATGATGTCCTGCCAGATGTCGGCCGGCGTGCCGTCGCTCATGCCGCGCGCCGAATAGGCCTTCACCTCGCCTGCCAGCCCGCTCACCACGCCGGCGACGTATTTCGGATCTGCGCCCAGGTAAGTTGACGCGGTGGTGATCGGCAGCATGTTGATACCGGTAATCTGGCGCGGCTCCTGGGTCCACCAGGTGTTGTAAGAGTACTTGCCGCCGAACACCTGGGCGGCCAGCGGCTTGCCGTAATCCGACGGGAAAACCTGATGATCGAGATCAAACCAGTACTGGTTGATCGACGCGATCTCGTTGGTGTAGAGATAGATGCCGAGATCACGCAGTCGCGTGTTAGCCGTGGCTTCGCCCCACAGGATCAATCCGGCCCAGGCATTGATGGCCTCCGACGAGGACTCCTGGTTGTTGCCGTCGTCGAACGGGATTGAATTGCCCGAGGCCCAGGAATGGCCTTCGTACGCATCGAAATTCCTGATAAACGGAAAATCCTTTCGGCCGCGCTCATCAGTTGCGATGTCCGCGATGATCTTGCCGACGATGCCGCCCCATTTCTGCGTCGACGCCCAGTCCGGATCGCGCAGCGCGACATAAGCGGCGCCCATGACCCAGTAGCCGTAGTGGAAATGATGGTCGTTCATCGCGGTGATGCTGTCGTATTCCTGCGGCAGTCCGATGAAGGTGCCGAGGCGCGAGTCCTGCGCGAAATACGTGCTGTGTTTGCCGTCAAACCAGGATTCCAGGCGGTTTTTCAGCAGCTTGAGGAGATCATCGCGCATCGGCGCGCGGCCCTCGCTCTCGGCCACGCCCATCAGCTGCGCGACTGCGCCAAGGCCCTTGCCGATCGAGTACGTGCCGCGACCCATCTTGCTGAACAGTTGATCCGACTTGGCAAGATCGCCACCCAGCAGGCTGGCGACGCTGGCTTTGTTAGCCGGATCCTCGAGGCCGCCCCACCAGGGCACGAAGCCCTGGTAGCTGCGCTCCAGCGTGAAACTGTTGCCGGCGACGAGCCGGATGCGACCGCGCACAGAGTCGAAACTGTACTGCGAAGGATGATCCGAGGCCACGCTCGACCACTGGTGCGGGTAGAGCCCCATGAACGTTGTCAGGTTCTGGCCTTCTTTCGCGACGGTCTCGACACGAAACACCGAGCGCACCTTGCTGGCGCGCTCGTCATAGCTCCACTCGACGCGTGTGCTGGTGGGGAAGGCGTAGGCGAGCGCGAGAAAGTCGCTCACGGTGGCGGCGCGATTGTCCGGCAGCCCGGCGACCGAAAAATACCGCGCTGTGGCCGGCAGGCGCAGCACCAGCGAGTTCGCGTCGGCCTTGCTCCAGGTCGAGCCGGTCGGGGCGAAGATCGCGTACGAGCGGCCGGCAACCGTAAACGCAGCGACGCGACCGTCGCTGCCAGCTGCTGTCGGGTCCGAGATCATCTCGGGTTTGGCGGCGAGCCGAAAGCTAACA
>JAYUGT010000183.1:0-4036 GCA_043738315.1 Gammaproteobacteria bacterium
CGGCCGCCAGACCTAACAAAATGGTTCGCAATAACTGTGTCATTTTTTCCTCTCCAGTACGTCTTTCCACTTCTCTTCGAATGCCCACACGTCGCCGAAACCGACCATGCGGCAGAACTCGTTGAAATCGAACAGCGGCACGTCCGGGCTGGAACTCGTGCCGCTGGCCTTCAGATTGCGCATGGCTTTTTCCACCGCGGCGTTGGCGGCCAGCGCCGCCATGGCCGGGAAGATCGCCAGCGAGTAACCGAATGCCTTGAGCTCCGCGGCCGGGCGGATCGGCGTCTTGCCGCCATCCGACATGTTAGCCATCATGGGCTTGTCGATCGCCGCGCAGGCGCGGCGCATTTCATCTTCGGACTGCAGCGATTCGACGAACACGATATCCGCACCGGCAGCTGCATAGGCCTGGCCGCGTTTCACAGCCTCATCGAAACCGAAACCGGTGCGCGCATCGGTGCGCGCGATGACCAGCATGTCGGGGTCGGAACGCGCGTCCACCGCGACCCGGACCTTCGCGACCATTTCCTCGATCGGCACCACGCGGCGATAGGGCGTGTGGCCGCACTTCTTCGGAAACTCCTGGTCCTCGATCTGGATCGCGCTGACACCCGCGGCTTCATAGCCGCGCACCGTGTGGTGCACATTCAGCAGGCCGCCAAAGCCGGTGTCGGCATCGGCAATGACCGGCACGCTGCTCTTCTCGACCACCAGGCGTATGCGCGCCAGCATGTCGGTGTAGGTCGCGATGCCGGCATCCGGAATCCCAAGGTAGGACGCCGTCAGCCAGAAGCCGGAGGCATATACCGCATCAAAACCGACGCGCTCGGCCAGCAGCGCGGACATCATGTCGAATACGCCTGGCGCGACGATGAACTCGCCGCGCGTTATTTTTGCCTTCAGTCTCGGATCAGCCATACTATTTTGGCAACATAGCAGACATGCGGCGTGCTTACATCGTGTTGGCGTTGAGTGCCTTGCTGGCGGCGCACTCTGCGAACGCCGCCGGCCGCGAAGAGCGTGGCAACCTGGTGCTGGACAACATCCCGGCGCTGGAAAGGGCGCTCGGCGACCGTCTCGACGATTGGCTGGCGGTACGTGGCGCCAGTTTCGTCGATTTTCTGCCGGACGGCGCGCTGCTGATCAGTACCCGCTTTGGTGACGTGGAGCAGCTGCATCGGGTGGCAGCCCCTGGTGCGGCGCGCGAGCAACTGACTTTCTATCGCGAACCGGTCGTTTCCGCCCGGGCCGCCCGCGGTGGCGCCAACGGCTTTGTGTTTCTCAAGGACCGCGACGGCAACGAAAACAGCCAGCTCTATTTCTACGCGCTGGCAGATCGCAGCGTCCGCCTGCTAACAGACGCGCCGACCCTGAACGGCAGCCCGGCCTGGTCGCGCGATGGTCGCCGCGTCGCATGGTACAGCAACAACCGCGATCCCGCGGTTTTCGACGTCGTGGTGCGCGATGTCACCACCGACAATGCCAACACCACGCTTCTGTTAGGCGACAATGCCACCTATTATCCGCTCGACTGGTCGCCTGACAACAGCAAACTGCTGCTGTGGAACCCGGTGTCTTCAACCGAGAGCCATCTTTTTCTGCTGGACCTGGCCAGCAACGCCCTGACGGAGCTCGATACCGCGCCCGCGATCGCGCCGCGCAAACCAGCGCCGCCGCCAGCAAGAATTCCTGTCAAGCCACCGCCGGTCGCCATCACCTCAGCGCGCTTTGCAGCCGATGGCCGCGGCGTCTACCTGATTTCTGATCGTGACAGCGAGTTCGCGCAACTGCGCTACCTGGATCTTGCCGCGCCGGGACCGAGCCGCAGCCTGAGCGCATTTATCGGCTGGGACATCGAGCAATTCGACGTCAGCGCCGACGGCCGCTGGCTTGCCTACACTGCCAATGAAGGCGGCTACAGCCGCCTGCAGTTGCTGGACCTGCGCAGTTCGCTGGAACTTTCCCCGCCGCGGATCCCGCGTGGCCTGATAGGCAACCTGCGTTTCGATCCCGCCTCGACGCTGCTGGCGATCACGATCTCCGGGCCGGACCGGCCGCGCGACGTCTGGACACTGGATCTCGAAGCTAACAGCCTGCAGCGCTGGACCACAAGCGAGACCGGCCCGATCAATCAGCAACAGTACGTCAGCGCGCAGGCGTTCAGTTACCCGACCTTTGATTTCATTGCCAGTCGGCAGCCGCGGCAGATTCCGGCCTTTGTCTACAGGCCACGCAAGGCTGGCCCGTTGCCGGTGATCATCGACGTCCACGGCGGCCCGGAAAGCCAGGCGCGTCCGGCCTTCGATGCGGCCACGCAGTTCCTGGTTGGTGAGCTGGGTTACGCCGTGATCACACCTAACGTGCGCGGCTCGACGGGCTACGGCAAGAGCTACGGCAGGCTGGACAATGGCTACCTGCGCGAAGATTCGGTGCGCGACATCGGCGCGTTGCTGGACTGGATTGCCAGGCAACCCGATCTCGACGCCGGGCGCGTGGTCATCATGGGTTCGTCCTACGGCGGCTACATGGCGCTGGCCGCGCTCGCGGCCTACGGCCCGCGGCTGCGCGGCGGCGTGGACGTCGTCGGCATCAGCGACTTCGTCACCTTCCTGGAAAACACCGCAAACTACCGGCAGGATTTGCGCCGCTATGAGTACGGCAACGAGCGCGATCCGAAGATGCGGCTGTTCCTGCGCGGCATCTCACCGCTTACCAACGCGCAGAAGATCACGCGGCCGTTGCTAATCGTGCAGGGCCTCAACGATCCGCGCGTGCCGGCCAGCGAATCCGAACAGATGGTCGCGGCGATCCGGGCTAACGGCGGAGAAGTCTGGTATCTCGCGGCGAAAGATGAAGGCCACGGCTTTCGCAAGAAAGCGAATCGCGATTATTATCTCAAGACCCTGGCGATGTTCCTGCGGCGCCTGGCCGGGAATCCTCAGGCCCGGTAACGGCGCAGGCGGATATCGGCCTGCTCCTTGTGGCCCGCGAAACCCTCCAGCGCGCAGAGGCGCGAGCAGTATTCGCCAACCTGCACCGACGCCGCGCGCGTGATGCGCTGATAGGTGCAGGTCTTGATGAATTTTCCGACCCAGAGGCCGCCGGTGTAGCGCGCCGCCTTGCGGGTCGGCAGCGTATGGTTGGTGCCTATGACCTTGTCGCCGTACGACACATTGGTCTCGGGGCCCAGGAACAGCGCGCCGTAATTACGCATGTTAGCCAGGAACCAGTCCGGATCCCGGGTCATGACCTGCACGTGCTCGGAGGCAATTTCATCGGCCTTTTGCAGCATCTCGTCGCGCGTGTCGCAGACGATGACCTGGCCATACTCGCGCCAGGCGCGTCCCGCGATCTCGCCGGTGGGCAGGACCTTGAGCTGCCGCTCGACCTCGGCCATGGTGGCGTGCGCCAGTGCTTCCGAATCGGTCAGCAATATGGCGGGTGAATTCGGCCCGTGCTCGGCCTGACCTAACAAATCAGCCGCGCAGAGTTCGCCGTCGACCGAGTCGTCTGCGATCACCAGCGTCTCGGTCGGCCCGGCAAACAGGTCGATGCCGACGCGGCCGAACAGCTGGCGCTTGGCTTCGGCGACAAACGCGTTGCCCGGGCCAACCAGCATGTCGACCGGCGTGATGGTCTCGGTGCCGAGAGCCATCGCCGCGATTCCCTGCACGCCGCCCAGCGTGTAGATCTCGTCCGCGCCCGCCATGTGCATCGCGACGACGATGGCCGGGGCCGGCGCGCCCTGCCACGGCGGCGCGGTCGCGATCACGCGCGGCACACCGGCCACCTTGGCCGTGACCACGCTCATGTGCGCCGATGCCACCAGCGGATACTTCCCGCCCGGCACATAACAACCGACCGACTGGACCGGAATGTTCCTGTGACCTAACACCACGCCGGGCAGCGTTTCGACCTCGACGTCGCGCAGCGCCGCGCGCTGCACCTCGGCGAAGCGCCGCACCTGCGTCTGCGCGAAGCGGATGTCCTCGACCGCCTGCGACGGCAGTTGCGCGTAACAGGCGCGGATTTCCTC
>JAYUGT010000184.1:0-4031 GCA_043738315.1 Gammaproteobacteria bacterium
CTGGCTAACGGCGAGCCGTTGTTCGCCAGCACGCGAATCACCAGCTCGCCGGCGCATGCGCATGGCGCGGCGACCGTGGCGATCAGCGCCAGCGCCGCAAAAGGTATGCGAACTGCATCGAAAAAACGGTACACGGTTGTCGCGCTCAGAACCACGGATGATTAGTCTTGGGGATGTCAACATAAGGTCCGGAATGCGCTCCTTCCGTAATCGGCTTCTCGTCCTCATCATTGGGCTGGTAATCGCCGCCCAAACTGTGACGCTGTTAGCAGTTTTGGGTCGTACCCAGGGCGCAGTCAGAAGCCGTGCCAACGAGCAGTTGAACGCCGGTGCGGCGGTCGCCAAGCGATTGCTGGACTACCGCGCCACGCAGCTCGCCAATGCCGTGGGCGTGCTGGCGGCGGATTTCGGCCTGCGCGAGGCAGTAGCCTCCGGCGACAAGGCCACCATTCTGTCCGCCGCTCGCAACCATTCCCGGCGTATCGGCGCAGACCTGTTGCTGGTGCTGGATGTTGACGGCAAGGTCATGGCGGCCAGCCGCCCGATCGGAGCGCTTTCGACCGACACTGTTAGCCAGCTGACGCCCGAAACCACGTCCAGCGCCTTCCTGCAGATTGATAACTCCAGCTACCAGGTCCTGGCCGTGCCCATTCGCGCACCGGAGCCGATCGCGTTTGTGGCGATCGGCTTTGCGATCGATCAGAAACTGGCGCTGGAACTCAGGCAGTTGCTCGATGTCGACATCGCCTTCGTGGTCAGCGCCCAGGGGCAGGCGGCCGTGGCTGCGACCAGCTTGCCAGAGGCCAACCAGCGGCTCGGGACCGAAACTCTGATACAGGCCGTTGCGCTGCGCGAACCGCATGAGGTGCAGGTCGCCGGTGCTGATTTTCTGACCGTGTCCGACAGACTCAACAGCGGCGACCATCAGTTTTCGATCCTGCTGCTGAAGTCGATGAAGGCTGTCAACGCACCATATATCGAGTTGCGCGACACATTGAGCTTGATTGCGTTCCTGTCAATCGTGTTAGCAACCGTGGTCGGCGTACGGCTGGGCCGCGCGGCCACGCGTCCGGTCGAGCAATTGGTCGCTGGCGTCCAGCGCATCGAGCGTGGCGACTACGGTTCCGCGATCGAGGTACCCGGCACCGAAGAGTTTGCAAAGCTGGCATCCAGCTTCAATTCCATGCAACGCGGCATTGCGGACCGCGAATTGCGCATCACCTATCAATCGCGCCACGATTCGGTGACCGGCTTGCCGAACCGGCAGCACTTCGAAGCGCTGCTCAACGAGAGAATGCATGGCGGCTCGGTGGAGACACCGGTCTCGGTTGCCATCATTGAAATTGCCGACCTGCAGCATTTTTCCGCCAATCTCGGGCTGCAATTTGCCGACCAGGTGTTGATGGAACTGGGCCAGCGCCTGACGCGCGAAGTCGAGTCGGTGAATCAGGTCGCGCGGCTACAGGGCGCGCGCTTTGCATTTGCGGCCGTCATATTGAGGCGCACCGCGTTCGAAACACTGATCAGGACACTGTGCCAGGAGCTGCGGACACGGCTGCGAGTCGATGGCGTCAATGTGCGCATTGCCACGGTTGCGGGTGTGGCCTTTGCGCCTGAGCACGGCGATACGCCTGCTGAGTTGTTGCGCCGCGCGGAAATTGCGCTCGACGCGGCGCGCAGTGCCAGTGTTCCGGTGCGGGTGTTCGAGATGGACCAGGAGGTGCAACAGCATCGACGCCTGCGACTGAGCGCCGATCTTCCGGATTCCGTCGGCACCGGGCAGATGTATCTGGTGTTTCAACCCAAGGTGAGCGTCAAGAGCGGCCGCATCCGCGGTGCGGAAACGCTGGTGCGCTGGCGTCACGCCAGTCTCGGCGAGGTCTCGCCGGGCGAGTTTGTGCCGTTAGCCGAGAGCACCGGCGCCACCGCTATCCTGACGCGCTGGATACTGCGCGCGGCCTTGCGGCAGCTGAGCGCCTGGCGGCGCGACGACTTCAAGTTCGAACTGGCCGTGAATCTGTCGGCCGGCGACATTGTTGACCCGCAATTACCGGACTACGTGCTGGAGCAACTGCAGGACAATGACGTGCCAGCCACCGCGCTGATTCTGGAGATCACCGAAAGTGCGGTGATGCGCGATGTGAAAGTCGCCGCGCGCAACATGGAATTGCTGCGGGTCGCGGGCGTGCGTTTTGCGATTGACGATTTCGGCACCGGCTATTCTTCGCTGTCGCAGCTGAAGGGACTGCCGGTGGATGAGCTGAAGATCGATCGCAGCTTCGTGCGCGATGCCGCTACCGATGAGGACGATGCGCTGATCGTCCGCTCAACCATCGAGCTGGGCCACAGCCTGGGTCTGCGTGTGGTCGCCGAAGGCGTGGAAACACAGGAGAGCCTGGACCTGCTGGGAGAAATGGGTTGCGACGAAGCCCAGGGCTATCTGATTGCGCGGCCCATGGCCGCAGCGCGCTTTACCGAGTACCTGCGTGCCAATCATCACAATTCCGGCGACGCGGATGTCCAGACCGCGGTGCACCGTGCCTTGAAACTGCGCAATCGTGTGCGGCGCATGAGGCCGTAGACCGGCCGTTACAGGCGGCGAATAGCCTCCAGATAGACAGCTTCGTCGGGCGCCCGGCCGCTGCGCTGCGCCTCCCACAGCGTCCTGCCTAACACGTCCATGGCGCGATGCAGGGCGTCGTGCCGGTCCCCTTGGCGCAATGTCAGGCTGTCTAACGCGGCTTTGATCCCCGGTGGCCGGTCGGTCGCCAGCTGTTCCCGCAGCGCCAGATGCAGGCTCAGGTGCAGGAAGGGATTGTCAGTCGCAGCCTGCGAGGCGCTGGCGCGTTCGCCATCCTCCAGCCAGCGGTGATATTCGGGGTGCAATTCCATGACGCTCACCAGCTGCGACTCGAGCGGTGTCAGCAATTCGCGTGCGCGGTGCTTTTGCCAGGCCGTCAGCCAGGTCGCGCGCAGTTGTTCGCGCGATTGATTGGCGAAGATCACGGCGATGCCCGCTTCCCGGACCGGCGCGGATAGGCGCAGTACGCCCTGATCACACAGCGTTCGCACTCCGGTCTGCGCGCCTTGCAGACATAGCGGCCATGCAACAGCAGCCAGTGGTGGGCGTGGCGCAGGAACTCGGGCGGCGTATTGCGCAGCAAGGCCTGTTCCACCGCCAGTGGTGTCTTGCCGCGCGCCAGTCCGGTGCGATTGGCGACGCGGAATATATGCGTGTCGACTGCGATCGTCGACTCGCCGAAAGCCGTGTTCAGGACCACGTTAGCCGTCTTGCGCCCGACCCCGGGCAAGGCTTCGAGCGCGGCACGGTCGCGCGGCACCTCGCCACCATGCGCGGCCAGCAACTGGGCACAAGTTGCGATCACATTCCTGGCCTTGGTACGGTAAAGACCGATGGACTGGATGTACGGCATCAGCCCCTCGACGCCAAGAGCGGCAATCTTTTTTGGCGTGTTAGCAACTCCGTAGAGCTTGCGGGTTGCGGCATTGACGCTCTTGTCGGTGGCCTGCGCCGACAGGATCACGGCAATCAGCAATTCAAAGGGCGTCCGGTACTCGAGCTCGGTCGTGGGTTCGGGATTGCCGGCGCGCAGGGTGGTGTACAGCGCGGTGCGCAGTTCCGGCTTCATGACAGCGGCTGCGGTGGCACGGCTTTGGCCCTGGCCAGCTCGCGCAGCCGCGCCGAGTTGCGTTGCTCCGCGCGCCGCAGATGCGCGGCAAAGCGCGTGCGATTGTCGGCGGCGCCCGGTTCCGCGCGCGCCGCCGGGTCGGCGAGCGTGGCGCGCGGCACGAGCACGATGCAGTCCACCGGGCACGGCGCAATGCACAGCTCGCAACCGGTGCACAGCGCCGCGATCACGGTGTGCATCAGGCGATTGGCGCCAACGATCGCATCGGTCGGGCAGGGCGGCAGGCACTTGGTGCAGCCGACGCAGCGGCTCTCGTCGATCACCGCCACCAGCGGCGGACCTTCGACGCCGTTCGCAGGGTTCAGCGGCTGCGCCGGCCGG
>JAYUGT010000185.1:0-4031 GCA_043738315.1 Gammaproteobacteria bacterium
GTGTGGAGGCGAAGACGCTGTCCGCCGCAGCCGAGCGGCAGCTGACCGCCTACCAGTGGCCCGGCAATGTTCGCGAACTCGTGAACCTCAGCCGCCGCCTGACAGTACTGGCCCCGGGGCGCCAAATCCAGGTCGAGGATCTGCCGGCCGAGGTCAAGCCCGCCAACGGCACGGCGGCGGGCAGCATGGACGACTGGTCGCAGCGACTGGCTCGCTGGGCGGATTCGCAGCTCGATGGCGACAACGCGCCGCTGCTGGATGTCGCGGCGCCCGAGTTTGAGCGGGTGCTGGCGCTGGCGGCGTTGAAGCGCACGCAGGGACACAGGCAGGAAGCCGCGAAACGTATCGGCTGGGGCCGCAATACCCTGACGCGCAAGCTGCGCGAACTGGGTATCGACGAGCATGCCGAGCCTTGAGATCCGGCGCGAGGATCCGGCCGCAGCCGACGTCCGCGCGCTGATAGATGAACTCGATCAATACCTGATCGGGCTCTACGATCCTGAAGAAAACCATTTGCTGGATATCGAATCGCTGCGCGCGCCGGATGTCAGTTTCTATGTCGCGCGTACCGATGGCGTGGCGCTCGCCTGCGGCGCGCTGCGGGTGATCGAGCCCGGCGTCGGCGAAGTGAAGCGGGTCTACGCCTCGCCAAGGTCTCGTGGGCAGGGTCTCGGCCGGAGGATCCTGGAAACACTGGAAAGCCGTGCCCGCGAACTGGGCCTGCAAGAAATGAAACTGGAAACCGGCAACCAGCAAGCGGAAGCGCTGGCGTTGTTCCGCGCGTTCGGATTCCGGCCCTGCGGACCTTTCGGGGGTTATCCGCAGGGCGTCACCAGCCTGTTCTTCGTCAAGCCCGTCCGTTAGCTTCTGTTAGCTCTGGGGACGCAGTGCGCGCAGAAACGCGACCGGGTCTTTCAGGTAGGCGTCGCGCATGCGCTGCGCCTTGAAGTCCGGATAGAACTCCTCGCAGCCGTCTTCGAACGCCGCCAGGCAGTTATGGCCGTGGGTCAGCGACGAAATCTTCGGTCCCGGAGTCTTCGCCGACATGTCGGATTCGATGGCGCCTGAAAATACGCCCATGACATGGGTCCGCTGCGGCGTGAGTTCGGCACGCAGGCCCTGGCACATGGCGTTCGCGGCAAATTTGCTGGCGCAATAGGTTCCGACGGATGGCGCGCAGAACAACGCGCCGATGGACAGGACCTGGATGATGCCGCCGCCGTCGTTAGCTTTCAGAATCGGCGCGAAGGCGCGAATCATCGCAAGCTGGCCCCAGAAGTTGACTTCCATCTCCGCGCGCGCGCCGTCCAGCGTGGGCGGCGCGAGGAACCCGGACATTGCCGCAATGCCGCCGTTGTTGATCAGCAGCGTGACATCGCTGGCGACCCGGGCCGCGGCAACGACTCCGGTCGCGTCGGTGACGTCCAGTTCGATCGGGATAACCTGGCCCGGTGCGCGCGCCGCCAGGACGTCCAGGGAATCCGGGTCGCGCGCGGTCGCATAGATGCGGCGCGCGCCGCGCGCCAGCAGCGCCTCGACGAAGCCCTTGCCAATACCACGATTGGCGCCTGTTACCAGCGCCGTGCTGCCCTGAATTTGCATCAATTTGTCTCCGGTCCGCCAGAATCCTGCCCCTGAAAATTACCACGGCTTCGTATAATTCCCGCATGGATAAACTCGACCTGATGTGGCAGCAGCAGTATTTCGGCAACAGCCTGCGCGACTGGGTGATTGCCGGCGTTGCCTTTATCGCAGTTCTGACGCTGTTGCCGCTGCTGCGTACCTATCTGCTGGCCCAGCAACGGCGGCTGCCTGCGGGCGTGCCGGGCGGGGTTACGTTGGCACTGCGCCTGCTGGAGCGCACCAGCCGGATCTTCCTGTGGGCGCTGGCGCTGTTTGTCGCGGAACGGTTTCTGGATCTGCCGTCGGCGGTCGAACGGGTATCCAGGGTGCTCGTGGTCCTGATTGCCTGGGGCCAGGCTGCGCTCTGGGGCAGTACCGCGGTGCGTTCAGCGCTGGAACGGCGCCGCGACGAAACCGCGGCGGCGCGCGGCCAGCGGGACCTGCCGGTCGATGTCAGCGGCTCTTTCGACATCCTGCTGTTTATCGCGCGCCTCGTGATCTTTGCCGTCGCACTTTTGTTAGCTCTCGACAATCTCGGCGTCAACATCACTGCTTTGGTGGCCGGCCTGGGCGTCGGCGGCATCGCCATCGCGCTAGCCGTGCAGACGGTGTTAGGAGATATCCTGGCCTCGCTGTCGATCACGCTCGACCAGCCTTTCGTCGTCGGCGACTGGTTGCGGCTCGAGGATTGTGACGGTGTGGTCGAGCATATCGGCATCAAGAGCACGCGGCTGCGCAGCCTGTCCGGCGAACAGATCATCATCTCGAATGCGGACGTGCTGAAAAGCCGGCTGCGCAATCTCGGACGCATGCCCGAGCGGCGTGTGCTGTTTACGCTGGCCATACCCTACGAAACGCCGCCGGCGCTGCTCGACAAGCTGCCGCTGCTGGTAAAGGAGGCCGTTGCAGCGGCGCCTGGCACCAACTTTCTCTACTGCCTGCTGCGGAATCTCGGCGAGTACGCGCTTGTTTACGAGATCGTTTACTTCGTGCCCGATCCGAACACCGGCCTGCGCTATGTCGAAGTCATGGATATGGTGAATCGCGGCATTCTCGCGGCATTCGATCGCGAGGGCATACGCTTTGCGTATCCGACGCGCCTGGTTCTCAAGGAGGACTAGTTGCCAACACGCAGGCTGCCGACCAGCTCGCTAACACTGGCCATCTTGTTAGCAGCGAGGTAGTCAGCGATGCCGCTGTTGATCTTGCGGCAGACCAGCGGGTCGTAGAACAGCGCTGTGCCGACGCCGACGGCGCTCGCGCCCGCGATCATGAACTCGAGCGCATCCCTGGCATTGACGATGCCGCCCTGGCCGATGATGGGCACGTTGTGTTTTTTGGCGATCTGATAAACCTTGTGCACCATCAGCAGCGCGATTGGCTTGATCGCCGGGCCGGAGAGCCCGCCCTGGGTGTTGCCGATCACCGGCCGGCGGGTCTTGACGTCGATGGCCATGCCCATGACCGTGTTGATCACCGACAGTCCGTCGGAGCCTGCTTCGATGCAGCGGCGCGCGTTTTCGGCGATGTCGGTCTGGTTCGGCGACAGCTTGGTGATAATCGGCTTGCGGGTGACCTTGCGGCAGGCTTCGACCACCCGCGCCGACATGTCCGGGTAATTTCCGAACTGCACGCCGCCTTCCTTGACGTTAGGACAGGAGATGTTGATCTCGATGCCGTCGATCGGCGAGTCGTCGAAAAGGCGCGTCACTTCGATGTACTCGTCGAGCGTCGAACCGGAGACGTTGGCGAGGAAACGCGTTTCGGAGAAATCCAGGTCCGGCAGGATCTTGCGCACCACGGTGTCGACGCCGGGATTCTGCAGGCCGATGGCGTTCAACATCCCCATCGGTGTTTCGTAGACGCGGTGCGGCGGATTGCCGAGGCGCGGCTGGCCGGTCGTGCCCTTGAGTGCGATTGCGCCGACGTCGGTGTTCGAAAACCCCTCGACGCGCGTGTATTCCTCGCCAAAACCCACGCAACCGCTCAGTAAAACGATCGGCGAGGCGAAATCCATGCCGCAGAAACGGCTGCGCAACGACGCTGCCGGGCCGGTGGCGACATCTGCGGGCTGGGCGGACATGGCGTCATTATCGCAGAGCAGGCCCGCGGTTGGTTACCATTGTGCGGGCCATGTTTCATATCGTGCTGTGCCAGCCGGAGATTCCACCTAACACCGGCAATGTCATCCGGCTGTGCGCCAATACCGGCGCGCACCTGCACCTGATAAAGCCACTCGGATTCGACCTCGACAAGCGCTCGCTGCGGCGCGCCGGCCTCGACTATCACTGGATGGCGACCGTGCATCAGCACGCGAATTTTGCGGCCTGCCAGGCGGTTTTGACGGGCGCACGCTTCTGGGCCATCGAGACCGGCGCAACTCAGCACTACAGCGCGGTCGCGTACCG
>JAYUGT010000186.1:0-1546 GCA_043738315.1 Gammaproteobacteria bacterium
GCTCGAAGATGACGTAGAGCTTTTCGGTCGGCAATTTCACATCCCAGGTGCCGGAGAATCCGTGCGGGATGATGAACGCCTGGCCCGGACCGAACTCGCAGCGGCGTCCGGATTCCGACTCGATGATCACCCGCCCCGATAACAGGTAGCAGAACTCATACTCGGTGTAGTGAACGCGCCAGCGCCCTGGGCTGCTGGCCCACTTACCGGCGTGAAATTGTCCGGCCGCGTCGCTGAACAGGTTCCAGATCTGTTGGCGCGGATTGCCCGTCAGAACGCGCCCGGGGTCGGGCGCGCTCTGATCGGGTTGAGGCCAGGCATCGAAGCTCACGATCTCGGCAGCCATGTTCGCTCGCGGCAGAGGTACCAGAGCGTCAGCCTACGATAGCGTCGCTGCCGCAGCCAGTATTCCGCGACCCCGCTCACGGCGTAACCTGCGCGACGACATCCGCGCCCGCGTCTTCGCCGCCAGCGTCGCCGCTGGCAACCATGCGTACCGTGACGCGCCGCTCCAGCGCACAGCGGTCATTGTCGCGCAGGCAGTCGCTGGTGCCGGGTGCGCCTGCGCCGACCGCCACGACCTGCCCGCGTGCCAGGCCGCCCTCGACCATCGCATCGGCGACCGCCTCGGCACGCGCGGTCGACAGCTCGAAGTTGTAGCCCGCGGCGCCGCGGGCGTCCGCATAGCCGGTCACATACACCACGCGATCGGTACGCTCAGCTAACACCGCGCCGAGCTGACGCAGCTGATCATGATCGGGTGCTTCGAGCGAGCTGTCACGGGTGCGAAAATGCACGTTAGCTGCGAACTCGTTCAGCGGAATGCTGCTGGCACGCAGGTCGGTCAATTGCGCATCACTGCGGGCGAGCGCCGTGTTGAGCCGCTCGATTTCCGAGCTCGTGCGGCTGCGCTCGGTCAGCTGTGACTTGAGCTCCCGTGACAATGACTGCGCGAGTTGTTTTTCACGGTGCAGGCGATCGCCCAGCCAGCCACCCGCGGCGGCGCCGGCAATCGCGCCGATCGGACCGGCGGCTGCGGCACCGATCGCAAGTCCTGACAGGACTCCGGTGGTTTCTGGTTTGGAGGCTTTCTGGCGGACCGGCGCCGCAGACTCTGCGAGCGCGCGATCCAGGCTGGATCCCGCGATCAGGATTGCCGCAATGACGGCGGCGACCCGGCGAGCACGACCCTCAGGACTCTGGTAGCGAGGATGGAACATGGCACAACTCCTGTCGATGGTGGCGGGGCCTGTGTCGACCCCATGGCAGCCATCTTCGCTATGAATTGCGAGGCCTCCCGGGCTCGAAGCGGGCAGGCTGCCGATGATTTGTGGCGGAATATGGCAGGCGCTCGGCATACTCCCGGCCATGAAGAAACTCTTTCTCATCTGCCTGCTCGCGGCCGCGGCCGCGCAGGCGGCCGCGCCGGTTGAAGTCGTGGTCGGCGGCACTGCGTTTCGCAATACCGCCGGCGAAAAGGTCTGGCAGGAATTCCAGCGCAAGGCCGAAGCCGCGGCGCAGGGCGGACTGCGGCTGCGCATGCTGG
>JAYUGT010000187.1:0-4016 GCA_043738315.1 Gammaproteobacteria bacterium
CGGTCAATCGCTGAGCCGCGTCGCGCTGACGCAGGCAACAGGTGACAGGTTCGGACTGTACGCGAACGCGCGCGTGGAAATCACACCGCGCCTGGCCGCGGACTTCGGTATCCGGGCCGATCGGCAAGCGCTCGAATCGTCGAGCCACTTTGGGCTGAGCCCGCGATTGGGGCTGCGTTATCGTCTCAGCGCAGCAGGCGATCTGCGCCTGAGCTGGGGCCGCAGCATTCAGGCGCAGGACGCCGACGAATTGCTGATCGAAGACGGCGCGCGGTTTTTTTATCGGCCGCAGACCACTGATCAGCTGACGCTGGGATACGAGCACCGGCTGCCCGGTGGCATCGAATTGCGAGTGGATCTGTACGACAAAAAAATCCGCGATCCGCGGCCACGATTTGAAAACCTGCTGAATACACTGACCCTGGCGCCCGAATTGAAACCCGACCGCCTGCGTATTGAACCGCTCAGCGCCAACGCGCGCGGCGTTGAATGGTCGATCCGCCAGTCCGAACCGGGGCGTCCGAGTTGGTGGGCGTCCTACAGTTTTGCCAAGGCAGTGGACCAGTTTGCCGGCCATCAGGCGCCGCGCAGCTGGGATCAACGGCATACAGTCAGTGCCGGACTCAGCGTCGAAAGCCCCAAATGGACCTTCGGCGCCGGCCTGTTAGCTCGCAGCGGCTGGCCGTCGACGCGGGTGCGAACCGATTTGACCGGTCCGATCCCGGTGGTCATCGCCCAACGCCGCAACACTTCGAATCTCGGCAACTACGTGTCGCTCGATCTTCGGATGGCGCGACGTTTCCAGCTGCAACAGGGATCCTTATCGACATTTTTCGAGCTGACCAATGCGCTGGATCGCCGCAACCCGTGCTGCACGGCCTACGACCTCGATGAAGAAACTCTGGGTCTGGATCTTGAGACCAAGACCTTCCTGCCGCGTTTTCCGTCGTTGGGGTTTGTCTGGAAATTCTGAGGTAATTAATTATTCGTGATTTTCACAAGCTCCAGCCGCTCACCAGTCTTCGGCTTGATTTGCAGGATAAATCCGGTACCAGACTTATAGTATTTGTGCTCCAACAGGTCTGGATCCAGAGGCGTAGTCTCCTCAGTGACCAGGCAGGTCAGTGAACAGCTGGCAACCGCAGTGCCCGCACTGCCGTTGAGACTGATAATCTCGGCCACGTCTTCGGCATTACCGAGATCAAATTCCTGCCGGTATTTCTGGCCAACTGAGGGCGCTGCCAGGGCGAAAACACCGGGACGCGCGCCATCGACGTCGGCCTGGAATGAACCATTGACATTTACAGGCACGCCGTCAACATATTCCGCGGTCGATTCGCCGCAATACCAGACATTGCCAGCGATGTCCTGGGCAAACCAGTCGACAGTTTCCTCCTCCAGTTGACCATTCACCTCAACACGGTCCAGTACGACGACGCACGGAACGCCGTCGATCAACTTGACCTTGTTGGTCGTGATCACCCGTACCGTTTCGTTAGGTGACTGGTAGTGCATCGTTCTGCCAGCGATGAGCGGCACCCACGGATTTGGCGCGACGCTGCGGCCAATCTCGCGCGGATCTACGAAATTGGCCGGCTCGAATTTTGGATCATAAGGCGCCTCGCCGAAGTCTTTGCAGAGGTCCTCGCGAGCTTCGCGCTGGGCGAGGCAACTTTCATTCGCAGCACCGAGCGCCGCTCGCGCATCACGCAGGCAGGTTTCGCGATCTATGGCCTGGCTTTCGTTGCTGCATTTGCCGTTGGCGATCATCAACGCGTCGAGACTGTCATAAAGGCAGGCGCTGTATGCGAATTTGGTCGTGTTAGTGCACGAACGAAGCGCGGCGGCAGGTTTGGTAGCTGCACGGGCCGCCGAGTCCGCTAATCCAAGCAGTGCCAGCAGTACCGCAATAACTCGAACCTTTGACGGATCCATGTTCGCTCCTGAGTGACACTGCAACATTGCAGGGCTTCGTGCTGCCTCTCAGTTAGACGCGATGTCCGATTAAATCCTTCGCCGTGGGTAAAAATCTATTGCTAGTGCATAGCGCTGGCCGAACGTTCCTCACCGGGCCTGGCGCGACGTCGCAATCTTGAGTGGTATACGCAGCCGGTCCGCCAGGAACGCGAGTACCGCCGCGTTTTGCTCAATCGCCTGGGTCACGGTGGGTCCGCCCCCGTGTCCGGACGACAATTCAACGTTGAGCAGGATGGGTGCGGGTCCGGCCTGCGCGGCCTGCATCGCAGCCGCAAACTTGAACGAGTGCATCGGCATCACACGCGTGTCGTGATCGCCGGTGATGATCATGGTCGCAGGATAACGCGTTCCCGCGCGCACGCGATGCAGCGGCGAGTACGCGTACAGGGCCGGGAAGTCGCTGGCATCCTGGGGCGAGCCGTATTCACCGGCCCAGCCGGCGCCCTGGCCGAAACGATCGAAGCGCAGCATGTCCATGACGCCGACAGCCGCGATGGCTGCGCCGTACAGTTCCGGGCGCTGCGTGATGCAGGCGCCGACCAGCAGACCGCCGTTAGACTCGCCGCGAATCGCGAGCCGGGGAGTGGAGGTATAACGCTGCGCGATCAACCATTCGGCCGCCGCAATGAAATCATCAAACACCACCTGCTTGCGCCCACGGTACGCCTGCCGATGCCAGGCCTCGCCATATTCACCGCCGCCCCGGATGTTAGCAATCGCATAGATCCCGCCGAGTTCCAGCCAGGCGATGCGCGCAAAACTGAAACTTGGCAGCACGGGTATGCCAAATCCGCCATAGCCATAGAGCAGGACCGGGTTCTGGCCGTTGAGCTTGAGACCCTTGCGGTAGGCAAGCAGCATCGGAATGCGCGTGCCGTCCTTGCCCGGATAGAAGACCTGTTTCTGCTCGAACGCGCTGGTGTCGAAATTCACTTTCGGCGCGCGGAACACCTGGCTCCTGCCGGTTTCCGGATCGTAGCGATAGACCGTTGACGCGCTGACCAGATCCGTGAACCGATAGAAGGTCATGCGATCCTGCGCTTGTCCGCCAAATCCGACGGCGGTGCCGGCACCGGGCAGCACGATTTCGCGCAGCAGTTTGCCATCCAGTCCGTAGGTGATGACCCGACTATGCGCGTCGTGCATCGTCTGCACGAACAGCTGGTGTGCAACCAGCGTGACGCTGGGCGATGTCAGATCAATGGCGTCCGGTCCCTCCGCGATGACGGTGCGGGGGCTGGCAGCCGGCTGCAACGGATCGATGGCGATGACCTTGCCGTTAGGCGCGCCGGCGGTCGTCAGGAAAAAAAATTGCCCCTGGTCCGAGCCGGCATAGACGTAAGCGGCGCTGAATCCCTCGACCAGCGGCGTAACAGCCCGCGTTGCCGATGCCATGTCGATCAGGTAGACGTTCTCGACGCCCTTGTCGCCGACCTGGCCCTCTCCGGCAGTCACGACCAGCCAACGGCCATCGTCGGATAGCCCCGGCAAGTACTGCCAGTCCGCATGGGCTGGAAACTCGAGGAGCTTCTGGTCAGCGGACGCGGGTGCCCCTAACACGTGGTAGTAGACCGCGTTGCCGAGGTCCTGGGCGCTGAGTTCCGCGCCTGGCGCGGGAGCCGGAAACGCGCTGTACACGAGACCACGATCGTCGCCCGAAAAGACCGGCTCGTAATACTTGGTAAAACGAATCACATCGGGCAGGTTGAGGCCGGTGGCAAGATCTCGCACGTGCCAGTCCGTCCAGTCGGATCCGGACACCGACACGCCATAGGCGAGTAGCCGTCCGCCATGGCTGGGTACATAGCCGACCACGGCGAGGCTGCCATCCTTCGACAGCGTGTTAGGGTCGAAGGCGACGCTCGGCGGCGCGTCGAGCGCGCTTGCCACATAGAGCACGTTCTGATTCTGCAGGCCGGAGTTGCGGGTATAGAAATACTTGCCGCCCGCCTGAAACGGCACGCCGAAACGCTCGTAGTTGACCAGCTGCGACAGACGCGAGCGCAAGCGCTCGCGCCCCGGCAGCGCGGCGAGATAGC
>JAYUGT010000188.1:0-26451 GCA_043738315.1 Gammaproteobacteria bacterium
GCAGGCGTGCGCGCGCGCGGCGACAATGTAGTCCTGGTTGCACACCGTGAAATCCTGCGCATCTTGGCGGTGCGCTGGATCGGACTCGCCGCAATCGAGGGTTGTCGCCTGCTGCTCGCAACCGCCTCTGTTAGCCGCCTGGGGTATGACCATGATCTGACCGAGCCTGTCATTCACGCATGGAACGGACGCGGCGACAGTTTGCCTGCGGCTGAAACATGAGCGGCACGAACCTAACAGGTGCTGCCGGACTGGAACAATTGCAGCGCCAGACGTTCGGCTATTTTTTGCATGAAACGAATCCCGTCAACGGTCTGGTGATCGACAAGACGGCGGCGGATTGGCCGGCCAGCATTGCCGCCACGGGTCTTGCCCTGGCCTGCTACCCGGTCAGTGTCGAACGCGGATTCATGTTGCGAGCGGCTGCGGTGGAGCGAACGCTTGCGACGCTGCGTTTTTTTTGGAACAGCCCGCAAGGCCCGGAGCCCGACGCAACCGGCTACCGCGGGTTTTACTATCATTTCCTCGACCTGCAGAGTGGCCGACGCGCGTGGCAATGCGAACTATCAACCGTGGACAGTGCTTTTTTGCTGGCTGGCGCGTTGGCGGTTGCGAGTTATTTTGACGCCAACACCGCCGACGAAACTGAAATTCGCAGCCTCGCCGATGCACTTTATCGGCGCGCCGATTGGCAGTGGGCGCAAAACCGTGGGGCCACGGTAACGCACGGCTGGACGCCGGAAAGCGGCTTCCTTAGATACCGATGGGAAGGCTACGATGAAGCGCTGTTGCTGTATGTGCTGGGGCTTGGATCACCGACGCACCCGCTGCCCGACGCGAGCTTCCTGAGCTGGGCCTCCACGTACCGGTGGGAAAAGTGTTACGGACAGGAGTATCTGTACGCCGGTCCCTTGTTCACGCATCAGTTGTCGCATATCTGGATCGACTTTCGCGGCATTCAGGACGCCTACATGCGCGACAAGGGCATCGACTATTTCGAAAACAGCCGGCGGGCAACGTATGTGCAAAAGCAATATGCCATCGACAACCCACTGAAATTCGCTGGCTATGGTGAGCATTGCTGGGGCATCACCGCGAGCGAAGGCCCGGGTCCCGCCACACTAAAAATTGACGGCATCGAACGACAGTTCTTCGATTACCTCGGACGCGGCGTACCGTATGGACCCGACGATGGCACGCTCGCACCCTGGGCTATTGTCGCGTCACTGCCCTTCGCTCCCGAAATCGTGCTGCCGGCGATCGAATATTGCACGCACCAGGCCAGGCTGACCGAGTTCAACGCCTACGGCTTCAAGGCATCTTTCAATCCCTCCCATCCTGGACCGCCCGGCAACCCCTATGGATGGTGGGTATCGCCCTGGCATTTCGGGCTTAATCAGGGACCGATCGTCCTGATGATCGAAAATTATCGTACCGGCTTGCTGTGGCAATTGATGCGAGACTGCCCGTACATCGTTCGCGGCTTGCGGCGAGCAGGCTTTACGGGAGGTTGGTTGTGAGTACCTTGGGCCGGTGTCCGACGCGTACAAGACGCGGATCGGCCCCGACAAGCGGCTGGCGCAAATGGTGCCGGTACCGATCATCACGCCAAATTGCAGATCGATTTGCAGGACTCCTATCGCGGCGCGCGACGCATTGCGCCTGACCCATGATCTTGAATTGAATACCGCGGCCACAGCGGTCGTGCTTGATCTGATTGATGAGATCGCAGCGCTGAAATCCCGCCTGCGGCGTCTCGGGCGCGATTGACGCGCTACGGTTGCGCCGTCTCGACGCAAAATTTCGTTAGCTGCTCCAGCAGCTGTTCCACCGCGCGATTGGCCGCGATGACACCACCCGCCGGATCCTCACTGCTCGACGCGACGGTCGCGTCCAACTCGCGCCATCCCAACACCCGCCGAGTGGCACTGGCAACCATGACGGCATGCAATGTCAGGTGCACACGGCTTGGCGACACCGAAAAATCATGGGTGAGGCGCACAATTTCCGTGTCCAGAATCATTTCCCCGGATGCGGCGCTGGGCGTTAGCACGACGGCACGAAAGTGGCCGCTGCTTTCGAGCGCAGCAACCATGAGCGGTGCCAGCATGCGCGCCGGCGTATCGATCCATTCGTGATGCGCGAAATATTCCAATTTGTGAGTCTCGCGCATATAGACCATGTGTTTGCTATCGAAGCCGGCAGCCGCATGCGGCGGATTGACGATTAGCGTTGGCGCAGACTCCGATGGCATCGGCGCAGCAACTGGTTTTGCCGGAACCGGCATTGCCACTCGATCCAGCGAATGGAGACTCGGCGGCGCCGTCGGCTTGTGCAGCAGTCCGCTGCAGCCGGCGAGTACTAGAAATAATGCACTAACAGGGATGCGTATCATGGTCGTCGTGTTCCGTTGGATGACTCCCCCGGCCCCTCTGGTGCCGGGGCGCTGCCAAAAATCAGACTGGACGGATTGCGTTCCGTTTGCTCGCTCAGGCGGCGCAACGAGCCCGACAGGACATTCAGCTCCCCTAACAGGCGCTGCAATGCCGGCAGCGTCTCGGCGCTCAGGCGCTGCACATCGGCGCCGACCGAGTCGATCGTCTTGCCCGCATTGGTGCTGGCCAGCGCCGTGGCATCGCCCATTTTTTCCAGTGCATCGGCGCTGCGGCCAATGCGCTCGATGACCGGGCCGAGCTGCGCGGTAATGCGCGCACTGTTGTCGAAGGTGCGCGCGGCGCTGATGATACCGGCGTCGAGCGTCCCTTTGCGTTCCGCGAGGGTCTGCGAAACGGCGGCAATATTGGTGAGCGCGCTACTAAAGGCTTTGCGATTCTCGTCGCTGAGGATTGCATCGATGTTGCTCGAGGTGCGGTCCAACTTGGCCAGCACGGAGGTCAGCACATTCTCCAGGCGCGCACTGAGTGAAGGCTTGGTGCGGATGACAGGATAGCGCTCCGGTGCGATCGCGCGCAGCGTCGGCGCGTCCAACGCGCCGCCGTCGAGCTCAACGTAGGCTATCCCTGTGAGGCCCTGTGTTTTCAGCACCGCCACAGTGTCGACCTTGATCGGCGTGCCGCGTTCTATTTCCAACAGCAGCCGCACCTGCGATGGGTTCTTGCGATCCAACGCGATGTCGCTGACCTTGCCGACGTCAACACCGTTGTACTTCACCGGAGCGCTGACATTCAGGCCGGCTACCGATTCGTCTTCGATGGCAAGATAGGGATCATATTTCTTCTGGAATGTGCCGCCCGAAGCGATCCACAGCACGATGGCGACCAGCAGAGTGCCGAGCCCCAGCACAAAAGCGCCGACCAGCACATAGTTCACTTTAGTTTCCATCAGGCCTGCCGCGACTTTGCACTGGTTTCCCGCGCCGCTCGGCCGCGGGGACCGTCGAAAAACGCCCGGATACCGGGATTGTCAATCTGCGAAAGCTCGCTCATGGAACCGACACCTTGCACCTTGCCGTCGGCAAGTACCGCGACACGATCTGCGACCTGCCATAGCAGGTCAAGGTCATGAGTAATCATGACGATTGTCAGGCCGAAATCGTCCCGTAATTTTCGCACCAACTCGTCGACACCTTCGGCGCTGATGGGGTCGAGACCAGACGTGGGTTCGTCCAGAAACAACAGCTCTGGATCCAGCGCCATGGCACGGGCCAGCGAAGCGCGTTTCAGCATGCCACCACTGAGCTCGGACGGATATTGCGCGCCGACTTCGGGCGTCAGCCCCGCCATGGAAATCTTCCACTCGGCAATGTCATCGATCAGTGAGTCGGCCAGGTCGGTATGTTCGCGCAATGGCAGGCCCACGTTCTCCAGTACCGTGAGCGACCCGAACAGGCCGCCGTGCTGAAACATCACACCCCAGCGTCGACGCAAAGCGAGAAGGTCTTCATCACCAACGCTATTCAAATCGAGGCCGAGCACTTTGATCGCGCCCGAGTCCGGGCGGTGCAGTAAAATCATTTCGCGCAGTAGCGTCGACTTGCCCGAACCGCTGCCGCCGACTAGCGCAAAAATCTCCGCGCGACGCACCTCAAGATTCACGTTGCTGTGCACAACATGCTCGCCAAAGTGCGTCGACACGTTGCTGACTTCGATAACTGTCTGGTCGGCAGGTTTGGCGGATAACATGCTAAAGATCCAGCACGCTGAAGGCGATCGAAAACAAGGCGTCGGCGACGATGACCAGGAAGATTGATTGCACGACGGCGCGCGTCGTCTGGCGGCCAACACTATCCGCGCCGCCTTTGGTGCGAAAGCCCTGAAAACAGCCAACCACCGCAATAATGGCGGCGAACACCGGCGCCTTGCCGATGCCTACCATGTAGGTCGTGGTGCCGATCGCCTTGGCGAGCCGGTCGACAAACTCGACAAAGCCCACGTCCAGTTGCGCACGCGCGCTCAGCATGCCGCCGAAGACGCCTAACACGTCCGCCGCAACCGTCAGCAATGGCATTGCGATCACCATCGCGATAACCTTGGGCAGAACCAACACCTCGATCGGCGCAATACCCAGCGTGCGCATGGCGTCAATCTCCTCGGTAACGGCCATGGTGCCGATCTGCGCGGCGTATGCAGACCCCGAACGTCCGGCAATGATAATGGCGGTGATCAGCGGCGCGAATTCGCGCAACATCGATACACCCACAAGGTCGGCAACGAAAATATTGGCGCCGTATTGCCGGAGCTGATCCGCCCCCTGATACGCGACCACCACACCTAACAGGAAGGACAGCAATCCGACGATCGGCAGCGCATCAAACCCGGCACTGCGTATGTTGAAAAGAATCGGGCGCCAGCGCAATTTTGTCGGGTGCCGTATGCACCCAGCAGCGCTGACGGCAGACTCGCCGATAAATCCAAGCAGCGCTGTTGCTTCCCCGGCGGTCGCTGACGCGCTGCGGCCGATGCGACCCAGCCACGGCTCAACCGTTGTCGCTGGCGTGGCAGGATGAGCAGTCTGCTCTTTGGTTCGCTGCGCCACGACAGCCATCAATTTGGCAAATTCCGGCCGCAGGCCATTCAGCGTCACGGTGCTGCCGTGATCGCGCAGTCGTTGCAGCAGCTTTTGCAGCACCCAGGCTCCGGCCGTGTCCAGCGCTTCGATTTGCGCGCCTTCGGCAATCGCCTGCGACTGCGATTCCAGCTTGATCGATTCAAGTTGCGCAGAAATAGGCTGTATGCCAAGCGCAGTCCAACGCCCGGACAGCAGCAATTGCTGCGGCGTCGGCTGTGCAATGGCTGCCGATGTCAACGGTGGCGTAACGCGCGATCTAACCTGCATGGCAATGCTGTCTTTTTGCCAGGTCTGTGCGCGACTGTTGGTGGCTTCTTCACAGCGATTTCAGATACTCGACCAGATCAACCTGCTGCTCCGCGGACAATTTGAGAGCACGCACGCGATCGTAGTGCGCGACAACATCAGGCAACGTTGCCGCACTGCCATCGTGGAAGTAGGGAGGATGCTGCCACAGCGCTCGCAATGGTGTGGTGCGATATGCCTTGTTAGCGGTGCGTACCGCATAGGCGGCATTCATTTCTGTTTCGGCAGGTTTGTGCAGCACGTCGTTCGTGTTGTTGTCAGTCCCGGTCCCGCCGACATGGCAGCTCGCGCAGGTCCGGTTGAATATCACTTGGCCGCGCGTCGCCGCCGCTGCGTTGTAGCTGGTCGTAGTCGCGTGTGGCGTAGCCAGGCTATGCTGATAGGCCCGCAATGCCGGGAGCTTGGCGGTGACCAGATCGGGAACATGCTTGACCGCGATCTTCAGCCGGGCATCGGTGAAATTGCCCTGCCCGCCCATCTGCGTTACTGCGACGTAGGCATTCCAATAGGAGATTGGCCCCTCGCCCGTATAGGTCTCATTCTTGACATGGGCCAATCCGTAGGCCGGCGGAATGACCAGCGGTGTGTTCATGCTATCCAGGTTATAGCGCGGATCGTATTTGCCCGGCCCCCACGACGAGTACACTGCTTTTTGAGCCGGCGTCAGCGCCGGTGACAGGGCAATAATTGCACCGACATTCAGGTCGCGGTTGGGCCAGCCGTCCCGGCGCTGTCCGATGCCAGGCATCGCGGAATTGTCGACCGTGGAGTGGCATAACGCGCAGGTGACGCCCAGCCGCGTGATGTGATTGTTAGCATCGACCGTTGCCTGGATACCGACAATTGCGTTCAACTTCAGGAGCGCAATCGTCGTCGCGGGACTCTTGAGATCAGCGGTCTTCAGAATTCCCGCTGGCAGCACCGCGGCGTCCACCTTCAGCCCCAATTTCAGCGCGGTGGCGGGATCGAGGCTCTTTTGTACGACTTCGTGCAGCCGCAGCGTATCCGTCCATAGTTTTTCCTCGCCGAAGGTGTCGAAGCGGAAAATGTGCTGCCCGTCACTAACGTGGTCTTTTGCACCGTTGGCAGGTACCGCGGCAAGAACAGGCGTTATTGAATAGGCAATTACCGCCACAATCGCGATCTTCAGCAGCATTGCCGCTTGCGCGCTGGCAGCATTCGGCCTGCTAGGTTGTTTCATGATTTGTTGCGTCCAATGGCAGCGTGAGGATCAGGGCGACTGCGCCTGAGGCGCAGACGCCGACCTTCGTCACTACGTTTTGAGCGCATCAACCCGCGCTTGTGCCGCGTCCAGCGTCGCCTGCGCCTGACTCTTGCAGGCATCGCGTGCACTGCCGGTCTGGGCTTCGCAGCGTTCGATTTCGACGTTGTAGGCAGCCTTCGCTGCCGCCAAGTCCACCTTGAGATTTGCATTGGCGACGTCCGCGTCGGCATGTTGCGCAGTATTCGCCGCATCGCGTTGCGCCTCGGCAACTTTCTCGGCGCCCTGGTTTGCCGCATCAGTGACGTCCTGGCGCGTTTCAGCGGTTGTCTCTTTCTGCGTGCAGCCAGCGAACGAAAGTGCGCCCAGCATACTCACCAATATCAATTTTGAAATGCCCATCGGGAATCTGCCTGTTAGTAGTAGGGTCGGTAGATTGACTGGGAATGCCCGCTCGGACTGTCAGCGGAGCGCGATTGGTTCGCACGCACTCTCCGATCAAACCGTAAGCCGCTTCCTACAACGCGGCGGGCCTGGGCGACGCCCCGCACGTCACCCTATACGAGCGTCACCGGCGCGCTGTTCATCGCGACGTCGGTGCCGGTTCCCGCATCGCGATGCCGGCATCAGCGATTGTGCGACTACGATTGCCGGGCGAGCCATCGCTCCAGCTGCACGATCTCTTTCTTCTGTGCTGCAATGATCCGCGTTGCCATGGCCTTCATGGCAGGGGATTTGCCATTGGCGAGTTCTGTTTGCGCCATTTCGACGGCACGCTGATGGTGCATTTTCATCATGGTCGCGAAGTCCTTGTCGGCGTCGCCGGACATCGGCATGTGCGCCATACCCGCCATGCCAGGCATCATGGGCTTCTTCGGTGCGTCCACACCGGCAGCCGCAGGCTGCATCGGCCCACGCGGCATGGTCTCGGATGGCGTTGCCGCCGGAGGATCTGCGGCCTGAGCAGTTGCCACCAACAGGCAAAGCGCCGTCATTGGAACCAGGCACAGAGCGCGAATTGAATTCTGTAAAGCGATGTTCATCACGTTTTTCCTCATAATCTAAAGACTGAAAAGTACCGATCTTTATTGTCACGTGCGCCGCGACAATGACGAAGATTCAGTTTGCGCGCGACCCGCCGTATAATCTGTAGACCATGGCCGTTCGCGCTGTAGGACTGCGCTGAGACGGCGCTCACTGGCTGGTTGGCCGAGCGCAGCAACGCCACTAGAATCGTTTACTCATGCCGGAGGTAACGCCCCTGTCCCGACCAGCGCGCGTGTTGTCGCTCATCCCGCCGATGACACAGCTCAACACGCCCTACCCGTCGACCGCGTATCTCACCGGGTTTTTGCGCTCGCGGGGCTTCGCCGCCTATCAGGATGACCTTGCGCTGCAGCTGGTGCTGCGTTTGCTGTCACCCGCCGGACTGGCTACGATCCTGCAGCAGGCTAACAAGCAGCCCTCCCGAAAACAGGGAATGGCGGCACGGTCGTTCATCGGGCAGGCGGAGCGGTACCTGGCGACGATCGCGCCGACGATTGCATTCCTGCAGGGCCGCGACCCGACGCAGGCGCATCGCATCGCGGGCCGCGCCTTCCTGCCCGAGGGTCCGCGCTTCGCGGCGCTGGAAAACTTCGCGGCGGACGACGGCGGCGACGCGCTCGCCTGGGCTTTCGGTGCGTTAGGCACCCAGGACCGCGCGCGGCACCTGGCGACGCTCTATCTGAATGACCTGGCGGACGTCATCCGCGAGGTCGTCGATCCGCGCTTCGAGTTTGTCCGCTACGCCGAATCGCTGGCGCAGAGCCAGGCGAGTTTCGAGCCCCTCGCGGCGGCGCTCGCGGCCCCCGCCAACCTGATCGACGACACGCTCGCCGGGCTGACCCGCGCGTCGCTCGCGGCGCACCAGCCCTCGTTGGTGCTGGTCTCGACGCCGTTCCCGGGTTCGGTGTACGCGGCCTTCCGCATCGCGCAGACCGTCAAGGCCGTGAACCCCTCTATCATCACGGTGCTGGGTGGCGGCTATGTCAACACCGAGCTGCGCGAACTGGCGGAGCCGCGTGTGTTCGACTATTTCGACTACGTCACGCTGGACGACGGCGAGCGGCCGCTGCTCGCGTTGTTAGCTCACCTGCAGGACGCGGCACCGCAATCGACGCTGGTGCGCACTTACTTGCGAGATGCACGCGGTCTGGTTCGGTACATTCACTCGGCGCAGCCCGACGTGCCGTTTGCGGAGGTCGGCACCCCGACCTGGGACGGATTGCCGAAAGACCGCTACCTCTCGCTGCTCGACCTGCTGAACCCGATGCATCGGCTCTGGTCCGACGGACGCTGGAACAAGCTGACCGTGGCGCACGGCTGCTACTGGAAAAAATGCGCGTTTTGCGATGTCAGCCTCGACTACATCTCCCGCTACGAAACCGTCAACGCGTCGTTGCTGGTCGACCGGATCGAATCCCTGATCGCCGAGACCGGTGTCAGCGGCTTCCATTTTGTCGATGAAGCCGCGCCGCCCAAGGCGCTGAAGGCACTGGCGCAGGAACTGCTGCGCCGCAAGCTCAGCATTTCCTGGTGGGGCAACATCCGCTTCGAGAAGTCGTTCAATCCGGCGCTGTGCCAGTTGCTGGCCGACAGCGGCTGTATCGCGATTTCCGGCGGCCTCGAAGTCGCCTCGGACCGGCTGCTGAAGCTGATGCAAAAAGGTGTCTCGGTCGAGCAGGTTGCGCGCGTGACGCGCGCGTTTTCCGACGCCGGCATCATGGTGCATGCCTACCTGATGAACGGCTTCCCGACGCAGACGGTAGCCGACACCGTCGATGCGCTGGAGTACGTTCGCCAGCTCTTTGCCGAGGGCTGCATCCAGTCGGGCTTCTTCCACCGCTTTACCTGCACTATCCACTCGCCCGTGGGCAAAAGTCCGGCCGCCTACGGCGTCACGCTCGTGCCGCGGACGGCCGGCGGCTTCGCGCATAATGACATCGCCTTCACCGATGCCACCGGCGTCGACCACGAGGTGTTAGGCAAGGCGCTGAACAAGGCGCTTTACAATTACATGCACGGCATCGGACTCGATGTCGACGTGCGCGAGTGGTTCGATGGCAAGGTTCCGCGTACCACGGTCGCCAGGACCTTCGTGCGCAGAGCGCTGCAGGCCCGGCCCCGGGTCAGCGCGTAAAAACCCGCGCCCGCGGCATGCCTGTCAGTTCGGCCTCCGGCAGGCCTTCCGCGAGGTGCTGCGGAGTCGGTGCGTCGCGCCAGTGCGGGAAGCGCATCGCGGTTGCCGACGCCGCGAGTGCCGCCGCATGCATCGTCACAAAGAACCGGATATCGCCGGTCCACGTGACCAGCACGAGGGTCAGGACCAGGAATGGCGCATGACCCAGCGCGACCTTGCGCGCATTCCATTCGAGCACGTTGTGCGCGGGCGACACGCGTACATCCCAGAACCTGAGGTGCCAGAAGCCATTTACCGAACTCAGCAGCACGAACATGATGCCGGCGTGGCAATACCAGGACAGCGGCCAGCGTTGTACCAGCGCCAGCATCGACAGCCACAACAGGCTCTGCGCGCTGCCCCAGAGCGCACCGAACAACACACCTAACAGCACGCGCCGCGGCCTCCCGTGAGTCACCGTGCCACGGGGCCAGAGATAAAGATAGGCAAACGCCCACTGTGCAATGATCGCGAAGCACAGCCCGCGCGCGCCCGCGGAGAACGCCCATGCCGAGGGCACGGGACCGAACACCAGTCGCGGCAGGACACCGGTGATCCAGGAAACAAAAAAGCAAAACGCGAACCAGAGCAATGCCCGCTGCCAGGCCGCGCGCGGCGAATACATCACAGCCTGATCGAGCCCGCGCCCAGTTCGAAGACCCGCCCGCCAACCAGGATCTGCCCTTCTGCATCCAGTTCCAGGTGCAGTCGCGACGGCCGCGAGCACTGCTCGCCCTGGGACACAACGACTTTGCGCGGGCCGCGGACTCCGGTGTTCAGGTACCAGCCGCCCAGGTTCGCGCAGGCCGACCCGGTCGCCGGATCTTCCAGCAGCACCGTGCCATTTTCGAAAAAGAACCGCGCCAGGATTTCGCCGACGCCGGTGGACGCAAACACCAGGCATTGCCGCACACCCATGGAGCTTACAAACTGTTTGAGGTGCTCAGCCTGCGGTTGCACCCGCCGTACGGCATCGGCCGACGCCAGCGGCACCAACAACTGCTCGACGCCGGTGTTGACCCACAGCGGGCGCGGTCCGCGCGGCTCACAGGTGATGTCACCGACCTGCAAACCTAACGCGGACGCGAGCTCGGACAGGCCGCGGTTGTTCTCGCGGGTCGCCGGCGCCTTGGCGCGCAGCGTCCAGAGTTCGCCCTGCAGGCTGACCGGGATCAGGCCCGCCTGCATGTCCAGCACCACCGCCGCGCCTGGCTTGCCCGCACCGGAAGCTAACGCGTTGACCACGGCCGCGGTTCCGAGCGTCGGATGCCCGGCAAACGGCATCTCATATTCCGGCGTGAAAATCCGCACGAATGCGTCCGCCCTGGCCGAAGGCGTGATGAAGGTCGTTTCCGAGAGATTGAATTGCCGGGCCAGCGACTGCATGGTCGCGGTGTCCAGTCCCCGGCCGTCCTCGAACACGCACAGCGGGTTGCCACTGAAAGTATCCCCCGCGAGCGCGAAAACGTTCAATAGACGGTATTTAAGCTGCATAGTGCGATGACGTTAGCAAGAATCCGGGCTCAATTCGACAGCGGCGCGCCGTTCTGGTAGGATTCGTTCATCCAATCAGGGTCGCGCGGTCAGCGCCCCCTTTGTGAGTTCTTCCACCACTTCCCCACTCGCTACTGACCGACGCGCATAACAGCGCCTTGCGGGTCTTTAGCTTTTTTCTTTCATAAAGGTTTTTTCATGTCATTTTCCAATCTTGGGCTCAAGCCCGAGCTGCTCCGTGCTGTTGCCGACAAGGGTTACACGGAAGCCACTCCCATTCAATTGCAGGCCATCCCGGCCGTGCTGGCAGGCCGCGATCTCATGGCCGCGGCCCAGACCGGCACCGGCAAGACGGCGGGCTTCGTCCTGCCCCTGCTGCAACTGTTAGGTGCGCCGGCCGGCAAAGGCCCGCGCGTCCTCATTCTCGTGCCAACGCGCGAGCTCGCCGCGCAGGTGTTCGACAGCGTCAAGACCTACGGCGCCCACCAGCCGCTGCGGGCCAAGGTCATCTATGGCGGCGTCGGCGAAAACCCGCAGATCGACGGCCTGCGCACCGGCATGGACATCCTCATTGCCACGCCCGGCCGTTTGCTGGATCTGCTGGAGCGCGGCTTCGGTACCTTGTCCGACGTCAAGCACTTCGTGCTCGACGAAGCCGATCGCATGCTGGACATGGGTTTCATCCGCGATATCCGCCGCATCATCAAGATGCTGCCAAAGCAGCGGCAGAACATGATGTTCTCGGCTACCTATTCCGACGAAATCCGCGGCCTGGCGGCCACGATGCTGCGCGATCCATTGTCGGTCGAAGTGGCCTCGCGCAACAAGACGGCCGAACGGGTCGAACAGCTCGCGTTCCGGGTCGTCAAGGACCAGAAGCGCCACCTGCTGGTACACCTGTTCCGTACCGGCACCACCGATGAAGGCCCGTGGACGCAGGCGCTGGTGTTTGCCCGCACCAAGCACGGCGCCAACCGCCTGTCCGAGCAATTGGAGCATGCGGGCATCAAGTCGGCCGCGATCCATGGCAATAAGAGCCAGTCGGCCCGCATGAAAGCCCTGGCTGACTTCAAGGACTCGAAGATCACCGCGCTGGTGGCGACTGAAGTCGCTTCACGCGGCCTTGATATCCGCGAGCTGCCGGTGGTCGTCAATTACGAGCTGCCTAACGTGCCCGAGGATTATGTGCACCGCATCGGCCGCACCGCCCGCGCGGGACGCAGCGGTCTTGCGGTCTCGCTGGTAGCGCCGGATGAAAACGGCCTGCTGCGCGACATCGAGCGCACCATGCGCCAGAGCATCACGCTGCAGGCGGCGCCGGCTTATGAGCAGGTTCCCACGGCCCCGATGCGGCCGCGCGGCGAAGCTAACAGCGATCCGCGCGCCCAGCGGCACGGCCATGGCGCGCACGGCAAGCCGGCGCAGCGCCGCTCCGCCCCGGCCCGCGGTGGCCACGGTGCGGGTCAGAACAGCGGTCGCTGGCAACCGCAACGGGGCGGGCGCGTACGATGATCGGGTGAACACAGAGATCGAGATCAAGCCATTCTGGTACTCATTCGAGTACCTTTGCGCCACGCGTGCGTGACGCGGCCGCGAGCAAGGCTGACTCCCATGGTTGACTTTGGTGTCGTGATGGAAGGGTCGCCGGGCTACACGGCGCGCCTGGCGCGCGAGCTCGAAGACATGGGCTTCGATTACCTGTTGTCGCCCGACACGCAGTGCCTGGGACCCGATCCATTCAGCCAGTTTGCGCTGGCCGCGCAGACGACCCGCCGGATCAAGATCGGCCCGGGCGTCACCAACCCCATCACGCGCGACGTCTCGGTCACCGCCACCATGATGGGAACGCTGCAGGTTGAATCGAAAGGTCGGGCCATCTGCGGCATAGGCCGCGGCGACTCGTCCGCCGCCCATATCGGCCTGCCTAACGGCACGACTGCCCAGCTGCGCACCTTCATCGAAAGAATGCGCGCCTACATCCGCGGCGAGACCATCGATCGCAATGGCACGCCGTCGCGGCTGCGCTGGCTCGATTCGCTGCCGGTGCAGCCGTTTCCGATCGATATCGCCTGCACCGGCCCCAGGACCATTGCCATGGCGGTCGATGTCGGCGACCGCATCAGCTTCGCGGTGGGCAGCGCGCCGGAACGGGTGCGCTGGGCCATGGACACGGCGCTGAAGCGCCTAAAGGAGACCGGCCGCGATCGCACAAGCCTGTCGATTGGCGCCTACGTCAACCTGGTCTGCGATCCGGACGAGCAAAAGGCCATCAATCTCGGCCGCATGATCGCCGGCATGGTCGCGCATTTTGCCGGCATGAAGGATTCGCCGGTGGAACATCTGCCGCCCAAGTTGCGGCCGATCGCCGAAAAAATGAAAACCGATTACGACATGAAGCGGCATTCGCAGAATACCGGTTCGCATCTAGCGATGATCGATGACGAGTTCGTCGACTGGTTTTCGATCTGCGGTCCGCCGCAGAAATGCCGCCAGCGCCTCAAGGAATTGCTGGACATGGGACTCGATCATGTCTACTTGTTAGGTGGCTCGCCGGTCGCCCAGCATGGACTGCGCCAGGAAGCCATGGTCAGGCAGACCAGCCATTTCGCACGCGACGTCATGCCGCATTTTCGTTAGCAACCTGGACACGCCGCCCATAGGAGTCGTTTCATGAATACTGATATCTCCCGCCGCACCCTGATCCAGTTGTCCGCGGCACTGGCGGCAACGGCGGCCGGAGCCGCGGCCGCGGAGACCGCCCTGGCGCCGGTGCGCACGACTCACGGACGACTGCGCGGCAGCGTCGCGGACGACATCGCGAGCTACCTCGGTATTCCCTACGGTGCGCCGACCGGTGGCGCGAATCGCTTTCTGCCACCGCAACCTGCCGCCAAGTGGCGCGGCATCCGCGACGCAACTGCGTACGGACACCAGAGCCCGCAGGTCCTGCGCGTCAAGGGCATCTATCCCTATCCCGAATGGATCGATCCCGAAACGGCCAGCGAAGACTGCCTCAATCTCAACGTGTGGGCGCCCGTGTCAGCGCCAGCAACGCCGCGACCGGTCATGGTCTGGTTTCACGGCGGCGGCTATGAACGCGGCTCCGGAAACATTCCGATGTACGACGGCCACAACCTCGCGAAGAAGGGCGACGTCGTAGTTGTCAATGTCAATCACCGGTTGAATATCTTCGGTTTTGCGCATGTCGCCAAAGGGGCCGATGCCCGCTTCGCAAGCTCGGGCAACGTCAGCCTGCTCGACCTGGTCGCGGCGCTGCGCTGGGTGCAGGCTAACATCGCGGCCTTTGGCGGCAACCCGGCTAACGTCACGATATTCGGCGAATCGGGTGGCGGCGGCAAAGTGAGCGCGATCCTCGCCATGCCGGCAGCCAAGGGGCTGTTTCACAAGGCCATCGTGATGAGCGGATCGAGCCTGGAAGTGCTGCCAGCCGAAGCCGCCGATGCGGCCGCCGCACAGATCTTTGCGTATTTCAAGCTGCAGGCCGGCGATGTCGCCGGCCTGCAGAAGCTGCCCACCGCCGAACTCTACAGCTGCTATGAAAAGCTGACGACCGGCGCAATTCCCGGCGTCGGCTCGCGCCTGTCGCTGGGACCGGTGATTGACGGCAAGACCCTCCTGCAACAGACCTGGACGCCGGACGCGCCGTCCGTTTCCCGCGACGTGCCGATGCTCATTGGTTGCGCAACCGATGAAACCGCCGCATTCATCGCCACCGTGGTCGAGGAACCGATCCCGGACGATGCGGCGCTGATCGCGAAAATCAGCCGCTACGGCGGCAAGCGCGCCAGCGACCCGGCGCGCGTGACGCAATTGTTAGCTGCCTACCGCCGCGCCATGCCTGAATTGCTGCGCCGGGAGTTGCTGGTGCGGATCACCACTGATCTGGGCATGTGGCGCAACGCGATCACCCAGGCCACCCGCAAGAATGCCGCGGGCGGCGCGCCGGCCTACCTCTACGAGTTTGGCTGGAAAACGCCGGCCTATGGCGGCATGTGGGCGCTGCACTCGTTGATCCTGCCGTTTATGTTTGGCAATCACAGTTACGACAAGTCCTGGGACATGAAGGATTCGCGCAGCCTGCGTGACGCCGCCGACCCGAACCATGACTACCTGCGGGTGGGCGATCAGGTCATGACGATCTGGACCCAGTTTGCGCGCAGCGGCAACCCGGCGATCCCGGCGCTCGGCGACTGGCCTCCGTACACGCCCGATACGCGCCATACGATGCTGCTCAATGCCGAGTCCCGGCTGACCGACGGCATGCGCGAGACGGTGCGGGCCGACATCCTGGCGATGTGAGACCGGCGACCTAACGGATCAGCCTGAACGCATTCAGGGCTTTCCCAGCACCGGAACCGCGGTCAGGTTGCGCAGGTCCGCAGGCTGCAAGCTGACACGCTGTTCCGTTACCAGCGTGATGCGCCACAGCCGCCCGCCGCGGAACCAGTGCCAGGTGCGCGCGCGATGTTTGCCATCCGCCGACAACTGGATCATCTCGCAGACTTCGGCGCCGGGATCTTCGGTGAACGCGAAGCGCAGATAGAGACTCATGTCATCGAGCGCCCACAGCGAACCGCGGATTCGCCCGCTGTCCCAATGCAGGCGGCCGTCGGCGTACTGCGCCTCGAAGATCAGCTGGTCGGTGCGGCCGTCGGGCCACCAGTAGTGGCTGGTCTGCCGGTAGGCCGCGCCGTCCTCGGGGAATTCCACCGCGATGCGAAACAGGCAGGATTCCTGCTCGCGCCCATCGGGATCGATGTGGCGATAACGCCCTTCCCAGATGCCTTCGTGCCGGGCTAACAGCGGGATGTATTGCCTGACCGCATTCATGCGCGCATGGCCTCAGAACCGGCCGCTGTTGAAATCCTCGACCGCGCGCCTGATTTCATCGCGTGTGTTCATCACGAAGGGGCCGTAGCGCGCAATCGGTTCGCCCAGCACGCGGCCCGCCACCAGGATGACCCGGCTGGCCGCCGCGACGCCGCGCAGCAGCACCGCATCGCCGTCGCCTAACACCGCCAGCATCGGCGCCACGATCGGTGCGGCATCGGCCGACTCGCCCACTGCGACCGAGCCTTCATAGACATAGGCAAAGGCGCTGTGCCCGCGCGGCACCGGCACTTCGACCTTCGAATCCGCCGCCAGTGTCAGGTCGAGATACAAGGGCTCGGTGGCAGGCTGCACGATGGGCCCACGCACCTCACAGAACGAGCCCGCGATCACCTTGGCCGCGACGCCCGGCGGCAATCGCCCGGCCGGCACCACCGGAATGCTGTCCGCGGCATATTCCTGATAACGCGGCGCGGTCATCTTGTCGCGCGCCGGCAGGTTGATCCAGAGCTGGAAGCCGCGCATGCGCCCCTGTTCCTGCTCCGGCATTTCCGAATGCACGATGCCGCGCCCGGCCGTCATCCATTGCACGCTGCCCGGACCTAACAGGCCTTCGTGGCCGTGATTGTCCTTGTGGCGCATGCGGCCATCGAGCATGTAGGTGACGGTTTCAAAGCCGCGATGCGGGTGCGAGGGAAAACCGGCGATGTAGTCCTCGGGCTTGTCAGTGCCAAACTCATCCAGCAGCAGGAACGGGTCGAATTCCATCAGCGCGGGTTGGCCGATGACGCGCGTCAGCTTGACGCCCGCGCCGTCGGAGGTCGGCAGGCCGCGCACGGTCCTCTCCATTGATCGCAGCGCCATGGGTCGCGCTACCGCCTGACCGGCGCCGGCTGTTGCTCGCGCGCGTAGTTTTCCAGGCTGGACAGGCTGTGATTGGGCGACCACTCGGTCGGCGCCTCGAAGTACTTGGCATAGTGCTTCTCGGCGTAGTCCACCGCGGAGCGCGACAACACATCCGCGGGGTGCGCACAGGTGCCCATGAAGCAGGCGTACTGGACGTGACCTGGGCGCTGACCCATCAGCATCCACGGCAGCCACGGCGTGGTGCGGTTCCACACCCCCTGGTAATCGAGCGAAGTTATTTTTGGATTCTGCAGATCCGCTGCCTTCACATGGTGCGCGAAAAACTCAGACACCTGCGCCATCGGGCCTGCGGATTCGCGCGGCCATTTATCCGGTTGCAGGGCGCTGGGATACACGAGATGAATGTGGATCTCCATCGTCAGCATGTCGCCGTGCTGGGACCAGGGCAGCATAAACGGCACACGCGGTGGCTCCGCTTCGGTGTTCAGTCCGCCAAACTTCGGCGGCTTCGGGAAATAGTCTTCGATGACATAGTTGAAGGGATCATTCGCCACATGCACGGCCTTGACCCGCTCATCGATGATCGGGTTGTGCCACTCCTCCAGCACCTCGCCACTGCGCAGGTCGGTGTACAGGATGATCTCGCGGCACAGGCGCTCGATCGAGCCGTCCGGGCGCTGCTTGAGGCGAATCGCGCCAAAGCCACAGGCACCCACCAGGTCCTGGATCTTTTTGTTAGGTTCGACGGCCATCACATAGCCCTTGAACCAGAAATACTTCTGCCTGCCCCAGTCGATATCGCCCTGGATGCGCGCGTAGCCGAGCTTGTTGCCGACGCCGGTGCGCAGGTCGAGGTACGGCCCTTCGAGGGCGGGGCCCCGGCCGTAGCGGGACGAATAGGCAGCGTCGGTCATGGGTCTTCCTTGCAAGTCGTGGGATTCAGGCCTTAGTCTCGGGGCATGACTGTAGCACCGCGATCCCGGCTTTGGCCGCAGGCTCTTCTCGTGATCACCGCGTGGGCACTCGCCGCGGCCACCAAGGCGGCGGAGCCCGTGCTCCCTAACGATCCGATGGAGCCAATCGCCTCCGCAGAGGGCGCCCTGACCGGGCCCTTGTCCGGCGCGCTGCTGGTCACCCGGGATCTCGCCATGCTGCGCCGCGCCTATGTCGATGGCGTGGGCCTGACGCTGGAAGGTCCCCTGCCGCAGAGTCGCAGTGTGCTCGCCGCGCAACGCAAACTGTGGCAGATGCCCGGCGACCTGCGCTGGCAGGTCTACCGCCTAACAAGGCCGAGCCTGCCGACCGCGATTCGCGTGCTGGTGATCGTGCCTGATCGCGACACCCCCGTGATCCGCAGCAGTTACGAGCGCGAGCAGACCGGGCCGTATGCCCTTGGGTTTGCGATGCGCGATGTGCGCGCCGTGGATGCGCGCGTCGTGGCGTTGGGCCTGAAGCGCACGCTGCCCGCGGTGAACGAATATCCTCTGCTGCTGCGCGACGGCACGCCCTACCCGGTCACCGAGGCCAGCTACGAGATCGGCGACTTCAATCGCCTTGTGATCCTGGGCCGCGGCAATGGCCTCAACCAGACCGGCGCCACCGAACCCGGCACCGGACTCGGCGGCCCGTCGTATTCCAGCCTGATCGTGGAAGACGCGGCCGCGATGGAGACGTTTTTTACCGAGGTGCTGGATCTTGAGCGCCGCACCAGCCGCGAATGGAGCATTTTTCAGCCGCGTTTTCGCTACATAACCTTGCATGGACGCGGCGCGCGCACCGGCAACCTGGGGCTGGTGGAATACCAGCCCGCCGATCGCAAGCCCGGCACCGGGGTGGCGCCGCGGCCGCCCAACCGGGGTCTCGCCGGCTGGTCATTCGAAGTCACCAGCCTGGACACGGTGCTGGCGCGCGCCAACGCACGTGGGCTGCATCCGTTGACACCGCCGCTCAAAATAACCGACCCGCGCTTTGGTGCGGTACGCATGACCACGCTGCTTGCACCTAACGGACTGTTGATCGAGATCTATCAGCGCTGAGGCGTCAACCTGCCTGGCTCCGACCCGTTTTAGCTAACAGGGTCGACGAGTTCACACTCAAGCCAGGAGATGCAACATGAACCTTGCCCAGACACTGCGCCGGACCTCGGCGCTTGGCGCAGCTACCCTGATCCTGGGATTGGGCGCCGCCGTAGCGTTCGCCCACCCGCCGGGAATCAGCGACCGGGAGGCCGCGATCCTGCGTGCCCAGCACCACCAGATCAAGCATATGCAGCGCGTTGCGCGCGCCGACGGCGAAGTGACGCGCCGCGAACATGCCCGCATCCAGTATCAGCAGCAGAAGTTGCGGCACATGATCCACCGCGCCAAAAACAATTGATGCCGGCCTGTTAGGTAGCGGAGCCGCTGCGCGCCCGGTACCTGGGCGCGCAGCGTCGTCAGCTCAGACCTTGGTCAGCCAGCCGTGCTTATCTGGGGTTGCGCCCTGCTGCACGGCGACCAGCGCCGCGCGCAACTTGAGGGTGTGCGGGCCCACGTCGCCGCCGCCGACCAGGTGGTTCTGCTCCTGGTAGACCAGCGTGCCGACGCCCGACAACACCGCCGCCGTCCCCGATAGCGCCGCTTCGCCGGTTTTGGCCCACTCGAGTGCCTCGGGTATGCGGAAGATCCGCTCCTCGACCTTATAGCCGAGATCGCGGGCAATGGTCAGCAGCGAGTCGCGCGTCACACCATGCAAAAACGTGCTGTCGAGCGAGCGTGTCAGCAATTGGCCGTCACGCAACATCAGGAAATTGGCCGCGCCGGTTTCCTGCACCTCGCCGCGCGGGCAGAACAACACCTGATCGGTGCCATGCGCCTTGCGGGCGGCCAGGGTCGGGCCCATGGCCGAGGCATAGTTGCCGCCGGTCTTCACCATGCCCATGTGCGGCGCGCAGCGCTGATTGACATCGTCCATCATGATCTTGAGCGGCTTCATGCCGCCGGCGAAGTAGTCCCAGACCGGGCTCGCCAGCACGATGAGGTAGGCCTCGTTGCTCGGCGTTGCGGCCGCGCCGATGTTAGGCATGCTGCCGAACAGGATCGGCCGCAGATACAGCGACCCGGGCGCGTCGGGTACGTCGCCGCGGCAGCGGTCGACGAGCTGCAGCACCATGTCGCGCAGCTGTGCCGCATCCGGTTCCGGCAGCACCAGCGTGCGGGCGCTCTGGCGCAGGCGTTCGACATGGCGATCCAGGCGAAACACCTTGACGCTGCCATCGGCATGCTTGTAGGCCTTGAAGCCCTCGAAGCAGGAGCTGGCGTAGTGCAGCGCGTGCATCGCGGGATGCATCGCCAGCGTGCCGGTGGTCTGGATCTCGGCGGCGGTCCAGGCGCCGTCGCGATAGCGCGCCACCGACATCTTGTCGGCCAGCAAACTGCCAAAGGGTGCATTCTGGTTCTTGATACTGTTCATGTTAGCTACCAATCAACGCTGTAAAACCTTTGCCGGCTCTTCCAGCCGCTCTTTCAATGCCTGGATCATCGCGGCGGCGTCATAGCCGTCGACGAAGCGATGATCAAAGCTCGAGGAGAGGTTCATCATACGACGAATTGCCATGCCGCCGTTGCGAACGACTACCCGTTCGATCGCCTTGTTGATGCCGATGATGGCCACTTCCGGCACGTTCAAAATCGGCGTCGAGACAATCCCGCCCAGTTTGCCGAGGCTGGTCACCGTGATGGTGGATCCGGAGAGCTCATCGCGCCGCGCGGTGTTGTTGCGTGCAGCCTCGGTGACCCGGCGGATTTCCGCAGCCAGGTCGCTGATGCTGCGCGCGGCGACGTTGCGCACCACCGGGACTTTGAGTCCGTCCTTCGTCTGGGTGGCAATACCGGCATGCACATCGCGAAACCGCACCAGCATGTTGCGCGCGCCGTCGTAATGCGCGTTGCATTGCGGGAAATCGCGCAGCACCTGGGCTAACGCCGCGGTGATCAGCGGCAGAAAAGAATAGGTCGGCTGACCGGCCGCCAGGGCGGAGTTCAGTTCCAGGCGCAGCGCCTCGAGTGCCGTGACATCGACTTCCTCGACATAGGCGAAATGCGGGCTGTTGCGCTTGGCCTCGGTCATGCGCTGGGCGATCAGCCGGCGCACACCGATGACCGGGATTTCTTCCCGGTCACTGCCGGCCGGCGCGCTACTGACAACAGGAGCCGCTGGCGCTGCCGAGGCCAGATCGGCGGCCAGAATGCGGCCGTCGGGACCGGTGCCTGCCACCGCCTTGAGGTCTATGCCCGACTCGCGCGCCTCGCGTCGTGTGCGTGGCGAGGCTTTCGGGCGGGAATCTGCGCTCGCACCGATCGCGGGCGCAGCCGGTGCCTTGGCGGCTGCAGCTGCCGCGGCTGGCATCGGTGTTAGCCGCGGGCTCGGCGCTGCGGCGACCGCGGCCGCTGGCTTTGCTGCCGGGGCTGCGGCAACGGCTGCCGCGTCGGTTTCGATGACCACCAACTCCGCGCCGACCGACACCACGTCGCCTGGCTTGCCACCTAACGACAGCACCCGGCCGCTGACCGGTGAAGGTACTTCGACGACCGCCTTGTCGGTGGACATTTCCGCGATCGGAGAATCCTCGGCAACGACATCGCCGACCGCGACGCGCCAGGCAACGATTTCAGCGGACACCGTGCCTTCACCCAGATCCGGCAGTTTGAAGGTGTAGCGACTCATGCCGCGCGCATCAGCTTTTCCAGCGCCAGCTTGACGCGGGTCTTGCCCGGAAAATAGTCCCATTCAAACGCATGCGGATAAGGCGTGTCCCAGCCCGCAACGCGCAGGATCGGCGCTTCCAGGTCCCAGAAACACGCCTCCTGGATCGACGCCGACAGCTCGGCGCCAAACCCCGCGAACCCGGTAGCCTCGTGCACGATCAGGCAGCGTCCGGTCTTCGACACCGAGGTCGCGAGCGTGTCGATGTCGAGCGGCGCGATGCTGCGCACGTCGACGACTTCCGCGTCCAGCCCCAGGTCGCTGGCCGCGGCCAGGCAAACGTGCACCATGGTGCCGTAAGTGACGATGGACAGCGCCGCCCCCTGCCGCACGACGTTAGCCTTGCCGATCGGCACGGTGTAGTAACCCTCGGGTACCTGGCCGCCGGAGTGGGCATTCCAGCCTATCGCCGGCTTGTCCGGATCGCCGTCAAACGGGCCGTTATAGATGCGCTTCGGCTCGAAAAATATCACCGGGTCATCGTCTTCGATCGAGGCTAACAACAGGCCCTTGGCGTCGTACGGCGTCGACGGCATCACCACCTTGATCCCGCACACATGCGCAAACAGCACCTCGGGGCTCTGCGAATGCGTCTGGCCGCCGCGGATGCCGCCGCCACAGGGCGTGCGGATGGTGACCGGCGCGGGAAACTCGCCGGCGCTGCGATACCGCAGCCGCGCCAGCTCGCTGACGATCTGGTCGTAGGCCGGGTAGATGTAGTCGGCGAACTGGATTTCCGCCACCGGCCGCAGGCCGTTAGCCGCCATGCCGATGGACGCGCCGACAATGCCGCCCTCGGCGATCGGCGTATCAATGACCCGGTGCGTGCCGTATTTTTTCTGCAGTCCCTCGGTCACGCGGAACACGCCGCCGAAATAACCGACGTCCTCGCCTAACACCACGACCCGTGGATCGCGCTCCATGGCGATGTTCATGGCGGAATTCAGCGCCTGGACCATGTTCATCTGCTTGATGTTCATCTGCTTGATGCCGGTCTGCTTGGCGGCGTCGCTGACGTCGTTCATGGCGCGCCGGCCTTGTTGCGCATGCGGATCGCGTGCTCCTCGCGCAACTGCTGCGCCTGCTGCTCGAGCCGCGGCGTGCGTACCTTGTAGACGTCATCGAACATCAGCGCCGGATCGAGCGGCGGACCCTGCTCCAGCGTGCCGTAGCTGACCGCCTCTTTCCACTGCGCCGCCACGTGCGCTTCGAGCTCCGTGGTCAGCGCGACATGCTGATCCTCGGACCACGCGCCGAGGGCCATCAGGTGCTGCTTGAGGCGCATGACCGGATCCCCTAACGGCCAGTGCTCGTAATCGTCCTTGGGCCGGTAGCGCGATGGATCGTCACTGGTCGAATGCGCGCCGGCGCGGTAGGTGACATGTTCGACCAGCGTTGGGCCGTGGCCTTCACGGGCGCGCGCCGCTGCCCAGCGCGTCACCGCATGCACCGCCAGAAAATCGTTGCCGTCGACGCGGATGCCGGCGATGCCGGCACCAGGCCCGCGCGCCGCAAAGGACTTCTGCTCGCCGCCGGCGAAGCCCTGGAAAGTGGAAATCGCCCACTGGTTGTTCACCACGTTGAGAATGACCGGCGCGCGATACACCTTGGCGAATAACAACGCGTGGTGGAAGTCGGCCTCGGCGGTACTGCCCTCGCCCAGCCAGCTGGCCGCAATATGGCGTTCGCCCTTGATCGCGGACGCCATGGCCCAGCCGACCGCCTGCGGGAACTGGGTGGCAAGATTGCCGGAGATGGTGAAAATACGGCGCGCCTTGCTGTGGTACATCACGGGCAGCTGGCGGCCGCGGCACATGTCGCGCGAATTCGACAGCAGCTGGCACATCATCTCGACCAGCGGCATGTCGCGTGCAATGAAGAGTCCCTGGTTGCGGTAGGACGGAAACAACATGTCATCCGCAGCGAGCGCCATGCCGGCCGCCACGGAAACCGCCTCTTCGCCGAAGGACCGCACATAGAACGTAATGCGTCCCTGGCGCTGGGTGCGCTGCATGCGATCATCAAAAATGCGTGTTAGCAACAGGTAGCGCAGACCGCGCTGCAACTCGGCCGGTGTCAGGCCCGGGTCCCAGGGACCGACCGCCTGGTGCCGATCGTCGAGCACGCGCACCAGCTCCTCGGCCAGATCCGCGGTGTAGGGCACCGGCACGTCGATTGGCGGCTTGCGTACCGCGCCCGCGGGCGACAGGCGCACGTAACTGAAATCCGGCGCCTCGCCTGGCCGCGCCGGGACCAGGGGCATGTGAAAGCTCGAGTTGGTTGCCATATCTAAGCCTACCGCTGTCGAAACGATTAATGCTGCGCGATCGCTATTGCAGCCCGGCCGGTGAATGGATAGATTAACCTACTGAAATCAAGATTTGGATATTTTATCTATGAAAATGGATCGGCTTGATATTGGTATCCTAAAGCAGCTGCAGAAGGACACCACTATATCCACAGCCGACCTCGCCGAGTCGGTCGGCCTGTCCCAGTCGCCCTGCTGGCGCCGGGTCAACCAGCTCGAGGCCAGCGGCGTCATCAAGCGCCGGGTCGCGCTGTTAGCTCGCGAAAAACTGGGCCTCGAGGTGCTGGTGTTCGTGCACGTCAAGCTGACCAGCAACGGCTGGCAAAGCCTGCCGAAGTTCAAGCAGAAGGTCGTCAGCTTCCCGGAAGTGATGCAGTGCTTCGTGCTGATGGGCGATATCGATTTCATCCTGCTGGTCGCGACGCGCACGATTGACGACTACAACAGTTTCGTACAAAAGAAACTGGCGCAGGTCGAAGGCGTGCATTCGATCGACTCGCGCATCGTGCTCGAGGAAACCAAGAACACGACTGAGTTGCCGTTAGACCTTGTGGTCGAGTCCTGACCAGTTCTTGAGCAGGTAGCCTTCCGACACTTGCTGCCGCTCCGCCACCGTGGGCCCGGCATGCAGCACCGTGAAATTGGCCGGCAGTCCGCGCCGGATCAATTCGTCCTGCTCGGTAAGATCCGGCTTGCCGAGCCAGCGCGTCAGTGTCGCGGGCACTTTGACCCGCGTAATCAACTGGTGCTTCGCAGTGTAGAACGCCGGCCGGTAGGCCGCCGCGTAATTCGTGCCGGCTAACACATAGTCGACGAAGCTCGCCTGGATCTGCTCGACCGGCGGCAGCGAGGTCTTGATGCGGTCCCTGGCATCGGTCGAGTGCCAGGGCGAAAACAGCGACAGCGACGACACCATGTGCCAGAGGGTCAGCAAATGACTGCCGTCGCGCTTCGGCGTGACATCCGGAAAATATCCCTCCAGCATCCTATCGAGGTCGGCATCTTCCTTGTGGCCGGCCGTGTCCATCATGCAGATCGCACAGCGATCCGGATAGGCATAGGCGAACAGGTGCGCAATTTCTGCACCCGTGGCATTGCCATAGAACGCAGCCTTCTGGATACCTAACGCATCGAGAAATTCGCGATACAGGGGCACGTAGTCCTCGAGCTGCGGTGTGGCGGGATTTCCGGGCAGCGGGTCGGACTGGCCGTAGCCCGGCGTATCGACCGCAATGGCGGTGAAATTCTTCGCGAGCCGCAGCGCCATCGGCACCGAAAAGCGGCTCGACTGAGGCGACGGATGCAGCAGGATGACGGGCGGCCCACTGCCGGCAATTCGATAGTGCATCTGGCCGCCACTCGCGAGGTTGGCGTAGGCGCGCAGCATTTTCATCGCAACTCCGATCGGGGAACAATTCCAAGGACCCTTCGGTCACATCTGCAGGTCTGCATGTACTTTCGCCCGCAGGGCCGACAGAATTCAAGCTATGGAAGATACCGTAACTCCGCTGTGGCGCCGCCGCAGCATACAGCTCGTTGCGCTCGCGATTGTCATCGCCCTGGTGCTGTGGCGCTGCGTCGGCAGCAAGGCGCCGGCCCAGTCGTATGCCACCGTACCGGCCACGCAGGGCGACCTGATTGCCAAGGTGACCGCCACCGGCACGCTATCCGCGGTGGTCACGGTCGAGGTCGGCAGCCAGGTGTCGGGGCGGGTGCAAAGCCTGTTTGCGGACTTCAACAGCCAGGTGAAAAAAGGCCAGCGCATCGCCAAGATCGATCCCGCGCTGTTTGAAGCGCAGGTGGCGCAGGCGCAGGCTAACGTGAGCGCAGCCCGCGGCAATATCCTGCGCCTGCAGGTACAGGCTGACGAAGCGCGCCGCCTGGCCAAACGCTCCGCCACGCTGTTCGAGCAGAAGATCATTTCCGAGAACGACCGGGATTCCACGGAATCCGCCGCGAACGCGGCAGTCGCGGCGGTCGCACAGGCTCGCGGCCAGCTCGACCAGTCGTTAGCCGCGCTGCGCCAGGCGCAGACCAACCTGCGCTACACGGACATCCTGGCGCCCACCGACGGCATGGTTATTTCCCGTCAGGTCAACGTAGGCCAGACGGTCGCCGCGTCGCTGCAGGCGCCGGTCCTGTTCACGATCGCGCAGGATCTGCGCGCCATGGAAGTGCACACCAACGTCGCCGAATCCGACATCGGCCGGCTGAGCGCCGGCATGAATGCCTCGTTTACGGTCGATGCCTATCCGGGCGAGCGCTTCAGGGGACGCATCCACGAAATCCGCAACGCGCCGCAGACGGTGCAAAACGTGGTCACCTACGATGCCGTGGTCGAAGTGGCAAACGCGGAGCTGAAACTGAAACCCGGCATGACGGCCACGGTCACCGCGACTACCGCGGAACGCA
>JAYUGT010000189.1:0-4002 GCA_043738315.1 Gammaproteobacteria bacterium
TGCAGCACCGTACCGTCGACCAGCACGACATCCAGGCCAATGACGCTTTCCGCAGCCGGGCCGTACTGACCGGACCCCAGGAACATGCTGCCTTGCGACAGGGCCCCGCCAATGCTGGATTTGAGGCCGGACAACGGCCCCCAATACGGAGTCCGGACGCCCCGCGGTTGCAGCGCGTCGTGCAGGGACTTCCAGGTCGCGCCACATTCCACCGTGACATGGCAGTCATCCGCATTGATGTCGCGGATACGATCCATGCGCAGCATGTCAACCATGATGGAATCGGGCCTGGTTGGCAGGTAACCATCGGTATACGACATGCCACCCCCGCGCGGGACAATGGCCAGTCCGGATGGCGCGATGGCCTGCAGCGCCCTGCCCAGCTCCTCGGTGCTGCCGGGCCGGATGACGGCTAACGGTCGCGCGCCGCTGCGATACACATCGGTGGAGAAAAAGTCGAGCTCTGCAGGGTCGGTTACCACGTGCTGGGAACCCAGCACACGGGTCAGTTCGGCGAGTACGGTTGCGTGATTCATAAGCGGCATGTCCATTGGCAGCACTATGCGAATACGCGGGCCGACTCGCAAGCGTGGCGCGCTGCTAAGCTCTACAAATGGCCATTATCGGAAAGGAACGCAGCGATTTCAGCGAGCGCGTCGGAGTCGCGATCATCGGCGGCGGCGCCTGCGGACTGACCGCCGCAACCGCAGCCGCGGCGGCCGGTGCGGAAGTGCTGGTCCTTGAGCAGGACCAGCGGCTGGCCGGCAGCACGGCCATGTCCCTGGGTGCCGCCTGTGCGGCCGCGAGCAAGGAACATCAGCGTCACGGCATCCCGGACAGCCCGGAGCAATTCTACAACGATGTGATGGCCAAGACCCGGGGTCGCGCCGACCCGGAGCTAACAAAGCTAATCGCCCATGAATCTGGGCCGACGGTCGACTGGCTGACCGAACGCCACGATGTCGAGCTGCGCCTGGACTTCAAGTGGACCAGTCTCGGTCACATTCACCCACGCCTGCACATGCCACCGGGCCGCAATGGCGCAGAACTGGTCGCGTTGCTGGAGCGCGCCGCGCAGCGTGCGGGTGCGTCGATCATGACCGAGGCGCGGGTGGTCGATCTGTGCGTGGATCGGCAGGGAGCGATATCCGGCGTGGCTATCCAGCGACCCGACGGTTCGCGCGAGTGGCTGGGCATCGAGGCACTGGTGTTAGCCAGTTGCGGTTTTGGCGGCAGTCCGCAACTCATACGCGAGCATATTCCCGAGATGGCTAACGGCCGCTACTTCGGCCACGAAGGCAATCATGGCGATGCGATCATCTGGGGCAAGGCGCTGGACGCTGCGCTCGCGGACCTGTCGGCCTATCAGGGGTTGGGCACGCTGGCCGATCCGCAGGCAATGGTCGTGCCGCACCCGTTGATTCTCGAGGGCGGCTGGATGGTCAATCAGCGCGGTGAGCGCTTCACGCACGAAAACGAAAACATTTCCGGCCTGTGCGTGCCGGTGAACCAACAGCCCGAGAGCCGTGCCTGGGTGGTGTTCGATGAAACCCGTCACCAGGCCTGCCTCGGCCATTCGCTCGAGCAGCGCGAGCTTGCGGCCATCGGCGCGATCCGGCGCGGCGCGACGCTCGCCGAGCTCGCCAGCAAGTGCGGACTGCCTCCGGGCGCGCTGGAGCGGGAAGCGGCGGCGATCGACACCTGCCGCGGCCGCGGTCAACCCGATCGATTCGGCCGCCGCTTCGATGACATCGCGCCGCTGGCGCCGGAATTCTGCGCGCTGCGCGTCACGGGGGCTTTATTCCACACCCAGGGTGGCCTGGTGGTCGATGCACAGGCGCGTGTGCAACGGCGATCAGGTGGAGCGTTTTCCAACCTTTTCGCCGGTGGCGGCGCCGCGCGCGGCATTTCGGGTCCGGACGTCACCGGCTACCTGCCGGGCGCCGGCATCTGCATGGCGATAACGTTAGGACGGATCGCAGGGCAATCGGCAGCAAGGGTCGCAAATGCACAATCGACGTGAGTTTTTGTTAGCTGCGGCAGCCGCAACAGCAGCGACCGGGCTGGCGAACGATGCAGCCCCCGCGGACGTGATGGTGCGTGACATCGATCTCGCCACTGCGGACCCGGCACGCGCGCTGCCGGTGCGGCTATTCATGCCACCGGCCGGTCGACACTTGCCGCTGGTGTTGTTCTCGCACGGCGCCTATTCCTCCGGCCGCCTTTACGACCCGATCCTCAGGCACTGGGCTGCGGCCGGATTCGCCATCCTCGCGCCGACGCATCGGGATTCGGTGTCGCTGGGCGTCAAGCGTGGCAGCATTGATCCGCGCTATTTCAGCTGGCGACTCGAGGACATGGAATTTCTGGTTGCATCGCTGGATGCAGTCCGGCGCCTGGTGCCGGAATTCGGCGACCGCGCCGACCGCACGCGGCTCGCGGCCACTGGACATTCGTTTGGCGGACTGGTGGCACAGACGCTGGCGGGTGCGACCTATTTCGACCCCGCGTCTGGAAATACCATCCATCGCACCGTGAAAAATGTACGTGCGGCAATCGTCTTCAGTGGCGCCGGCCGTTTTGCGCCGCTGCTGCGCAGCGAGGATTTTGCGGCCCTCAGGTTGCCGCTGCTGGTGACGGTTGGCACTGAAGATCTGCCGCAGGCACCCGGCCTGAGCGGTTACCGGTGGCGACGGGAACCTTTTGACCTCGCCGCCAGCAAACCGAAATACCTGCTGACACTGCAAGGCGCGGACCATTACCTCGGTGGCCTGGTGGGCCGCGATGATCTGCCGCGGGCTGCGCAGGGTCCCGCCTGGCTAACAGCCTTCAACCAAACCTGTGAGTATTTTCTACGGCGTTATGTCGCGGGCAAGCGGGTGGCGATGCCCGGCATCGTGGACGGAACCGGTCATTTGGAACGCGCCTGATCGGGCAGGTGCGCAACGCAGTTGACCCGCCGGGCGGTCCAGGGTGCGGCTGCGCAGATCTCGGTCACTGAGGTGTTGAACCAGGACCGGGGAACTACGCCCACCGAGGTCGGCTCGACATACCTCGACACCAGGGCCTTACAGACCAGTCCGTGGGTGACGACCAGCAGGTTGCCGGGCGTATCCGCGACCAGACCCGTGATCAGGTCCCAGGCCAGGGCCATGCGGCCGAAAAACGCGTCCGGACCCTCGCCGTTAGGCGGCGCAAAATCGAGCGGCAAGGGACTGGACGGGAAGGAGTCATAGGATCGGCCGATCAGATCGCCGAAATCGCGCTCTCGCAACAGGACGTCATGATCGACGGCAACGCCGGTGTGCTGGCTGACCACGGTTGCCGTATCGGCGGCGCGCGGAAAATCGCTGCTGACAATGCGCGTGATGCCTGCATCGGCGAGCCTGTTAGCCAGCAAGGCAGCCTGGCTGCGCCCTTGCGCCGACAAGGCTGCACTGGGCATCTGGATCACGCGCGCGGCATTGAAGTCCGTTTCGCCGTGGCGAACGAGAACCAGCAACTTATTGCCTGCAGCGGTCATGGTGATCAATTTTAGTCGATGTACACGCTGCCCGGCGTGTCAAACCGACGGCCGCAGGTGCGGATCGCCGCGCAGTTGTGCGATGGCGAGATCGACAAACGCGCGGACTTTGCCCGTGGCACGCCGCCCCTCGCGATGCACCACGTGGATCGGCAATGGCGCCGGTTCGAATTCCCTGAGCACGACCCGCAGATGACCGGCCTCGATATCGGCGGCGACCTGATAGGACAGGAGTCGCGTCACGCCAAATCCCGACAACGCGGCGGTCCGGGCGGCATCGTTAGTGGTGGTCGTCATTCGCGGGCGCAGCTTGATCGAACGCATGGCGTTGCCGATCCTGAATTGCCAGTCACTGTGCGGCGTGACGCCGCTCGCGGCGATGAGCGTGTGTTTTGTCAGGCTGTCGGGCGAACGCGGCGTACCGTGCGCCTTGAGATAGGCCGGCGACGCGCACACGATCCGGCGTACCTCGCCGACGC
>JAYUGT010000190.1:0-9932 GCA_043738315.1 Gammaproteobacteria bacterium
TAATAGCCTGGTCATTTCATTGCTCCTGACAAAAGGCCGCGGATTGAGCCCGCGCATATACCCCTCTCACTATCCGCGCTTGATGCGACTCGTGTCATCGGTCATGTTCCTCACAGCTTGTCGGTGACCGCTTACAGGCGAGCCTGACGGCGCCACACGCGCCGTGCGGCATGAACGGCGCTAAGATGCGATGGCCTTCAACCAGAGGCGCCGAGTGTTAGCCAGAGACCGTATGGATGCGATCCAATCATTGACCGATCCGGTGTGTGGCATGAAGGTGTCCGACCAATCGCCACATTTCCTGGAGCATGCAGGGAAGACGGTTTTCTTCTGCGGCGCGGGCTGCAAGGCAAAGTTCGCGGCCGATCCCGCGAAATATGCAGCGGCCGACGCGACACCGTCCGCCGTAACCGAGCCGGTCATTGCCGGCGTGATCTACACCTGCCCCATGCATCCCGAGATCCGCCAGGATCACCCGGGCGCCTGCCCGAAATGCGGCATGGCGCTCGAGCCGGAGATGCCGGCGCCGACCGCGGGCGAGAATCATGAGCTGCGGGATTTTCGGCGGCGGTTCCTCTGGACGCTGCCACTCACGCTGGCGGTCGCGGTGCTGGCCATGGCCGGCCACCGCCTGCAATGGTTCGAGATAACCACGCAAAGCTGGATTGAAATGCTGCTCAGCCTGCCGATCGTGCTGTGGGCGGGTGGTCCGTTCTTCGTGCGCGGCGCGCAGTCCGTGATTCATCGCAGTCCTAACATGTGGACGCTGATCGCGCTGGGCACCGGCGCCGCGTTTCTGTACAGCGTCGTGGCGACGATCGCGCCGGGCGCGTTCCCGGCGGCGTTCATCAGCATGGGACGCGTCGCGGTGTATTTCGAGGCCGCCGCGGTCATCATCTCGCTGACACTGCTGGGGCAGATCCTGGAACTCAGGGCGCGTGCGCAGACCTCCGCCGCGATCCGATCGCTGCTGGATCTTGCGCCAAGAACCGCGCGGCGTATCGGCGCCGGCGGCGTGGAAGAAGACATTCCACTGGCGCATGTGCACGTTGGCGACACGCTGCGGGTTCGCCCTGGCGAAAAGGTTCCGGTGGATGGCGTGGTGATCGAAGGCGACAGCGCCGTCGACGAATCCATGCTCACGGGCGAGCCGATGCCGGTCAGCAAGCGCGCCGGCGACCGGCTGATCGGTGCGACCCTGAATGCCCGCGGCGCGCTGGTGATGCGCGCCGAACGCGTCGGATCGCAGACGGTGCTCGCCGGCATCGTGCAGATGGTCGCCGCGGCCCAGCGTTCAAAAGCGCCGCTGCAGCGCATGGCGGACCGGGTGGCGGGTTATTTCGTGGTCGGGGTGGTCAGCGTCGCGCTGCTGACATTTTTCGCCTGGGGTTTGTTAGGTCCGCAGCCGGGCTGGGTTCATGGCCTCATCAACGCAGTCGCGGTGCTGATCATTGCCTGCCCGTGTGCGCTCGGCCTGGCAACGCCGATGAGCATCATGGTCGCCAGCGGCAACGCGGCGACCCAGGGCGTGCTGTTCCGGGATGCCGCGGCCATCGAAAGACTGGGTACCGTGGACACCCTGCTGGTGGACAAGACCGGGACCCTGACGGAAGGGAAGCCGAGTTTCGATCGCGCCGTGGCATTGCCTGGTTACAGCGAGGAGGCGGTGCTGCGCCTCGCGGCCAGCCTGGATCAGGCCAGTGAGCACCCGCTGGCCGAGGCGATTGTGCGGGCGGCGCGCGAGCGCGGCTTGGGGCTCGACAGGGCCGATGGATTTGAGTCGGTCACCGGCCTGGGAGTGCGCGGGCGGATTGCCGGCTCGGCCGTGGCGCTCGGCAATGTGGCATTCATGACGCAGCTCGGCGTATCGATCGCCGCGCTGGAGCCGCAGGCTGAAGCGCTGCGGGCGCGCGGCGCGAGCGTCATGTTGTTAGCTGTCGATGGCGCGTTGGCGGGACTGCTGGCGGTGTCTGATCCCATCAAGGCGAGCACGCCGGCTGCGCTCGCGACGCTGCGCGCGTCCGGGATTCGCGTGATCATGGCCACGGGCGATGGCCTGACCACCGCGCAGACCGTGGGCGCGACGCTCGGCATCGACGAAGTGCATGGCGAAGTCAGACCGGCTGACAAGCTTGCGCTGGTGGCGCAGCTGCAGCAGGCGGGACACATCGTGGCAATGGCCGGTGATGGCATCAACGACGCGCCCGCGTTAGCGAGGGCCGATGTCGGTATTGCCATGGGAACCGGCACCGATGTTGCCATGAACAGCGCGCAGGTGACGCTGGTCAAGGGCGATCTGCGCGGCATTGCCCAGGCGCGCACCATCTCCCGCCAGACCGTCGCTAACATGAAACAGAATCTCGGCTTTGCCTTTGCCTACAACGCGCTCGGCGTGCCGCTGGCCGCGGGGGTGTTGTATCCGTTCACCGGCTGGCTCCTGTCGCCCATGATCGCGGCACTGGCAATGAGCCTCAGTTCCGTGTCCGTGATCAGCAATGCGCTGCGGTTGCGCCGCGGCAGTCAGCCGATATTGACGACGACGTTGCCGATCACGGCTGCCGACTCCACGGCCAGGTGAGCCTTGGCCGTCTCAGCCAGCGGGAAGCGGGCGCCGACCTGATGCCGCAGCGCGCCGGCGGCGAGTGCGCTGTTGATCAGGTCGCAGGCGCGTTTGCGCTGCGCCTCGGTCAGCGCGTACACCAGCAGCATGTGCACCGTGGTGTGGTTGAACATCATCGGATAGAACGGCAGCGCTGGTGTCGGCGCGGCCATCGAACCGTAGGCCGCGATCACGCCGCCGGGTTTCAGGATCTGGTTGGATACCGCGAGATTGCCGCCGAACTCGACTTCGACAATCCGTTCCACGCCGTCGCCGGAGGTTAGCTCCTTGACCACCGCAACGACATCCTGATCGCGATAGTTGATCACGTGATCCGCACCGGCTGTTTGCGCCTGCGCCGCTTTGACGGCGCCACTGACGGTCGTGATTACCTGGGCGCCCGACCATTTGGCAAATTGAATGGCATAGTGACCAACCGCACCGGCGCCGCCGGTCACCAGGATCGTCTTGCCACTGAGCGCACCGTCACCTAACGCCGCGTGACAGGCGGTCATCGCCGGAATGCCGAGGCAGGCGCCGGCGTCGAAATCGGTGTTAGCTCCCAGAAACACCGCCTGCGCGCTCGGCAGGCAGACACATTCGGCGCAGGTCCCGAACGGTCGTCGCCAGCCGGCGTTCCAGGTCCACACGCGTTCGCCGATTCTTGACGCATTGACGCCGCTGCCGACCGCGTCGATGATGCCGGCGCCGTCCGAATGCGGAATCACCCAGGGCCAGGCCAGCGGACCGCGCGATCCGGCGCGCGACTTGACGTCCGAGGGATTGACACCCGACGCATGCATGCGAATTCGCACCTCGCCGGGCGCGGGTTGCGGCGTCGGCCGTTCCCCGACCCGGATGACTTCCAGGGCGGGACCGACGGACTCGTAATACGCTGCTTTCATTCGCCTCGACTCCTGGATCGTCTGCTGGGACTTTTTTGTGCCGCTCGGCGACAATAGCGGGTGCCCTCCGCAACAACAACAAGGATCGCGCAGCGAGTCCTGCAATGCCTGATCATTGGCCTGTTCGCAGTGGGCGCCGCGCATGCCGAGCTGCGCATCGATGGCGTGCCGGATGAGCCCGAGTGGGGCGCGGCACAGCACATCACCGACTTCAGGATCGTGCAGCCCCTGACCCGGGCTGTTAGCCGCCAGCCTACCGAAGCCTGGATCCTGGCGACGCCCCAGGGACTGGCGGTGGCGTTTCGCAGCACGATGTCCGCCGACGTTGCACGCTCCCGGCAGCGCAGCGAACGCGATCAGTTTGCGACCGTGGATCGGGTAAATCTCGTGATCGACTATGACGGCGACGGCGGCACGGGTTACAACTTCACATTGACCCTGGGTAACGGCTTGCTGGATGCGGTGGTCGTCAACGAAAACGTGTTCCGCCAGGACTGGGACGGCGACTGGCAGCATGCGATTGCCGAACAAGCCGATGGCTGGACCGCCGAGATGCTGATTCCCTGGCATGTCGCGCCGATGAAACCGGGCAAGAATGGCAAGCGGGTGGTTGGTGTCTACCTTGATCGCGTGATCGCCTCGACCGGCGAGCGCGTGGCCTGGCCGGCCGTTAGCTATTTTGAACCGCGCTATCTCTCGGAGCTCGCCAAGATCGAGATTCCGGCTTATTCGCAGTCGTTGCTGGCGGTGACGCCCTATGCGGTCAGCACCGCCGATCTGGTGAAAGGCGGCACCTCGACGGATGTCGGCGCCGATGTCTTCTGGAAGCCGAGCGGGCGATTTCAGCTGACCGCGACCATCAATCCGGACTTTGGCCAGATTGAAAGCGACGAGCTGGTGGTCAATTTCGACGCTATCGAGACTTTTTTCAGCGACAAGCGGCCGTTCTTTACCGAGAACCAGGGCCTGTTTGACGTGCCTTTCGGCTATGCCTCGGGCAATCTGATTTACACGCGCCGGGTCGGCGGCGCGGCCGACGACGGCAGTGGCCCCGCCGATGTGCTGGCCGCGCTCAAGCTCAACGGCAATCTCGGCCGCGTCGACTACGGCTTGTTAGCCAGCAGCGAACGCGGCGCTGCCGGGCGGGATTTTCTCGCCTTTCGCGCCACCCAGGATTTCGGCAGCCAGGATATGGGGGTTCTCGCGACGCAGGTGCGCTCCGATTACCTGGACCGCGCGGCGACCGTGGTCGGCCTGGATCATCACTGGAAGCCGAATCAGCGCTGGAACGTCGTGACCCAGGTGGTGGGCTCATCCGTGAACCAGCGCGGCGCGACCGAGCGCGATGCCGGGATGCAGATTCGCATCAACAATGAACTGAGCACCCGCTGGCGGCAAAGCCTGTACCTGCTGCATCTCGGCGACGGGCTGCAACTGAATGATTTCGGCTATCTGGATCGCAATAATTTCAATTACCTGCGCTATGAAATGCGCCGCCGCGTGACTGACTTCGCCGGCAACTCGTGGTATCGCTCGCAGGACTGGGGTTACGTCGCCTCGACGCGGCGCAACGAGCATGGCGAGACCATATTCACGGCGCTGCAGATCAACCGCACGTCCGAGACCAAGGGTGGCGGCAATGAATTCTTTGCGCTCACGCAGCTAACAACGGTGAATGATGACCTTATTTCCCGCGGCAATGGCACGGTGTCCTTGCCGGACCGGCTGAACCTGGAATTCAGCCGCAACTGGCCGCGGCGGAATCACTGGAGTTTCAATGCCAGCCTGAATGCCGGCCAGACGGGGCTCGAGGGCCTGTCGAGCACCGCCTTCAACGCATTCGTGCAGCCGACCTATCATGTCAGCGACGCGCTCCGCTTCAATGTCGGCCTGCGGCTGTTCGTGCAGCCCGACTGGCTGTTGTGGCGCGCGGGCACTTTGTTAGGTACTTTTCGCAGCCGCCAGATCGGCATCAACGCCGGGGCCCAATGGTCCGCCGGCACGCGGCATGAATTGCGCGTGAAACTGGAATCCATTGCGCTTGATGCCCGGGCCAAGCAGGCATGGCGCCTGCAGCCGGGGGGTTCGCTGACCGCGTCGAACGATCCGCTCGATGATTTTTCGCTGCGCCGGCTGGGATTCCAGATGCGCTATCGGTATGAGCTGCGGCCACTGTCATACCTGTACGTGGTGTACAGTCGCGGCGGTGCTGACTTTGCCACTAACAGCGATGAGTCTTTGGGCAATCTGTTTTCCTCGGCCTTCTCGCTGCGCGACAGCGAGCAGTTCCTGGTGAAGTTCAATTATCGATTTCAACGTTGAAATATCCTGACCGGTCATGCTGATCCAGATCGCGATTTTCCTGTGTTCCGCCATCCTGATCGTGCCGCTGTCCCGCAAGCTCGGATTGGGCGCGGTGCTCGGCTATCTCGGTGCCGGCATGTTGATCGGGCCGTGGGGCTTCAGACTGATCGATGACGTCGATGCGATCGTGAAGATCTCGGAGTTCGGCGTCATCCTGCTGCTGTTCATCATCGGCCTGGAATTGCAGCCCTCGCGCCTCTGGGTGCTGCGGCGGCAGGTGTTTGGCCTGGGTGGGGCGCAAGTTCTCGCGACCAGCGTGGTGCTTGGCGGCATCGCATTGGCACTGGGCTGGTCCTGGCAGGCGGCGCTGGTCGCAGGTGTGGGACTCGCGATGTCATCCACGGCGCTGGTACTGCAAACCCTCGCGGAGAAAAAACAACTCTCCGCACGCCACGGCCGCGAGAGCTTCGCCATCCTGCTGTTCCAGGATCTGGCGGTCATTCCGTTGCTCGCGGTCTTGCCCTTGCTGGGCGCATCGCTCGTGGCTGCGGGTGGCGCGCCGCGGATGCAGGCTGGTTGGATCGATGTGCTGAAAGCGGTGGCGATTATCGGCGCGCTGATCCTGTCCAGTCGCCTGCTGCTGCGGCCGCTGTTCCGCGTTGTCGCCAATCTCGGCGGCCGGGAAATCTTTACGGCGACCGCGCTGTTCATCGTCATCGGCGTGACGCTGCTGATGGATCTCGCGCACCTGACAGCGTCGCTCGGCGCGTTCCTGGCCGGCATGTTGCTGGCGGACTCGGAATACCGCCATGAGCTCGAGGCCGACATCGAGCCCTTCAAGGGCCTGCTGATGGGACTTTTTTTCATTGCCGTCGGCATGTCGGCGAACCTGGGTCTGGTCGCCCAGCAACCCCTTGAGGTTGCGGCGATCGTGCTCGGGTTGTTAGGCATCAAGTTCCTCATACTGCTGCTGATCGGCCGCGCCTCAGGCAACCAGGCTGCGCCAGCCCGCAAGCTCGGCATCGCGCTGGCGCAGGGTGGCGAGTTCGCCTTTGTGCTGTTCGCGGTGGCCGCCAAGCTGGGCATTTTCACCGCGCAGGTCTCGCAGCTGCTGGTGGTCGCGGTCACGATTTCCATGCTGTGCGCACCGCTGTTGTTCCTGCTTGAAGAGCGAGTCCTCGAGCCCTGGCTGGATGCCAAGACCCCGCGGGCTTTCGATGCCATTGACCATGCCGACGGTCATGTGGTGATTGCCGGCTACGGGCGGGTGGGGCAGATCATCACGCGCATGCTGGCGCTGAAGCAGGTGCCGTTCATTGCGCTCGAAAAAGACGCCAACCAGGTCGATAACGTGCGCAATTTCGGCGGCAAGCTGTTTTTTGGCGATGCGACGCGGCTTGAGCTGCTGCACTCGGCTAACACCGCGGCGGCGCGACTGTTTGTGATTGCCATCGATGATCCGGAAGATTCGGTGAAATGTGCGGAGTTGGTGCGCCGCCACTTTCCGAACCTGCCCATCATTGCACGGGCGCGCAATCGTACCCATGCGCATCGCCTGGCGGATCTTGGCATCCCACGCTTCTACCGCGAAACCTGGCACACCAGCCTCGAAATGGCGCAGCAGGCGCTGCTGCAGCTGGGCTTCGCGCCATCAGACGTGTCCATGAGCATCGCCAGGTTTCGCGACCACGATCTGGAACTCTTGAAACGTCAGCGGGCCGTTTACCTCGACCAGGCCAAACTGGTGCAGACGTCGCGCGAGGCGAGCGCTGAGTTGCAAAGCCTGTTTGAGAGCGATCGCGAGCAGCAGCCGCCGCAAGATCAACAGCGCACCTGATCATGGCGCCACGGTTATAAAGGGGGAAGGGTCGTGCGCAAATTACCGCTGCTCATTACGTCATGGCTCGCCATGACCACTGTGCTCGCCGCATCGACGCCTGATGTGGGTTGGCCGGCCTACGGGGGCGATGCCGGGGGCACGCGCTACTCGCCGTTAGCCCAGATTACGCGCGCCAATGTCGGCGAATTGCGCGTCGCCTGGATGTTTCAGACCGGCGAGCTGGGGCAGGGCGTGAAGGATTGGGAGCGTTCGGCGTTTGAAGCGACGCCCATCCTTTACGACGGCACGCTCTACCTGACGACGAGCAGCACCGATGTCGTTGCGGTGAACGCGGTCACCGGTGCGCTGCGTTGGCGGCACAACAGCCAGAGCCGCAAGGAGCTGCATTACTCGGACGGGGTGTCGCGCGGCGTATCGCTGTGGGTGGATGGTGCCAGTGCGCGCGCTGCGGTCTGTCACGCCAGGATTTTTGCGCCGACGCTCGATGGCCGCTTGTTAGCACTGGATGCAGCGACCGGCAGGGCCTGCGCGGACTTTGGCGAACGCGGGGCGGTGAATCTGCTCAAGGATGTGCGCTCGCAATTCCAGGAAGGTGATGAGTGGCGCGATTATCTGGTGACCTCGCCGCCCGCCATCCTGGACGACAAAGTCATTGTCGGCTCGTCAATCGGCGACAACCGGGCGGTCCAGGAAGAGCTCGGCATCGTGCGGGCGTTCGATGTGCGCAGTGGCCAGCTGCGGTGGAGCTGGGATCCGATCCCGCACGATGCCAGCAATCCGGTTTACCAGGAGTGGGATGCTGCCCGGCTGACAAAAGCCAGTGCCGCCAATGCCTGGGCGCCGCTGTCAGTGGACCCGGCGCGCCACCTCGTGTTCGTGCCGACGGGATCGGCAAGCCCGGATTTTTTCGGCGGTGAACGCCCGGGCGACAACCGCTGGGCTAATTCAATCGTGGCGCTCGATGGTGCAACCGGCCAACTCCACTGGGGCCAGCAACTGGTTCATCATGACCTCTGGGACTACGACCTGCCGGCGCAGCCGACGCTCGCGGAACTGGTCCACGACGGCAAGCGCATCGCAGCCGTTATCCAGGCGACCAAGAACGGATTTCTCTTTACCTTCAATCGCGACAGCGGCGCGCCCATATTCCCCATCGTGGAAAAGCCGGTGCCGCAGGATGCGGTGCCGGGTGAGTATCCGTCGCCGACGCAGCCCTATCCCGTGGCGCCGCCGGCGCTAACAAGACAGGCGCCGGTGACGCCGGACGATGCCTGGGGAGTTGCCTGGTTCGATACCCGCGCCTGCCGCGAGCGCATCGCCGGCTACCGTTCGCAAGGCATGTTTCAGCCACCCGGCGTCCGGGACTCGTTGATGCAGCCGGGTAATGCCGGCGGCTCGAACTGGGGCGGCATCGCATTCGATGCCGGGCGGCAGATTGCGGTGGCTAACACCATGAATCTGCCGTTCGTCGTCGCGCTGGTGCCGCGCGCCGACATGGCGGAGCAGAGGAAGTCCGGGAAATACGACGATTTTGAATTCGCACGCCAGCAAGGCACTCCCTACGGCATGCGCCGCAGGGCATTCCAGTCGGTCCTCGGAATTCCGTGCGTGAAACCGCCCTGGGGCTTGCTCACCGCCGTTGACATGCAGCACGGCAACATCAAATGGCAGATTCCGCTGGGTAACGCGCCGTATATTGGCCTGAACGTGGGGATGCCTAACATCGGTGGCCCGATCATTACCGCCGGGGGCTTGATATTTATCGCGGCGAGCCTGGATGATCGCCTGCGCGCGTTCGACATCGATACCGGAAAAGTATTGTGGGAAGTGAAACTTCCCGCCGGCGGCCAGTCGACGCCGATGACGTACTCCGTCGGTGGACGGCAGTACCTCGTAATCGCCGCAGGCGGCTACAAGGGCGACAGCAAGCGCGGCGACTATGTGGTCGCCTATGCGCTGCCGCGCTGACTCCGCTCATGAAGCGGCCTTGGGCTTCAGGTCATTGATGCCCCAGAACTCGAGCTCGCGCTCGAAGCTCCAGAGCGGATGCACGCGTTCGAGATCCGCGAGGTCTTCGTTAGATGCAAAGTCGTAGCCGTTCGCACGGTCGTTGTACCACTGCGCGTAGCGCAACGGGTACACGACTTCTTCGGAGAACGCCGCGAGGATCTTCATCAACCACAGCGGAAACTGGCGGTAGCGGAACCGGGTGCCGTGCTTGTTAGCCCGGTTGGCGATCGCGACCAGCTGCTGTCCGGTCAGTGCCGCGGAGGCGATCGACAGG
>JAYUGT010000191.1:0-1528 GCA_043738315.1 Gammaproteobacteria bacterium
GTCAACGGCGTGCCGGTTCCACTGCGTGAACTGCTCGACCAGGAGCAATTGCTCCTGCCGGCCGGCGCGGCGGGCGACAAAATATTCCTGAGCGTGGTGGACGACGTTGACATCGATACCGACGGCCTGCGACTGGAACGGCTCGCTCCCCGCCGCAACCACGGGCTCGCACCCGATGTCGATGCGGGCGTCGCACTGGCCATGGCGGGAGTGCAGTGATGCGCGCGCTCGAGCTGGATTTTGTACAACCGGCCGGGCGCTCCCGGCTCGGCCGGTTGCCGTTGCTCGCGGCGGCCGTTGTCGCCGTTGTGGCCGTGGTGTTGTGGCGTGCGCAACTGCAAAGCGAGACGCAGGAGCTTCAATCCCAGCTCGCCAGGCTCGAACAGCGCGCAGGGCACCAGGCGCCGGCCGCGACGCAGATCGACAAATCGGTCGAGCAGGAAATCCTCCGCGCGAACGACGTCATCGAACAGATCGCCTTGCCCTGGGATCGCCTGTTCCGGGCGGTCGAAGGCGCAGCGGTTACACGCGTTATGCTGCTCGGCATCGCCCCCGATGCCAAGTCCGGGATCGTGCAGATAAGCGCAGAAACCACGGATGCCGAGGCGATGTTCGAATATGTGAGACGCCTCGAGCAACAGCCGGAGCTCGCGAATGTGTACCTGCTCCAGCATCAGTTCGAGCGGCAGAACGCGACGCGCCCGCTGCAGTTCCTGGTGACGGCATCATGGATAGAGCGAACCAGGTAAGCGTCTGGCGGCTGCGGCGCGCCGCCCGCGATCTGGATAGGTCCGCGATGGCGACCATTGCGCTGGCGGTACTTGCGCTCAGCCTGTATGCCCTGGCCGTGCGGCCCCTGGCATCGCAGGCGCAAGCGCTGCGCGACCGGGTGGCCGAGCTGGAATCGCACGCCGGCAATCAACGGCACGATGCGGAGCCGGTGCGGCCAGCGTCGCAGCTCGCGGATTTCTACGAACTGCTCCCGGGCGTGGCGCAAGCACCCGAGGTCGTGCGCCAGCTGCATGCCAATGCGCATAGCGCCGGACTGATGCTTGAGCGCGGCGAGTACCGTCCGTTGCCGGATGCGTCCGCCAAGCTCGTGCGCTATCAGATCGTGCTGCCGGTCAAGGGAAGCTACCCGCAGGTAAGGCACTTTCTGTCCGGCGCGCTGCGCGACATACCCGAGCTCGCGCTCGATGGCATCGCCTTCCAGCGCGACATGGGTGCCCCGGGCCAGCTCGAGGTGCAACTGCGATTCACGGCGTTTCTGAGGATGCCTTCGTGAAAACCGGCCGGCGCTGGCTCATCCTCGGTGGCGTGCTGAGCGCAACGCTCGCAGCCGCCGCATGGATCAGAGACAAGCCGGACCAAGCGGATGCGCAAATCGTGGCCGAGGTACAGACCGGACCGCGACGCGCACAACCCCCCTCACCATCCGGTGCGTCGTCCCGGCCGGCACAGGTCAATATCGAAAAACTCAAGTCGCGCAGTCTCGGCGAGAGCACGCATGACCCGTTTGCGATGGAAA
>JAYUGT010000192.1:0-3972 GCA_043738315.1 Gammaproteobacteria bacterium
AGTTACCGGCGCAGTCGGCGCTGCCTCGTCGCCATAAACCGCGGGTAGCGCCAGCAGTCCCAGCAACACGCCTGTGGCCGTCACGACGGCCAGCCGCCGGCAGTTCGCTCGGCCCGACATCAGGATGCTCCCATGTTGCTATTCTTGCGCCGTAAACCGGAACCATCCACTTTCAAACTGCCAAAGTCAACTTATGAGACCGCGCCTGCCAACCCTCTTGATCACGCTGCTGCTGACCTTGACCGCGTGCGCCACCCAACCTGCGCCACTCAAGACACCACCGGCCGCCGCGATCATACCGACGGGCCTGCACTGGTACCTAACAGCCGCGGAAAAACCGGCGCTCTACGAGCAGATCTATCGCATTGCCGGCGACCGGGTTCTGCAGTTGGCTGCCGGCCGGGCCGCTGGATCCTGGGCCGTGATCGCCGACGCCGACGAAACCCTGCTCGACAATGCGGAGTACCAGCTGATGCTCGCGCACAGTGGCCAGAAATACAGCGAAGCCAGCTGGCAGCCGTGGGCGCGGCTGCGCCATTCAGTTGCGACGCCTGGCAGCCGCGAATTCGTCGAACGGGTGTTAGCTGCGGGCGGACTGGTCGTGGTGGTTACCAACCGCGCCGAGGCCATCTGTGAGGACACTCGCGCCAACCTGCGTAGCGAGAACCTGCGCATCGCCGCAGTGTTATGCGCGCCCCAGGATTCCGCGACCGGCAAGATGCTGCAGGACAAGAGTCCGCGCTTTGAGGCGGTGCAGAACGGCGCGGCGGTCGCCGGGCTGCCCGCGCTGCAGGTGCTTGCCTGGGTCGGCGACAACATCAAGGACTTCCCGGGGCGCTCACAAAAGAATAGCGAACCCCTGGCGGACTTCGGCGATCGTTTCTTTATCCTGCCGAATCCGATGTACGGATCCTGGGAGCCGAACCCCGTCCCCTAACGGCGGGTCAGCGCGCGGCGGCGGCGAGTCAGCGCCACGCCTAACAACGCGATACCTAACAGCGCGAGGCTGCCAGGCTCAGGGACCTGTGCAATCGCCGCGCCTTGGGCGCTGGGCGTGCCCGGCGCATCAGCAGTGCCAGGCAGCGGCGTGTTCAGCAACTCGGCGGACGGCGCCGACAGCGGCGAATTGGAATTTTCCTGCGCTGGCAGACTGGTGATACCGCTGCCGGGCAGTGATCCGCCGCCACCGCCCAGAGTGCTCATGGTGGGCAGGTATGGACTCCCCGACATATCCGGGCTTGCCGGCACGCCGAGGCCCGGATAACCACCCGGATCGGCCACAGGCGTGGCCAGCGTGCCGATCTGCAAGCCCAGCACCGGGTCGTCCTGAAATTCGGTCAGAGTCGACAGCAGCGCGAGGCGCGGCGCCGAGCTGCCGGTCTCGGTGATGTCCGCGAGCAAGTCCTCATCGCAAGCTCGCGTCGCTGCCTGCTGGCGCGACGCCTTGAGCTGGGTGCGCGGAGTGAACCGGGCAGGCAAACGAGCCAGGACCGGCTCCTCGTCCGCGAAGTCACAGCCATCAACCAGGATCACCTCGGGTTCGGCGGTGCCGACTCCTGGCGATTGAACCGCAGCGCCCGGTACCGCTGTCTGCGGCGCCGGCGCGCGATTCTGGCCCTTCGGTACGAATTCAATGCGGTAGTGCTGGGAGAAAAATCCTGCGCCACCCACGCCCAGCCCTGCTAACAACAGCAACGACACGAGTGCGGACTTGCGGTCGCGATGATCCTGGCGAGGTAAATTGCTGTCGGACATGCGCGTCACAGCCCGGCCGTCTGTTTGCAGCGCTTGTCAGGCAGCGGCGCGGGTGCTTGCGGATCGGACTGCCGCAGCTGCTGCCGCAGCGAGCGGCTGGGCGACTTGAGCGAACTCATGGCGCTGCGCGCATTCGCACAGACGAGGCGCACGACAACCGGCGCAGGCTTTACCGACGGCGCAGAGCCGGCTGTGTTGTTGCCGTTTTCCGAGCCAGCCATGGTCTCGAGGCCCGACCCCTCTGCGTCCACGCGCACAAGGCGCACGTCGTAGTTCTTGTTAACGTAATACGCCGCGCCGCCGAGACCCAACAGGCAGAGTGCTACCAAAGCTGGAACCTGGAGATTTTTTCGGTCGATCTGCAATGTCATCTAGCCACGCCACATACCCGGCTGCATTGAGCCGTACCCGGGGACATGCAGGATTGATGCCAAGTCAGCTAAATGATTGATTGTAGAGCTATTTATGACGGGCATAATACGGCGCAAACGCAATGTGGAAAGTTTTCCGACACCATCCATTTCACATTAACAGCCGCTGGCTGAATTGAGGCTGTACCGGCGTTTTTTGCGGCTGCCGTGAGAGGCAGCGGGCTGCAGGCGACGGCGCCCTACTCGAGGTGGAAGCGGTGCAGCAGCCGATGCGCGAGCGGGGCAAATACCAGTGCGGCCACCGCCAGGAAAACCACGCCACTGTAGAGCGCGTAGAACATCGCAAATAGTTTTCCACCATCCGTGTGCAGCACATCAACCGGGCCCATGCCGCCCAGTATCATCGCGGAATTCAGCGCGGCGTCCAGCCAGCCGAGTCCTTCCAGTTCGTGGTAGCCCAGGATGCCAATTGCCCATGAGATGGCGACCAGCCACACGGCAACGAGCACATTGAGCAGCACCCGCCTGACAAAAACCGCGCGGCTGGCGAGCTTGTGGGTGCGAGATTCGAACATGGCAATCGCCTTGATCAGAAGTCGGGGGCCGGGGTCATCTTACGCCGCGCCGGCGCATAGAACGGCCCAGCCACCAGACGACAGCGCGCCATCTTGCGATTCCACTGCAGTTCTTTCTGGTAGTAGATGTCGACAAACAATTCATCGTCGGGCCGGCCCCAGGGCATCTCGACCGAGGCCAGGGCAATGCTCGCCTTGGCCGCCGGCGACCAGACATAGGATGTCACCACGCCCACGACTTTTTGCCGGCTGTTGTAGACAAAGGCATCCTTGGCCACCTTGTTGCCTTCGACATCCAGACGCAGCAGGCGATAGCGCGATCCCTCGGCCTGCTCGCGCAGCAGCGCGCTGCGGCCGGTGAAATTCGGCTTGCTGAAATCGACCAGCCAGGCGAGATCCAGCTCGAACGGCGAGCGCGTGCGCCCCGGTCGCACGGCGCGATCCGCCGGCAGAAAATCGACCCCGGCCTGGATGAAGCCGGCTTCGACGCGGCTCATTTCCAGCGCGAGCGTGCCCATGGGCTTGATGCCCACCGCACTGCCCGCTTCGAACAACCGGTCCCACAATTGCAACGCATGCCTAGGCTCGATCCAGAGTTCGTAACCCAGGTCGCCGGTGAACCCGGTGCGCGACACCTGCAGCTGCGTGCCCGCGAAGGGAAAACTGCGCATGCCAAAGGGCGGCAGCGTTTCAATGCCTGTCAGGCCCATGCGTTTCAGCGCGGCGCAACTGGTCGGCCCCTGCAATGCTAACGCCGCGACCTCGGTGGTTTCTTCGTGAATCCGGACATCGAATCCCAGCGCTGAATCCTGCAGCCAGTCGAGCTGGCGTTCCTGCGAACAAAGCCGATACACGCCCGCGCCGAGATGAAAAATCGTGCCATCGTCGATGACCTGCCCTGCATCGTCGCACCAGACCGTGTAACCGACGCGGCCCGGCTTGATCTTGGCAACATCACGCGTAACCAGGCGATTCATGAACGCCAGCGCATCCGGCCCGTCGATCCGATGCTTGGTCATCGGCGAGAGATCGAACACCGTGCAGGCGTTGCGCAGTGCGGTGTATTCCAGTGACACGTCCGTATAGGCATCGGCAACCGTGCAATCCTTCCAGCGATGCCACAGGTTGAGCTTGTTAGCGGCCGAGGTGCGCGGATGGAACGGCGTCGGATACACCGCGTGCTGGTAATGCTCACGCGTCATCACGGCGCGGCTTCCCGTGCTAACAACTGCACCGCGGCAAGCCGCCCGGACGTGCCCCGCACGCCGCCG
>JAYUGT010000193.1:0-1518 GCA_043738315.1 Gammaproteobacteria bacterium
CGCGGCCGGACGGTTGAAGCCGAAGAACGGCACGGCGAGGTCGAGCCAGAACTGCGCGCGGTCTTTCAGTACCGACGCGCGAATGCCGTTGAACACACTCATCGGCAGGCCGCCCGGATTGGCTGCCGTCTGCAGCATCAGCGGCGTGACAGAGCTGACGAGCACCGCTTTGTGAACGCGCCTCAGACCATGGCGGCCGATGTAGCGCGCGACTTCGCCGCCGCCTGTGGAATGGCCCACAAAACTCGCTTCGCGCAAATCCAGGCCCTCGACGATTTGTGCCAGATCGTCTGCGTACTGGTCCATGGTGTTGCCGTCCCAAGGCTGGCTCGAGCGACCATGCCCGCGCCGGTCGACCCCGATGCAACGGAATCCACGGCTGGCGAGGAACAGCATCTGGTCTTCGAAAGCATCCGAGCTGAGCGGCCAGCCGTGGCTGAACACCACTGGGCGGCCGGTGCCCCAGTCCTTGTAGTAGATCGTGGTGCCATCGCGCATCGTCATCATGTTGGCATTGCGGCTGCGCACGACTTCCGATTCGTTGGCGCGCTCATTGCCGTTCGGCGGGCCTGCGATCGCGGCTGCGGTTCCTGCGGCCAGGGCGCTGCCGATGAGCAAGTTGCGGCGCGAAGCGCCGGCCATTTTCGCGCTGGAAAAATCATGATCGTTGTTCACTGAGGTCTCCTGTCTATGTCGTGGTGCGAAACTCGCGTTGAGCGCACAGCAGCTTTGCTGGAGGCGCATTTCTATTCTGTACCAGATTGTCCACAAATACCATGAGCGTGTCTGTCTCCTCCGTCCCGAGGGCGCGGCGCCCCGCCGGCCGCCCCCGCGCCTTCGACGCGCAGGCGGCACTTGATGCCGCTGTTGTGCACTTCTGGGAACGCGGCTATGCGGACACGTCGCTCGACGATCTCGTCATCGCGATGGGCATCGGTCGCTCTAGCTTCTACGCCCTCTTCGGATCGAAGCACGCGGTCATGATGGCCGCCCTCTCGCTCTACAACAGCCGCCTGCAAGAGCGCCTCGCGACCGCAGCTGCGACCGAGCCTGACCCGCGTGCGGCGGTGCTGCGGGTGCTCGAGCTGGTCGCGTGTACCCAAAAGCCGATCTACGGCTGCCTGTTCGTCAACTTGGTATCGGAGCTGGCGCCGCGCGATGCCGACGTACGCAAGCAGTGCGAAATCCACCAGCGTGCTGTCGGTGGGATCGTCATCGCGCTGTTACGTCGCGCCGGATTCCGCCTGGCAGCTGCGCGCAAGCAATGCGGCGCACTGTTGTCGCTCGCGATCGGGCTGATCACGCTGCGAAAGAGCGGCGCATCGGAACGTCACGTCCGGGATGTCCTGGTCAGTGCTGCACAGCAGCTGCTCGCCCGGCCGCCAGAACCCCGCGGGATGTGAGCCCTGGACGATCTGCCAGAGGTTCCAGATTAACCAGGCGACGCTCTCGAGCTGCTTCGTCCCCATGTCGCGAGCGAGCGCGCTGTTTGCGCCCCCGGGCCGCACGATGTTTTTG
>JAYUGT010000194.1:0-26003 GCA_043738315.1 Gammaproteobacteria bacterium
TGGCGCCGCGCGGCGCAGGCATGGCGTTAGCCATGTTCATCAGTGGCAGGCTCGTAACACGCATGAACGGCAAGCTGCTGATGATCGCCGGGCTTTTGATCATCATGACGACATGCTGGAGTCTTGCAGGGCTGACACCCGACTTCTCCGAAACGCGGCTCATCGCACTGACCGTCTTGCAGGGTTTCGGCATGGGCCTGACATGGAGTCCGTCGAACGCCATGGCGTTTAGTACTTTGCCCAATGAATTGCGTACCGAGGCGACCGTGGTCATGACCCTGGCGCGTGCTGTCGGCGGCGCAGTCATCCTGTCCCTGGTGGGTGTGCTGGTAACCAACTCCACGGCTGCCAACCACTCGCGACTGGTTGAAATGTTCACGTCATTCTCGCCCGCGGCGGTGGTCGCGGGCACGTCGGTCGAGCAGAACAGGGCGCTGTTAGACAGTGAAATCCTGCGCCAGGCCCTGATCCTGGCGTACGACAATGCGTTCTACGTCATGGGCATTCTTTGCCTGGTTGCAATGGCCATCGTGCCAGCTTTCAAATTTGTAGCGCCCGCCAAGCAGCCGGCCGGCGCCAGGCCGGGAATTGACGCCGCGCCGGTCTCATCGGGACGCTGAGAATGGACAGCGCCGCCGCAGTCACATTGATTTGACTGCAGGCGCGAAAAAGATCGTGAGCTTCCAGGTGGATTGCCTCACGGCCGGCCGTGGCTCAGCGCCCAGAGCTTCTGCACGCGGCGCACCACCTGGCCTTGCGCCGCCACGCGCAGCGCAAACTTCGAGCCCGCGAAAGCCGGCGTCTCGACCACGATCACGGTCGGCGCCGCGGGGCCTGGCATTGCCACGTGGTTGACTAACACGGTGGTCGTCGCGAGCAGCTCGTCGATCGAACCATCGCGAATCGGCCCGCCCTGGTCGTCGCGACTGATCATGCCGCCGACGATCGGCTCGCCGAAGCGCGTTCGCCCGGAATTGCGGATCGGGATGCCGGACGCCTGCAGCAGCCGGATCACCTCCGCCCCCACTGGGCTGTTGCCCGGGTCCGCGCCCTGCGAGTAGATGTAGCCGCCGCCCGTCGACAGTTCGTCCTCGTGCAGATCGAGCACCAGCCGCGGTGGGTAGGTTTGCGCGGTCTGCAGAACGAACTGCGTGAGCGCCAGGGTCTCGGGACCCGGCGCCGCGGGAGTTCGCGGTTTCGCGCCGTCACTGATATCCGGCAGCAGGTACTCGGCATCGCCGACGCTGTAGCCACCCTTGCGGAAGTCGCGCTCGGCGGTGTTAGGGTAGCGCCAGTTGCTGCGATAGGCTTTCGGATTGCACAACGGGATAAGCACGATCGGTACGCCGCTCCTGGCAAGCCGGACGAGGTTCGCGAGCTGCTTCGCAATGGCATTCGGTCCCGCCGGCTCTTCGCCATGGATCCCGGCGAGCAGCCACAGCGCGGGCCCCTGCTGCGGCGTGCGCCAGGCGCGAATGGCGAGGTCCGGATCATCGGGATACGCGTAGATGGTCGCTGTTAGCCAGCCATGTTGTTGTGCCAGCGAGTCATAACGCGCGAGCAGCTGTGCCAGCGGCTGGCGACCGTCAGCGACAAAATCTGCAGCGGACGATGTGCCGCTGCACCAAACTGTCAACAGAACGGCTGCGGCGATCAGTTTGCGCAGGTTAGGGTCTATGGGCAGGTTCATGTCCGGTCTCCTTGGGAATACGGGCTCATTTCTGCCGCAGGCGCATCAGCGCGAATACCGGCAGGCCGGCTACGCCGAGGACGATTGCCCAGAGGAAGGGCTCGTGGCCAAGTCCCACGAATGCGAATACCGAGTAAGCCGTGCCAAGCAGGCCGAGCACCCACAGATCCCCCGGCAGGCGCGCTGTGCCGCGCCGCCACAGCACCAGCAGCGCGAACGCGCACAGCAGGTACAGCGGCAGATTTGCAGCCGACACCACCAGTGTCAGGAACGTAAACCCTTCAACCAGGGATTTGCTGTAGTTCATCAGCACCATGGCGGTCGCCAACAGCCCAGTCGTCACGAGCGCCACGAGCGGCGCGCCGCGGGCGTTGAGGCGGGCGAGTGGCTGCGGCAGCGATCCATGGCGCGCCATGGTGGCGGTGAGTTCCCCGGTCAGCAGGGTCCAGCCGTTCAGCGCGCCCAGCCCGCTGATAACGACGAACACTGCGAGCACGCGGCCGACGCCGTTGCCCAGGAAATTGTCGAGCAGATCAACGAAAGGAGCGCTCGACTGCGCCAGTTTGCCCTGCGGAATCAGCAGCAGTGCCATCGAGGAAACGGCAACGTACACCGCTGCGACAAGCAGCGTACCCGCCATGGTCGCGCGCGGAATCGTGTGCTCAGGATCGCGGACCCGGCCCGCCGGCACCGCCGCGGATTCGATCCCGAGCATCGCGTACAGCGCGATGGTCGAGGCGGCCATCAGCGCCTCGAGCGACAGCGGCGTCGTTGGGACCTGCCGCGTGTAGGTCGCAGGCTCGGTCAACAGCAACCAGGCGCCCAGCAGCACGATGGCTAACATCGGCAACAGCTTGAGCGCGGTAGTGACTACCTGCACCCGGCCCCCGGCGCGAATACCCAGCAGGTTCACGGCTACGAACAGCCACACCAGCGCCAGTGACAGAATCGCCGGCGGCACGCCCGCGAGCACCGGCAGCACGGTTGTTAGGTAGCCGACCACGCCGACCGCGAGGGCCGCATTGGTGATCCAGGTTGACACCCAGTAGCACCAGATCGCGATGAAGGCTGCGAGCCTGCCACTGGTTGCCTCGACATAGGCATAGGGTCCATCTGCGGCGGGGAACTCCCGCGCGAGGCGTGCAAACACGCGCGCCAGCATCGTCATGCCAAACACGGTGATGGTCCAGCCGATCATGGCGTTCATGCCGTAGGGTGCGAGTGAGGCCGGCAGCAGGTAGATGCCCATGCCGATGGTGTTGCCAATTACCAGCGCCGTGCACATCCAGAACCCGAGTTCCTTGCCTGGCTGCATGTGTCCTCTCTCGTTCAATCGCACGCGCGCTGTGCGCTGCGGTAAAGTGCGGTTGCAAGGGCGGGCGCGAGGTCCGCCGTCGGAGTATTGCCATGCGTTGCGTTTCGTCGATCGTCATCGCCGGCCTCATGGCCGGCACTGTGGGCGCCGAGGGGCCTCGCGCGCGCGATCTTGGCGTTCCTTTCGAGGGGACGCCCGGCGCGTTGAATGCGATCACAGACGTAGCCGGCGTGGCCGTCGGCCAGGTGACCTTGATCGAAGATCTCGCGGATGGGCGCAAGGTCCGCACCGGCGTCACCGCCATCCTGCCGCGCGGACGTGCCGCCACCGCGCCGCCGGTGTTCGGCGCCTGGTTTCCGCTCAATGGCAACGGCGAGATGACGGGCACCGCATGGATCGAGGAGTCGGGGTATGTCGAAGGCCCGATCATGCTGACTAACACGCACAGCGTCGGTGTGGTGCGCGACGCGGTGATTGCCGCGCGGGTGCGTGCGGGCAGCCCGGACACGTCCGGCTACTGGTGGTCGCTGCCGGTGGTTGCGGAGACCTGGGACGGCTACCTCAACGACATCAACGGTTTTCATGTGCGCCCCGAGCATGTCGCGCGAGCCCTGGAGAGCGCGACGGGGGGTGCAGTCGCTGAAGGCAACGTCGGCGGCGGCACGGGCATGGTCTGCCACGAGTTCAAGTGTGGCATCGGCACCGCGTCGCGGCGCGTGACAGTCGGCGGCGTTGAGTACCTGGTTGGCGTCCTCTTGCAGGCGAATTATGGCATTCGCGACACGCTGCGCATCGCCGGCGTGCCGGTCGGGCAGCAGCTGCGTGACCATCGCGTCTACACCGAGCCGGCACTGGCCCGCGATAGCGGGTCGATCATCGTTGTGGTCGCGACCGACGCGCCGCTGCTGCCACACCAGCTGAAGCGCATCGCGCGCCGGCCGGCGCTCGGTCTCGGACGCATGGGGAGTTTCGCGGGCAACGGCTCCGGCGACATCTTTGTGGCCTTTTCGACAGCTAACGCGCAGGCGTCCCGCGGCGCTGCGCCGGCCGTGGCCACGTTCCTCGGCAACGACGCGCTCGATCCGTTGTTCGCAGCCACCGTGCAGGCGACCGAGGAGGCCATCGTCAACGCGCTGGTGGCCGCGCGTGACATGCAGGGTAACGCCGGGCATTACGTGAACGCGTTGCCGCACGCGGAGCTCGTTAGGTTACTCAAGCAGTACGGCCGCTTCGTCAAGCCCGCAGCGCCTCGTTGAGCGCCTGGCGCAGCAGCGCCATGGCTTCGTCCACTTCCGCCTCGTTCACGGACAAGGGCGGCATGAAGCGCACGGTACTCGTGCCGCAGGTCAGCAGGATGAGTCCGTTGTGATAGGCGCGCGTGATGACCTTATCGCACAGCTTGCGCGCCGGCGTGCAAGCCGCGTCGGCTTCGATGAGTTCCATGCCGATCATGAGTCCCTTGCCGCGGACGTCGCCGATGCAGGGATAATCACGCCGTAGTTCATAGAGGCGGCGCATGAAATAGGCGCCGACGCGCGCAGCGTTCGCAGCGAGGCCGCCCGTGACGAGATCGAGCGTGGCGATCGCAGCGGCGCAGGTCACGGGATTGCCGCCGAAAGTATTGCCGTGCGCGCCACGCTTCCATTGTTCCATGATGCGGCGCCTGGCGATCACCGCGCCGATCGGGAGACCTGAACCCAGACCCTTGGCGCTCGTGAGGATGTCGGGCGCGACGCTCCAGTGTTCGCAGGCGAACATCCGGCCGGTGCGGCCGATCCCGGACTGCACCTCGTCGAAAATCAGGAGTATGCCGTACTGGTCGCAGATCGCGCGCAACCCGGCGAGGAAGCCGTCGGGTGGCACGAGGTAACCTCCCTCGCCCTGGATCGGTTCCACGAGGATCGCAGCCACCTCGTTCGGCGGCACGTTGCGCTCAAACAGCATGCGGATGTAGTCGAGCACCGCCTGGCCCTGGTCCGCGCCCGTGAACAGCGGGCGGTAGCTGTTAGGGTAGGGGACGTGCGTGACGCCGGGCATGGTGGGCGCGAAGCCCTGCTGTTGCGTGTACTTGCTCGACGTGAAACTCAACGCGCCCATGGTCCGGCCGTGGAAGCCGCCGAGGAAGCCAATGAAGCGCGGCCGCCCCGTGACATAGCGTGCGAGCTTCAGCGCGCCTTCCACGGACTCGGTGCCGGACTGGCAGAAAAAACTCATGACCGGTTCGCCCAGCGGCGCCAGCGCGGCCAGGCGCTCGGCAAGCGCGACCATGTTCTCGTGCCAGTAGTCGCTCGAGATGTGCAGGAACTTCTCGGCGGCCTGCTTCACGGCCTCGACCACCTGCGGATGCGCGTGACCCGTGGCACAGACTGCGATGCCGGCGGCGAAGTCCAGGAAACGATTGCCATCCACGTCCCAGACCTCGGTGCCGCGGCCGTGCGAGATGGCAAACGGGTAATCGCGCGGGTAACTCGGCGAGATGACATTGGCATCACGCGCGATCAGCGCGCGGGCCCGGGGGCCGGGAAGCTCGGTCTTGATGTGGGCGTTAGGCACGATAGTCTCCAGGCAGGCGCACGGGACGGGCGTGCGCGGCGCGCGTGCGCGCATGCAGGCTGCGAAGTGTACTGAGTTCGTCCGTCGTCGGCGGTGCGATCGCTGCGACTGCCGCGGCGACACGCAATCGCCAGCCGACCGCCAGGCGCGCCTCCTGCTGCGTGGCACCCTCAAACAGCGAGCTCAGCACCAGCTCTTCGCTGCCGGCCTCGGGTGTTAGCACGCCAAAGTCCGTGATCACCGCCTGCGGTCCGGCGCCGCGCATGGTCGTGCGCGAGCGCGCGCCACCGCCGTCGAGATAACCGGCGCTGGTGCGGAAATCGAGCTGCGCAACCAGGCTGCGCGGCGTCGCCTTGAGCATCACGAACGTCTGGCGCGCATGGGCGGCGATCTCGGTGGCGCCTCCGGCGCCCGGCAGGCGCGTGGCCGGCGCATCGTACGGGCCGATCACCGTGCTGTTGAGATTGCCGTGACGATCCAGCTGCGCGGCACCGAGAAATCCAACATCCACGCGGCCCGCCTGCAGGAAGTAGCTGAAAATCTCCGGCAGCGGCACCACGCAAGTCGCCGTCTCGGCGAGTTCGCCATCGCCGATCGACAGCGGCAGCACGGCCGGGCGCGTGCCCAGCGTCCCCGACTCGTAGATGAGCACGATGTCAGGCGCATGCGTGAGCCGCGCCAGATTGCAGGCTGCGCTCGGCAGACCGATGCCGACAAAACAAACGCAGCCGTCCCAGAGATTGCGCGCCGCGGCCACGGTCATCATCTCCTCGCGGCTCCAGTCGCTCATGCAGCCGCCCGCAAACTGGCCAGAAAGGCGGCATGATCGCGCGTGCCGAGCACGTGCCGCTCCATCCAGGCGCGAAAGCCGTCGCGCTCGCGGGAAATCACATCCCAGCGCCGGTAGAAGTCGTTATCGCGGCTGTAGAGTCCCTGGGCGTAGGACGGATACGCGCCGCCCGGACAGTGCACGACCGCGCTCACGATCCAGTGGGGCAGCACGATGGCGTTCATCGCGGGCGGCAGCGCGTCGACTATTTCTTCGGCCGTGACGATCAGCGTGTGCGCCGCCAGTGCGGCTTCGCGCTGCGCACCGAGTATGCCGTGGATTGCGACGTTGCCCTGCCGGTCCGCGCGCTGCGCGTGCAGGATCGTTACATCGGGATTGATGGCGGGCACGGTCGCAAGGCGCTCGCCGGTGTAAGGGCAAACCACGCTGCGAATGCCGGGATTCGTAGTCGCAAGATCCGTGCCCTGGTAGCCGCGCAGCACGCCGAAGGGCAGGCGCGCCGCGCCCGCGCAGTAGGCCGCGGCCATGCCGGCGTGCGTGTGCTCGTCGATCGCGAGCGGCACGGGCCAGCGGTGTTCGACGGCATCCCGCAGGCGATGCAGGGACCCGACGCCCGGATTGCCACCCCAGGAAAATGTCAGCCGGCGCGCGCAGCCCATGCCGATCATCTGGTCGTAGATGAGGTCGGGCGTCATGCGCACGAGGTGCAGATCGCGGCGGCCCTGACGGATGATCTCGTGGCCGGCGGCGAACGGAATCAGGTGCGTGAATCCCTCGAGCGCGAGGCAGGCGCCGTCGCTGACATGGCGCCCGATCGCCTCCGCCAGCGACGTTAGCTTCATGGGGCTCACTCGACCACGGTGCGCGACTGCTCGCGCAGGTAGTGCGCGAGGTAATAAAACGAGGCGATCGCCTTGCCGGTAGATCCCGAGCCTTTCCAGCCGCCGAACGGCTGGTAGCCGGGCCACGCGCCGGTGGTCGCACCCTGGCGCCTGTTAGCATAGGTGACGCCGGCCTCGATGTGTTCATGGAACCAGGGCACTTCATCGGCGCTGCCATAGAAACCGGCCGTGAGTCCCAGATCGGAATCGTTCGCGAGCCGCATGGCCGCATCGCGGTCGCGCACGCGATGCAGCATCAGGATGGGCACGAACATCTCGTGCTGCCACAGCAGATGATCGGGCGGCACCTCGGCCAGCACGGGTTCGACGTAATGGCCGCGCGCGAGATCGCCCGCAGTCGGCATACGTCCGCCGGCGAGCAGGCGCGCACCGCCAGACTCAAGCTGGCTAACATAATGGCGGTAGTTGTCGCGGGCCGCCTGGCTGATGAGGGGCCCGAGCCAGTTCTCGCGGCGGCACGGATCGCCGATGCGGATCGTGCTGATCTGTGCGCGCAGACGTTCGATGAGTTCATCGGCCACGCGCGCATCGACATACAGGCGCGAGAGGGCCGAGCATTTTTGACCGCCCATGCCGTAGGCCGATCGGGCGATGCCGGCGGCCGCCTCCTCGAGGTTCGCGTGCGCGGTGACGATACAGGGATTCTTGCCGCCCATCTCCGCGATGCACGGGCGCGGGAATGCACCGCCGGCCATCTGCCGTACGAGCGACCTGCCGACCGCGACCGATCCGGTGAAGGTGATGCCCGCGGTCGCGGGATGCGATGCGAGCCGCTCGCCCACGTCGCGACCCGAACCCGACAGGTAGTTGAAGGTGCCCGGCGGCAGGCCCGCATCGCGAATGCAATCGGCTAACAGACGAGCGGCCCAGGGCGTGTCGCTTGCTCCTTTGACGACCACAGTGTTGCCGGTGACCAGCGCAGCCGCGGTGGGCCCCGCAGCCAGCGCGAGCGGGAAGTTGAACGGCGCGATCACGACCCAGGCGCCGTACGGTCGCATGACGCTGCGGTTGTGCGAGGCGACGCCGGGCAGCGGATCGTCCGGCAGCACATGTTCGTAGCCGCCATGGCTCTCAAAGTCATCCGCATAATGACGGAAGAAGTCGACCGTCTCCTGCGCCTCGCCGAGCGCTTCCATGCGGTTCTTGCCGACCTCGAGCGCGAGTGCTGCGGCAATCTCATAAACGCGCGCTTCCAGGATGTCGGCGACGCGCCGCATCAGGCGCAAGCGCTCCGCGACCGGTGCGGCGCGCCAGGCAGGAAACGCCGACTGCGCCGCCCGCATCGCGAGGTCGGCATCGTCACCGGAGGCCACCGCAAATTCGCCGAGCACGCGCTCGTGATCGATGGGACTGCGCCGCTGGATATAGTGCGCGGCGGGGATGTCGGCGCCATTCACGAACAACGCATGACGCGCACCGAGTCGCTCGCGCACGGACGCGAGCGCTGCATCGAAGCGCTCGTGCATGAGCTCGGGCGGATCGAACATCGTGGCGTAGGTGAGACGGAAGTTCATACGGACGGAAAGAATTGTGTCAGAAGCCGGTCGAGCAGCGCGAGCGCAGCGGCCAGCTCCTGCTCGCCGATCACCAGCGGCGGCGCCAGCAACAGCAGGTTGCCGCGCGCACCGAAAGACACACCCTCGGCCAGCGCGGCTGCGAGCAGCGCGGCCAGCGCGGGCGGCGTCTCGGGCCAGGGCGCGAGCGGTTCACGCGTTCGGCGATCGGCCACCAGTTCCAGCACCGCGAACAGTCCATGCCCGCCGCGCACATCGCCGATCACCGGATGCCGGGTTGCGAGACGGTCGAGCTCCCGTTTCATAGCCGCACCGAGCGAGCGCGAGCGTTCGATCAGGCGCTCCTCGGTGTAGGCGGCGATCGCGGCGACACCGGCGGCGCAGGCCAGCGGATGTCCGCAATATGTCAGCCCTGTGTTGAGCACTTGGGTTTCGAGGCGTGAGGCGAGTTCGGACGAGAGCACCACCGCACCTAACGGCAACGCCGCCCCGGTCAGGCCCTTGGCCAGCGTGATGACGTCAGGCCGTCCCGCGGCCCCATGGCGCTGCCATGCAAACCACTCGCCACAGCGCCCGAACGCGCTCATGACTTCGTCGGCGATCAGCGGTATGCCGCGCGCGGCCGTGTGGCGGCGCACCGCGGGCCAGTAGTTGTCGGGCGCCACGATCCCGTTCGAGCCGGCGTTAGGTTCCAGGATCACGGCAGCGACGCGCTCCGCGCCAAGCTCGTCGATGCGCGTTGCCACCGCGTTAGCTGCGCGCTCACCGCAGGTCGCATCGTCGCCGCTGCCGAAAGGGCAGCGGTAGGCGTACGGGGGCTCGACATGACTGACGCCCATGGCATCGGCATCGACCATGGCGCGCGATCGCGTATCGCCCGACAGCGCCATGGCGAGGTAGGTGGCGCCGTGATAGGAGCGGTCGCGCGCGATGACCGTGCCGCGGGGCCGGCCCAGCGCCTGGCGCACGATCTTGACCGCGTGCTCGTTGGCGTCGGCGCCACCCAGCGTGAAGAACACCCGGCCACCCTCGAAGCCCGTGAGTTCGAGCAGGCGCGCGGCGAGTTCGGCGCGCGGACCTGCGCCCCAGGCGCTGGTCACGAAACACAACTTGGCAGCCTGCTCGCGGATGGCGGCCACTATGCGCGGATGCTGATGGCCGAGGTTGCTGCACTCGGACAGGCTGCTCATGTCAAGGATCGTGCGCCCGTCTTCGAGGTACAGCTGCGCCCCGTTACCGCCCACGACAGTCGGGGCGTTCCACTCCAGCTGCCTGCACCAGCTGTGCAGGACGGAACGGCGCTCGGCGATCACGATCCCCTCCGGCAGCGGCGCAACTGTTGCAGCAGGGCCTCGGGCGACACCGGGCGGCCCCGTAGTCCGGTCATCAGCGAGCGCGTGTCGCGCTCCGATCCGAACCGGAGCAGTCGCTCGCGGGTCCAACGATACCAGCCGACATTGCCGGCATCGAAAGAACCAATGGCGGCGATCGTCGCGGCGCGTATCTCGGCGGTCAGAACAGCGCCGAGCCCGTAATTCACCATGTAACCGGGGTTGCCCACGAGTTGCACACGCAGCGCCCACCATGGGACTTCGGGGTGCGGCACGATGCCGAGGTACTGGCTCGTGATCTCAGTCCACACGGCGTTAGGGTCCGCGGACGGATCGCGCAGCAGGCGGATCTCGAAAACTGACCACGCCACATCGAGCATCACGTTGCCGAACAGGGCCCGCTGCGATTCGCACTCCGGGGCCGCGGCGCCGAGGTAGCGGCGCTGCCACGCGCTCTCGTGCGCGCTCCAGGCAGTCACATCGGCGAAGGCCTCGGTGAACAGCGTGTCCGGCCAGTCCATGTATGCGGGTCGCGTGTGGATCGCGCTGGCATGTACCGCGTGGCCATTCTCGTGCACTAGCTCGTTCAGTGCGAACAGCCCGCCTTCCGGATAGGTGGCCACCACGCGCGCGACGGGTCTTTGCCACGTTTGCTGTCTGTGGCGGCCACGTCGCAGGAAATCGGTGTAGGCCAGCGGTGACTTATCCGGCCGCGCCGCGAGATCGAACGTCACGCCAAGGCGCGCAAGGTCGGCACCGAGGTCCCGATAAAAGCGGACGTTCACGGGCAGCAGCGACTGTGTCGGGATGCTCGCCTGCAGCCGCCGGTTTGCCGCGCTGTTAGCGTAACGAAAATCCCAGGGTTCCACCGGGCGTGCGGGGCTCGCGTCGCGCCATGCTTCCAGCACCTTGACCAGCCAGCGTTCGACCTCGGCGGTGTCGATCCCGAGCGCCCGTGCCGCGGCGTCGATCTGCGAGCCATGCGCGGCCGCGTCGGCGGCCGCCAGCGCGATCAGGCGCCGATAGGGACTGCCCTGTTCGTTGCGGCCGTTGAGCGCCGCCCAGAGCGGCGCGAAGGCGTCGAAAACCGCGCGGCGGCGCGCCGGCTCGGCGAGCACATGCAGCAGTTGCAGGGCGGTGCCGCGGTCGATCTCCTGGTTCTCGAAGCGCAGATGGTTGCCGTGCTCGACGAAGCACTCGAGCAGCGCGGCGCGCAACGCACCGTAGTCGAGGTCGGGACGACCGGCATCGCTGCAGGTCCGCGTTGGGCCGTCGGGTTTCGAATCGGAGTCCAGCGCGGCCAGCGACTGTCGCATGGCCTTGAGTGCGGCGGCGTCCGCGGGTGCGAGCGTGACGGGTTCGAGCACCGCGAGTGCCGCATCGAGCGTAATGCGTCGCGCGCTCGCCTGCTCCTGCCATTGCTCGAGCCTGCGGCCTTGAAATCGATCGTCCTTGCCGGATTCGACCAAAGCCACCGCATCGCGCGCATCGAGATAGTCGATGAAGACCCGCTCGGCGGCGGCCAGCGCAACCGGGCCGTTGTCCGGCGCGGCCGCTGGCACGGCGGCGGCTGTGAAGGCCAGCAGCAGACCGGCGAGCGGCGGCGAGGGGATGCGCATCGGCCGATCATAGCGAGTGCGCGTCGCGCGTAGCTAGTCTCCCGGGCTCGATCGCGCGGTGGCTGCTTGTTAGCCTGCTGAAATCATCTGCCAGATAGGCGGCGCCCTGGCCGGCGGCACGCTCATCAGAGCTGCTACCCCGACCCACAACCAACGTGTGCGAGCGGGGTCGAACGAGGTCGATGGTGCCCGGGAGAGAACTCTAACTCTGCGAAAAAAAATCGAGAAAAATAGCGTCTAGTGCAAGCAGACCGCAATTTATCCGCTGGATTATCCGCTGGATTATCCGCTGGCAATTTCCGCAGTGTGTTGAGCCCGAAACCAGCCCACATGTACTTTAGGGAGTGTTCCGGGGATGTTCTAGCGGTCCGCCGGTAGGCGAAGCATTAGCGTCAATGGATGCGTCGGCGAAGGCTCGAACCCATAGTGCTGGTAAAACTGCCGAGCACGATCGTGAAGCGCATGAACCAATAACGCGCGTACGCCGGCGTTTCTTGAAACAGCCAGGGCACGCTTGACTGCGTCCTGCAACAACGAAGCGCCGAGCCGATGTCCTTTTGCACTTTGATCTACCGCAAGGCGCCCGAGTACCATGACAGGCACCGGGTCCGGCATATTGCGTCGCGTCTTAGGTGTTGCCAGATCGTGGGATACAGCGCCGGCCGCCATCGCATAGTAACCAAACACCCGGCCATTTTCATCAGCGACCACAAAAGTTCGGCTCGCCCCGCTTGCCTGATTGGCTAACGCCCGACGTCTGAGCCACTCATCCAGTATGGGTTCGCCGCAGTCGAACTCAGCTAACACATGCGACGCGGTCAACGGTTCTGGCGGTCCGAGACGCAATGTCAGCTCTTGGCAGTCTTGCGCGACCAGGCAGGACGAACCGCCATCAGGCGTTCAAGACCCTGGTTGGCGGCGGCAGGAGCGTCCAGTAGCTTGGTAAACTGACGGAACTTTGCGGCGTCCAGCTGGAAAAAAACCTGGTCGAGGAGAACCGACTGCGCTTTATCGCAGGCAGCCTCCAGCATGAAATCCGAACGATTCTTGCCGAGCAGCCGCGCGGCCTGATCGATGATGTCCCTCTGCTCCGGACGGGCACGAAGATTGATGGCGGCGTCACGCATGGTTTGGGTCTCGTTGGAATACACAATAGCTATACAAAAGAGTATTGGTTTGTGTAGCTATTGTCAATACGTCACAGCCATCCGGCTGCCGCGACCTAACAAGCTAACATTCAGCGGGTAATTCAGCGGGTAAAATGCGAAAAGCGTTCGTAACTTATTGAAATATAAGGAAACATGGTGCCCGGGAGAGGACTCGGACCTGGAGAAAAACCTCGGGAAAAATAGCGTTTCGTGAAAACGCCTGGCATTTTAGCCGCTGAATTACCCGCTACGATGATTCCGCCAGTCGCGGAACCCAATTTTGAGTGTGGACACGATACTCTGCTGCTTGCGGCCCTGTTCAGCGCAGTGACGTCAGGCTGTCAGCCAAATCGTTGGCGCCAACTGCACGAATGTGTTTTGCCATCGGGAATGAGTGCGCGCCGACGTGCACGACATTGATTGAATCGAGTTTCAAATCCGCCAACGCCGCCTGCATCGAGGGAGTAAGCGCTGGCGCGCTTGTGTGTTTGATTTCAAACCCGATGCGCTGGCGGCCTCGGACGACCAGAAGATCGAGTTCCGCACCTTGGTAAGTTCGCCAAAAGTAGCATTCCGAAGTATTCAATCGCAGTTGCGCGATTATCTGGTCAATGACAAATCCTTCCCAGGACGCGCCGATTTTTGGGTGCCCCGACAAATCCTGCTGCGACGGGACACCTAACAAAGCATGCAGCAGGCCTGTATCCCTGACATACACCTTCGGTGATTTCACCTGACGCTTGCCAAGATTTTCATGCCAGGGTGCGAGCTGCCGGATCACCAGAGTGTCGCTGAGCCGATCGAGATATCCGCGAACGGTTTTGTCGGCAACGCCAAATGCCCGCGCAAGCTCTGATGAATTCCAGAGTTGCCCGTGATAGTGGGCGAGCATGGTCCAGAACCTGCGCGCCGTTTCTGCAGCGATGGTAACGCCGAGTTGCGGCAGGTCGCGTTCGACGAAGGTGCGGATGAAATTCTGCCGCCACTCATAACTCGCTGCTTCGTCGCGCGCTAGGAATGAGCGGGGGAAGCCGCCTCGTACCCAAAGCTTGGAAAAATCATCCATGGGTACTTCGGTCAGCGAGAGACCGGGGAGTTCGTAGAATGCGATCCGTCCCGCCAGCGATTCCGAGCTCTGGCGCAGCAAGGTTGGATTGGCGCTGCCCAGCACCAGAAACCTGGTGCGAATGGGCCGGCGATCAGCAAGTACACGGAGTGCCGGAAAGAGCTCGGGTCGGCGTTGAATTTCATCAAGTACGACCAGCCCTTTCAGCGGCGCGAGCGTTAGCATGGGGTCCTGAAGCTTTGCGACCGCAGTCGGGTCTTCCAGGTCAAATTGAGTCGCGGCGCCGCGATGAGTCTTGACTAATTCGCCAGCCAGAGTGGTCTTGCCGATCTGCCGCGCTCCGAGAATGGCGACTACCGGGTAGTCCCTAAGGAGTCGCTTGATATTGGCGACGTGATTTGGGCGATCTATCATCGCCAGATAATACCATGAATATTCGGTACGATACTACGAATATTCATGGTGCCCGGGAGAGGACTCGAACCTCCACGGTGTTAACCGCTAGCACCTGAAGCTAGTGCGTCTACCAATTCCGCCACCCGGGCAGGGGGCGGCGCAATGTACGCAGCGCGCCGGGGCCTGTCAATTTTCGTCTGCGGGGATGCCGATTTCGGGCAATGCAGCGCTGCAAACGGGCCTTTCGGGCGGCACGGCTTGCGATTTCGCGAGGCGGGCCCCATATAGGGCGTAGCAATTCCCGGTTGGCCGTGCCAGTCCGGGCATTGCCGGTCGCGGTCGCCCCTCTGGACCACAACCCAGCCTGTTAGCAGGCCACCGCAATTCCCATTCCATATAAAGAAAGCATCGATTCCAATGAATCGGCGACAATAGAGACACTTTGAAACAACGACAGCAACATCCATCGCGGCAACGCCGCGACTCACACTCACCAACCCGCCGGCAGCCGCAGCACCGCCAGTCCCGCGGCGGCGGCAAATCACCCGCACCCAGCCTGCCCGGCGAAATCACCGGCACTGTCAGCGCACACCGCGACGGCTTCGGTTTCGTGCGCTCATCGGACTGGACCACCAGCGTCTTTCTTCCGCATCGCGAGATGGCCGGGCTGATGTCCGGCGATCGCGTGCGGGTTGCGACGCGTCGCGAAAGCGATGGCCGTTATTCCGGCCGCATGATTGAAATCGTCGAACACGGCGTCAAGAAATTTCTGGGTACGGTGCTGACCCAGGGCCGCAGCGTGCTGATCGAGGCGGCGGATCGCCGGCTCAACCTGCGCTGTGCGGTGGCGCCCGCGGATCTCAACGGTGCCCGTAACGGCGACTGGGTCATCGCCGCCATCACGCGCTATCCGGCTGAGGGGCGGGGCGCAGTCGCCCGCGTCACGGAAGTGCTGGATCCCGAGCGGCCGCTGCCGATGGCGCACGCCGCCGCGATGGCGCGCTTCAACCTGCCAAGCGAGTTTCTGGAAGCCGTGCTGCGGGAAGCCGCGCGCCACGGTACGGCGGTGCAGCCGCGCGACCACACGCACCGGGTGGATTTGCGCGAGTTGCCGCTGGTGACCATCGATGGCGATGACGCGCGCGATTTCGACGATGCGGTGTACGCCGAACACACTGAGCACGGCTATCGACTGCTGGTTGCGATTGCCGATGTCAGTCACTACGTGCGGCCTGGCACGGTGCTAGACGATGAGGCGCGGCTGCGTGGCACCTCGGTGTATTTTCCGCGGCGCGTGCTGCCGATGCTGCCGCCGGCGTTGTCCGACCATTTGTGCTCGCTCGCGCCGGAAGTGGACCGGCTCTGTCTGGTCGCCGACATGCGGCTCAACAAGCGCGGTGAACTGCAGGGCACGCGCGTTTATCCGGCCATCATGCGCAGCGCCGCGCGGCTGACCTACACGCTGGCTAACGCCGCGTTGTTCGAGAAAGAGACTGCCGCGCGCGGGCAGCTCGGTCCGCTGGTCAAGTCCCTGGAACCGCTGGTCGAGGTGTTCCGTTTGCTCGAAAAGCTGCGCCGCAAGCGCGGCGCGCTGGAATTCGACAGCAGCGAAATCAATTTCGAGTTCGATGCCAACGAACGGGTGCATGGCATCGCGCAATACGCGCGCAACGATGCGCATCGGCTGATCGAGGAGTGCATGATCCTCGCCAACGTTGCGGTGGCGCGCGAAATGCTCGCGGCGGGCCAGCCGGCGCTGTACCGTGTGCATGGCCAGCCGGATCCCGAAAAGATCGAGAAGCTGGTCGCGACGCTGTCTTTGTTAGGTATCGGGGTGCAGCTGCCGGAAGAGCCGACCACGGCGGACTTGCGCGCGATCCCGGAACGGCTGGGCAAGAGCGATCTCAGGCCGCTGGTGGAGTCGCTGGTGGTGCGTTCGCTGCAGCAGGCCCTGTACCAGGTACCTAACATCGGGCACTTCGGGCTGGCGCTCAAGGAGTACGCGCATTTCACCTCGCCGATCCGCCGCTATCCCGATCTCGTGGTGCACCGGCGCCTGCGCGCCATGCTGGATGCCAGGGACCCTTGTGGAGCGTCACCCGAAGAAGCCCCGCTGATGATTGCCGGCGTTGACCTGTCGCAGCTCGAGCGGCGCGCCGAAGAAGCCGATCGCTATGTGGATGCGTTCCTGAAATGCAGCTACCTGCGTGAGCGCATCGGCCAGACATTCGAAGGCCTGATTACCACCGTGACCGAATCCGGCTGTTTTACCCAGCTAACAGCGCTGCAGATCGATGGCCTGCTGCGGCTCGATCAGCGGGACCAGGGCGATTACCTGATGGCGGAGCATGGCCAGGCGTGGGTCGCGCGGCGCAGTGGCCATGAGCTGCGCGTCGGCTCGCGGATCCGCGTCATCGTCACCGCGGCAAACATGGTGGAAGGCCTGATCGATCTGGATCTCGCGCCCTGAAGTCCTGCGCATGAGCCGCCCGCAGAACAACATGGTTTTCGGCCTGCACGCGGTACGCAGCGTGTTGCGCGCCGATCCCGGCCGCGTGCTCAGCCTGCGGATTGCCGCGGTGCGCGACGACCGGCCGGTCACCGAGATCCTGCAGCTGGCGCAGGCCGCCGGCATCAAGGTGCAGCGCGCACAGCCGCGCGAGTTCGAGCAATGGCTCGGCGAGGGTGTTGTTCACCAGGGCGTGTTGGCCGAAGTCCGAGCGCTGGCCGCGACCAGCGAGAACGATTTGCTGAGCGCGTTGACCGATGCCACGAACCCGCTGCTTCTGGTGCTGGACGGGGTACAGGACCCGCACAACCTCGGCGCCTGCCTGCGCACCGCCAATGCCTGCGGCGCGCTGGCGGTGCTGGTGCCGAAGGATCGATCCGTGCAAGTGAATGCGACGGTACGCAAGGTCGCGGCCGGCGCTGCGGAGTTCACGCCGGTGGTGAGCGTGACCAACCTGGCGCGCACTTTGCGCCTGCTCAAGGATGCCGGGCTCTGGATCGTCGGCGCTGATGCCGAGGCGCAGCAGCGGGTGTCCGAGGTGGATCTCAAGGGCGGGATTGCACTGGTGCTGGGGGCGGAAGGCGCAGGCCTGCGGCAACTGACCCGCGACACCTGCGATCTGCTGGTCAGGTTGCCCATGACCGGGCAGGTGGAAAGCCTGAATGTGTCGGTGGCGGCAGGGATGCTGCTGTACGAGGCCCGCCGCCAGCGCGTTTGACCGGCCAGACCGGGAAATTGTCAGGAAAATCACGGGTTTCGGGCCGCCGGGCTTGCCCGGCCGACGCGCTGCGGCTATCCTCCGCGCCCGATTCGGATCCTTGCCACACCCACGAGCCTCGCGGGGTGGCTTTAATCCACAAGGAGCACACATGAGGCATTATGAAATCGTCGTTCTGGTCCATCCGGACCAGAGCGAGCAAGTCCCTGCCATGGTCGAACGTTATCAGGGCATGGTTGCCCAGAGCGGCGGCAAGGTACATCGTTTTGAGGACTGGGGCCGCCGGCAGCTGGCGTTCCCGATCGCCAAGGTCCACAAGGCGCACTATCTCCTGTTCAACATCGAAACCGACCAGAAGACCCTCACCGAGCTGACAGGCGGCTTCCGCTTCAGCGACGCGGTGCTGCGGCACCTCGTGGTCAAGATGGAATCGGCCGTGACCGAGCCTTCGTCGATGGCGAAGGGCGAGGACGAAGAGCGCCGCGATCGTCGTGACGACATGGGCGACGATGACGACATGATGGGCGACAACCTGTAAGGGCCTGCACATGAACAATGGAAAACAATCGCGGTTCAATCGCCGCAAGAAATACTGCCGCTTCACCGCCGAGGGCATTACCCAGGTGGACTACAAGGACGTGGGTCTGCTGAAGAGCTTCATCACCGAAACCGGCAAGATCGTGCCGAGCCGCATTACCGGCACCAAGTCGTTCTTCCAGCGTCAGCTGTCGACCGCCATCCGGCGCGCGCGCTTCCTCGCGCTGCTGCCGTACACCGACCAACACTGAGGCCTGTCATGGAAGTCATACTGCTAACGAAAGTGGCGAACCTCGGCAACATCGGGGATCGCGTCAAGGTGAAGTCCGGTTACGGCCGCAACCTGCTGTTGCCGGCCGGCAAGGCCACGCTGGCCACGCCCGCTAACATCAAGCGTTTCGAGGCGCAGCGCAGCGAGTTCGAGCGCATCGCGCGCGAGCATCTGACCGGCGCCGCCGAGCGCGCCGAGGCACTGAAGGGCTTCAAGGTCAGCATTACCGCCAAAGCGGGCAGCGAAGGCAAGCTGTTCGGTTCGGTCGGCACCAGCGACATCGCCGAAGCCTGTAGCGCGCAGGGCCACAAGGTGGCGCGCAGCGAAGTGCGCATGCCTAACGGCCCGCTGCGCACGGTGGGCGATCATGTCGTGGTCCTGCATCTGCATACCGACGTGAATGTCGAGCTGCCGGTGACCATCGTCGCGGAAGAGTAAGGGCAGACCGGTAAAGTGACCCAGGAGGCGCTCCGCTCGCCCCCGCACTCCGTCGAGGCGGAGCAGTCCGTGTTAGGCGGGCTGATGCTCGACGGCTCCGCCTGGGACAATGTCGCTGACGTAATCCGCAGCGAAGATTTCTATCGCGCCGATCACCGGGTGATATTCGAGGCCGTTTCCCAGCTGGCCTCGCACATGAAGCCCTGTGATGCGGTCATGGTCAGCGAGCAGCTGGCGCGTTCGGGGAAACTCGACGAGGCCGGCGGGCTCGCCTATCTTGGCAACCTGGTGCGCGAAACGCCGACCGCGGAAAACGTCCGCGCCTATGCCGATATCGTCCGCGAACGCTCGTTGCTGCGGCGACTGCAACAGGCCGGATCGGAAATCGCCTCGTCGGTGCACCACAACCAAGGCGAAACGGTGCGCGAGCTGGTCGACCGCGCCGAACAGAAAGTCTTCGACATCGCGGAGGCCGGTTTCCGCGGCCGCAGTGAAGGCGCGGTGCGCGTCAGCCACATGATGCAGCCGCTGATCGACAAGATTGACGACTGGCAGTCCAATCCCGATGCGCTGCGCGGCCTGCCCACCGGCTTCGATGAATTCGACAAGAAGACCGGCGGTCTGCGGCCCGGCGACCTGGTGATCGTTGCCGGGCGCCCATCGATGGGCAAGACCACGCTCGCCATCAACATGGCCGAGTACGCGGCGCTCAAGCAGGGCGTCAAGGCCTCGGTCGCCATCTTCTCGATGGAAATGCCATCCGAGCAGTTGCTGACCCGCATGCTGTCGTCGGTCGGCCGCGTCTCGCTGACCCACATCCGCAGCGGCCAGCTGACAGATTCGGACTGGAACCGGGTGTCCGGCGCGGCGGGGCAGCTGTCCGAGTCCAAGATATTCATCGACGAAACCCCCGCGCTGACGCCCACCGACCTGCGCGCCCGCGCGCGGCGCATCAAGCGCGAGCATGGCCTCGATCTGATCGTGGTCGATTACATGCAGTTGATGCAGGTGCCGGGCACCAAGGAAAACCGCGCGACCGAAATCGCCGAGATCTCGCGCGGCCTGAAGGCTTTGGCCAAGGAAATGCATGCGCCGGTGATCGCGCTGTCGCAGCTGAACCGCGGCGTCGAGCAGCGCGTCGACAAGAAACCCGTGATGTCGGATTTGCGGGAATCCGGCGCCATCGAGCAGGATGCGGACATCATCCTGCTGATCTACCGCGAAGAGGTGTACGACAAGAACACCACCAAGCGCGGCATGGCCGAGATCGATATCGCCAAGCATCGTAACGGCGAAACCGGCACCTTCGTGCTCACCTTCCAGGGCCAGTTCACGCGCTTCATCAACTACGTCCCGGACGCCTATGCCGAGGGCGTGCTGCGTTAGTGCTGACTAGCGCTAGCTTGCTAACGATCCTGTCAGCATGACTCGTATCATTCGCGCAGTCATCGATACTGCCGCCCTGCAGCACAACCTGCGGCGCATGCGCGAGGTATCCGGCGCGCGCATCATGGCGGTGGTCAAGGCAAACGCCTATGGTCACGGCCTGGTGCAGGCGGCCAATGCGCTGCGCGAGACCGATGCCTTCGCGGTTGCACGTCTCGATGAGGCCATGCAGCTGCGCGCCGCGGGCATACGCCAGCCTATCGTGGTGCTCGAAGGCGTGTTCTCGCCGCTGGAACTCAAGAACGCCGCGGAAACCAATATCGAACTGGTCGTGCACGAACCCGAGCAACTCAGGCTGCTGGAGCTGTCGTCTAACAAACATGCATTTGCGCTGTGGCTGAAGATTGATACGGGCATGAACCGCCTCGGTTTTCGGCCCGAGTCGTTCCCTGAGGTCTGGCGCCGGCTCGATGCGCTGCGGGTCGCGCCGCGCATCCGTCGCATCATGACGCACCTGGCCCGGGCCGATGAGCCTGCAGAGTCCATGACGCGCGAACAGCTGGCGAAATTTGCGCTGCTGACAAGATCGCTGGACGAAAAAGGGCTGCGCATGGAGACCAGCATCGGCAATTCCGCCGGCACGCTGCTGTGGCCCGAAGGCCGCGGCGACTGGGTGCGTCCGGGCCTCGCGCTATATGGCGTGTCGCCGCTGGCTGACAAACTGGGTGTCGACTTCGAGCTCAAACCGGTGATGACGCTGGATGCGGCGGTGATCGCGGTGCGGCAGGTAAGGCGCGGCGAAACAGTGGGCTACGGCGGCGCCTGGCGCGCCGACCGCGACAGCATCATCGCCATCGTTGCCGCCGGTTACGGTGACGGCCTGACGCGGCAGCTGCCCTCGGGTACCCCGATCATGATCGATGGCCACGCTGCCAAACTTGCGGGCCGCGTGTCGATGGACATGATTGCCGCTGATGTCACCGAGCTGACAAATGTGGCCGTGGGAAGCCGCGCACAGTTGTGGGGTCCGCTGTTGCCGGTCGAGACCATCGCGAAATTCGCCGGTACTATCCCGTACGAAATCGTTTGCGGCGTCAGCCAGCGCGTACCGCTGGAAATTGCCTGAACCGACTCCGCGGGGCGCTCAGTTCTCCAGTGCCGTGTGCGTGCGGCGCGCCAGCAGCGCATAGGCCGCCGGCACCACAAACAGCGTCAGGAATACCGCGATCAGCGTGCCGAAAAACACCACCACGCCGATCGGCCGGCGCTGTTCGGCGCCGGCGCCGCTCGCGAGTACGAAGGGCAGTGCGCCGAAGGCTGTGCACAGGCTAGTCATCAACACCGGCCGCAGGCGCGCGCCCGAAGCCTCGACGATGGCGGCGCTGAATTCGCGCCCGCGCGAGCGCAGCTGGTTGGTGAACTCGACGATCAGCACGCCGTTCTTGGCGGCGATGCCGATCAGGATCACGACGGCGATCTGGCTGAAGATGTTGATCGACAACCCGAACGCTTTCAGGCCTAACACGGCGCCGATCAGCGCCAGTGGCACGGTGGTGATGATCACGAGCGGATGCACGAAACTCTCGAACTGCGCGGCCAGCACCAGGTAGACGATCGCCAGTGCGAACAGGATCGTGATGTAGATCTGGCCGCTGCTGCGCTTGAAATCCGCCGACTCGCCGTCATACATCAGGGTTGCGCTGGCCGGCAGTTCGCGGCGCACCGTGCGTTCGAACCAGTCGAGCGCCGTGCCGAGCGAGTATCCGGGCGCGAGACCGGCGCTCATCGTGATCGAGCGCTGGCGGTTGAAGCGCGTGAGCGCCAGGGGCCCGGAGGTCTCCACCAGGTGCGTGATGTTAGCCAGCGGTACCAGCTGTCCGGTGCGCGAAGAACGCACCGACAGGCGATCGAGATCAGTCGCGGTCGCGCGCGCATCGCCCGGCAGCTGCAGTACCACGTTGTATTCACGGCCGCGGTCGATATAGGTCGTGACGATGCGCGACGCCAGCAGTGTCTCAAGCGCGCGCCCGACCGACTGCAGCGAGACGCCGAGTTCCGCGGCGCGGTTGCGATCGATGCTGATGCGGATCTGCGGCTTGCGGTCCTTGTAGTCAGTGTCGACGAACTCGAGGCCATGATTCGCACTGGCAAGCTGCAGCAGGGTGCGTGACCAGTCGGCAAGCTGTTCGTAGTCCGGTCCGCCGACCACGACTGTCACCGGGCGGCCGAAGCTGCGGCGGCCCAACGCACCCGGCGCGCTGAAGGAATAGCGCAGGCCGGGAACGTCGCGCAGGCGATTCTGCAGCGAGGCAATGATCTGGCGCGAATTCCGTTTTCTTTCGTGCCAGTCGCGCAGCACGACCACGATGCGCGCCGCGTTGACGTCGCCGGACGTGCCGAGGTTCGCCGGCAGGCGCGTAAAGATCCGTTGCACGTCGCCGGAGTCCAGTTCGGGCATGACGGCGCGCTCGACTTCCGCCGTCTTCAGGTCCATCGCGGCGAAGCTGGTGCCTTCCGGCGCGGTGACGTTGACGATGACGCGGCCGGCATCGGCGGTCGGTGAAAACTCGTTCGGCAGGCTGAGGAAGACGGCGCCGGTCCCCGCAACCAGCAGCAGCGCCGCGCCCAGCACCCGGCCCGGATGCCGCACTACGCGACCTAACAGGCCGGTATATCGTGCTGCCAGCCGGCGGAAGGCGTCGTCGACACGGTGCGCCAGCGAGCCGGTGTGTACGCCATCCTTTTCGATGCGCGAGGCCATCATCGGCGTCAGCGTCAGCGACACCAGTGCGGAGAACAGCACGGCGCCCGCGACCGTGAAGCCGAATTCGCGGAACAGGCGGCCAAGATCGCCGGGCAGGAAGGAAATGGGTACGAATACCGCCACCAGCGTTGCCGTGGTTGCGAGCACCGCGAAACCGATCTCGCGGCTGCCGCTGACCGCAGCTTCCAGCACCGGCTTGCCCATGTCGACATGCCGATGGATGTTCTCGAGCACCACGATCGCGTCGTCAACGACCAGGCCGACGGCCAGCACCAGTCCTAACAGAGTCAGCACGTTGATCGAATAGCCGAAAGCGAACATCACCAGCCCCGCAGCGATGATCGACACCGGGATGGTCACTGCCGGGATCAGCGTCGCGCGCAGGCTGCCGAGGAAGCAGTAGATGATCAGCAGCACCGATGCAAAGGAGAACCCGACTGCGATCAGGATTTCGCGCAGCGCGGCCTCGATCGCCACGCCGTTGTCGACGTTGATGCTGAGATTCGAGCCGGGCGGCAGTGAAGCCTGCAGGCGATCCTTCTCGGCGCGCACGCCGTGCACGACGTCCAGCGTGTTAGCTTTCGACTGTGCCTCGATGGCAATGCCGACTGCGGTGCGGCCGTTGGAGCGCACCAGGGAACGCTCCGACTCGGCCTCAAGCCTGACGTCGGCTACCTCGCCGAGCGTTGTCAGGTGACCGTCGACCGAGCGCGCAATGACCAGCTGCTTGAAGTCCGCGGGCGTGTTGAGCCCGACCTCGGTGCGCAGCGTAAATTCGCGAGTCTGTGATTCCAGCCTGCCAGCGGGCAATTGCAGGTTTTCGCGCCGCAGGCTGTCCTCGATGTCGGTCACGGCGAGGCCGCGCGCGGCCAGCGCATTGCGGTCGATCCAGATGCGCATCGCCGGCCGGCGAGCGCCCATCAGGCTGACGCGCGCCACCCCCGGAACGGTCGCGAAGCGATCAACCAGGTTGCGGTCGGCATAATCCGAGGCCTCCAGCGCATTCATGTTGGGCGCGTTGAAGGCCAGGTAGATCACCGGGTCGGTGTTCGAATCCGCCTTGAGGATTTCCGGCGGGCTCGATTCCTCCGGCAGCTGCGCCACGATGCGGCTGACGCGATCGCGGACGTCGCTGGTCGCGGAGTCGATGTTGCGGTCGATGTCGAACTCGATGCGCACTTCAGAGCGCTCGTCGACGCTGCTCGAGTCGATCTTGAGCATGCCTTCGATGCCGGACACCGCATCTTCGATGGTTTGCGTGACGCGCGTTTCGATGACCGACGCGGAGGCGCCGACGTAACGGGTCGACACCGTGACGACGGGGCGGTTGACATCCGGGTACTCGCGTATCGGCAGCTGGCGCAGCGCGACCAGGCCGAAAATGACCAGCAGCAGGCTGATGACGGTGGCCAGTACTGGCCGTCGGACCGAGATTTCAGCGATTCGCATGGTCGCGAGTATCGACGCGTCGTACGCGACTGCCGTCGCGCAGCGATTGTGTGCCCTCGCTGACCACCAGCTCGCCGAGCTGCGGGCCATCAAGAATTTCCGCCACGCCAACCTGCCTGCGGCCGATGCCGACCTCGCGTTTGGCTACCGTGTCGCCAGGCCGGAGCGCGAACACATAGGTCCGGCCCTGTTCCGGAACGACGGCAGACTCCGGCACGACCCGGGCGGTCACGTCCGGCCCCGACAAGGTAACGGACATGAACATTCCAGGGCGCATCAGGCCGTCCTTGTTAGGCAGGCGGGCGCGCACGCGAATCGCGCGTGATACGGGATCGACGCGCGAGTCGATGTCACTGACGACGCCAGTAAACTCGCGCCCAGGCAGGCCCACGGCATTGGCCGTGATCTGGCGGCCCACCGCCAGCAGGTACAGCTGGGTTTCGGGTACGGTGAACTCGAGCTTGATGACCGAGACGTCGTCCAGCGTGGTGATGACCGTGCCTGGCGTCACCAGGCCGCCGACACTGACCCGCTGCAGGCCCGCGCGGCCGGCAAACGGCGCGCGGATGACGTTGTTAGCGAGGCGCGCCTGTGCCAGCTGGTAGTTGGCCTCGGCAGTGTCGCGGGCCGATTCGATTTGCTCGAGCTGCGCCTGTGACAGCACGCTGCTGGTCGCCAGTTCGCGGCTGCGGCGGTATTGGCGCCGGCTTTCAGAAAGCGCCGCCTCGGCGGCCCGCAAGGTCGCGGCGGGTTCGGCGCTGTCCAGTCGTGCTAATACCGCGCCGCGTGCGACCTGCTTGCCTTCCGCAAAGCCGATCGCGGTGACGGTATTGGTGACCTTGGCGGTGATTTCGACCGACTGGTTGGCCATCGCGGTGCCGACCGCGTTGACCTGTTCGGCAAAGCGCTGCGCGACCACCGGCACGGCACGCACCACGGTAGCATCATCGCGCCCGCCCGCTGCCGCGCTCTGCGCTGCATCGTTCCTGGCGCAGGCGGCCAGGACGCAGGCTGCCATGAACCCAAAGGAAATGCGGGTGATTGTTCTTATTGTGAGTCGCATCGGGCCTGCACCGCGCCGTTATATGACCCTCATCTTACAGGGCCGTGAAAGCGCGCAGCCGGCCGGGCTTAGGTGTGGAAAAACCCCATCTTGACGCCGGCGAGCTCCAGCACGTCGTTGTCCTTGAGCTTGTGCGCTGTCGAGCCCAGCTCGTCGCCGTTCACCTTGGGCGGCGACTGGTCCTTGGCGCTTTCCACATGGATCAGGAAATAGCCTTCCTGGCGCCGCGTGATGGCGGCCACCTGCACGCCGGGGCGGCCCAGAGTTGTTAGCGCCTTGACCAGTTCCAGTTCGCGGCCGGCAAACTGCCCGGACAGCACCTGCAGCTTGGCCTTGCGAATGGCGAGCTGGCTCTCGGCCACCGCGCGCCGGTCGCCGGCGCCATTGGCCCTGTTGGCGGGCGCGGCGCCACGTGCATTGTTCTGCGAATCGACGCGCGCTTCGGCGCGGCGAATCATGTCCACCGGACGCGCCGACGGCTGGATCACCATGGTCTTTTCGAATTCGTCCTGTTGCTGGTCGTCTTCGACGTAACGCAGCTGAT
>JAYUGT010000195.1:0-3947 GCA_043738315.1 Gammaproteobacteria bacterium
CGTGCCGCCCTGGACGAATTCCAGGACCCTAACCTGCGCCTCTCCTGGGGCGAGTCGAAGGCCGTCGAGTCCCTCGAGCTCGACGGCGCCAGCGTGCGCATCCGCGCATCCGTCGGCTATCCGTCGGGGGGCTACGCCCACGAACTGGCCCAGCTGCTAACAAAGCACCTGGCCGCCGCGCCCGGCGCACCGTGCAGTGGGCTCAGCGTCGACCTGCAACTCAGGAGTCGCATCCTGCCGCATGCCGTGCAGCGCGGCCTAACGCCCTTGCCCAATATCGCCAACATCGTGGCAGTCGCCTCGGGCAAGGGCGGTGTTGGCAAGTCCACCGTGGCTGCCAACCTGGCGCTCGCCTGGGCCGCGCAGGGCGCGCGCGTGGGCCTGCTCGACGCCGACATTTATGGCCCGAGCCAGCCGCTCATGTTAGGTCTCAGCGGCCAGAAGCCGACTTCACCCGATGGCAAGCGCATCAAGCCGCTCAGCAATCACGGCGTAGTCGCGATGTCGATCGGGTTCCTGGTGGACGTCGAGCAGCCGATGATCTGGCGCGGGCCGATGGTGACTTCGGCCCTGAATCAGCTGCTGAGCGACACCGACTGGGGTGAGCTCGATTACCTCGTCATCGACATGCCGCCGGGCACGGGCGACATCCAGCTCACGCTGTCGCAGCGCGTACCGGTTGCCGGCGCTGTGATCGTCACCACGCCGCAGGACATTGCGCTGGCCGACGCGCGCAAGGGCCTCAAGATGTTCGAAAAGGTCAACGTGACTGTGCTGGGCATCGTCGAGAACATGAGCGTGCATGTCTGCAGTCAGTGCGGCCACGCGGAGCACATCTTTGGCAGCGGCGGCGGCGCGCGCATGGCGGCGCAGTACGGGGTGCAATTGCTGGGCGAATTGCCGCTCGACGCCCACATCCGCGATGAAGCCGATAACGGGCGGCCAACCGTGGTCGCGGCTCCCGAATCGGCGCGCGCCGCGGCCTACTTCGCGATGGCGCGCCGCACCGCCGGCGAGCTGGCGCGCCGCGGTCGCGATCGCAGCAGCCTGTTCCCGAAGATCGTCATCGAGAACACCTGAAAAGCACCCCCAAAAAGACAAACATGAGCATCAAGTCAGACCGCTGGATCCGGCGCATGGCCGAAACGCAGAAAATGATCGAACCGTTCGAGGCCGGGCAGGTGCGCGAAGCGGCTGGCAACCGCATCGTGTCCTACGGTACTTCAAGCTATGGTTACGATGTCCGCTGCGCCAACGAGTTCAAGGTGTTCACCAACATTAACTCGACCATCGTCGATCCCAAGGCGTTCGATGCCAAGAGTTTCGTCGACCTGAGCGCGGACGTCTGCATCATCCCGCCGAATTCCTTCGCGCTGGCGCGCACGGTGGAATATTTCCGCGTGCCGCGCAACGTGCTGGTCGTGTGCCTCGGCAAATCCACCTATGCGCGCTGCGGCATCATCGTCAATGTCACGCCGCTGGAGCCGGAGTGGGAAGGCCATGTGACGCTGGAATTTTCCAACACGACCACGCTGCCGGCCAAGATCTACGCCAATGAAGGCGTTGCACAGATGCTGTTTTTCGAATCGGATGAAGTGTGTGAAACGTCCTATCGCGATCGCGGCGGCAAGTACCAGGGGCAGCGCGGCGTGACGCTGCCGCGCACGTAGATCCAGGCACCGTAGTGCCCGGCCGCGCCTAACAGCGTCTAGCGTTGTGTCGGGCGGTCCAGCTTCTGGATCTTCATGGTCCACTCGAGCTTGCCGCCGCGCGTGCGCGAGGCTTGCAGCGGCGTAAAACCTAACGACGGCGCATACCAGACACGGATGACACGGTCGGAGTCCGGGCGGCTGCTGCTCCAGATCACCGTTGGCAGCGTGCCGAGCTGCGTCGCGAGCACGGCCTCGCCCTCGCGCCGGTACACGAAGTCTTTCACCTGGTCCTTGTCCACCATCCACAGCACGCCCGGTGTCTGGCCGGCCTGCAACTGCAGGATCATCAGCAATTGGATCGACATCGGATCCTGCGTGCCGGGCTTCAGTTCCAGTGCGACCGGGCGGTCTTCGGCGACGCCGCTCACCCGGTTCTTGTCCCAGTTGAAGTCCAGCTTGACGTCCTGATCGGTGGCTTTCGCGCCGTCGTCGGCGAGATAGGACAGTGGCCGCACCATGCCGTTGTCGACTTGCAGTATCGAGGCCTGGCGGATCGTGTCCGGGAATGCGAGCCGGAAGATTCCGCGTGCCTGGTTGCCTGAGGTGTAGCTGTAGTTGCCGTTGTTGCTGTGAGTCAGCTCGATGGTGGTGGTCCCGGCATTGAGTCCATGCCATTCCACGGCGTAGCGCGCCTTATAGGGCAGCAATCCCGATGGCGCTTCGCCCTGCGCTGGCAGCGCCGCGCCCGGCGCCAGTGCCACGGCGGCCAGCAGGGTCAGCCTGGCAAAAAAACCGGCTTTTTCAGTTCGCAACATCAATCAAGTCTCCATCCGCGTCCTGTGCGGGCAGCTGCCATAAGACCGGCCGGCGCAGCGGCGCGCCGTCCAGCTGCACGCCGGCGGGTGTCAGGCTGAGGCGATTCTGCGCTATCCACGCTATGACCCGCCAATACAGCTTGTGTTCCCCCCGCTGAACCCGCGCTGAAAGCGACGCTTCGGTATCGCCGGGCAGCACCGGCACCCGTACCTGGGCGATGACCGGTCCGCCATCCAGCTCGACGCTAACAAAGTGCACGCTGGCGCCGTGCCAGGCGACGCCATCGGCGAGTGCGCGCCGGTGCGTATGCAGTCCGCGGTACGTGGGCAGCAGCGAGGGATGGATGTTCAGCATTCGCCCCTGGTAGCGGCCGACGAACTCGGGCTCCAGGATCCGCATGAATCCGGCCAGCACGATCAGGCTGCGGGCCGAGCCGGCTGTGCAGGCGTCAATCTGCCGGGTCAGCGCCGCATCAAAGTCCGCGCGCCGGGCATGGTCGCGAAAACTGACCAGAGCGGCCGGGATCGCCAGTGAGCGTGCCAGTTCCAGTCCCGCGGCTTCCGGCCGGTCGGCGATCACCGCGGCGATGCGCGCCGGCAGGCGCCCGTCCTGGCAGGCCGCATGGATCGCAGCCATGTTGCTGCCACGACCCGAGATCAGGATGATGACATCGAGCAGCGGGTCGCTCACGACCTAACGGACGACGCAGCCGCGGTCGCCGGCCTGGATCGCGCCGATCAGGTACGGTTGCTCGTCGCAGGAAACTAACAAACGCAGCGCGGCGGTGACATGATCCTGCGGCACGACTGCGATCATGCCGATGCCGCAGTTGAAGGTGCGATGCATTTCATCCGCGGCGATATTGCCGGTGCCCTGGATCCAGTCCCAGAGCGCGCTGCGTGGCCAGGTCGCCGCATCCAGCAGCGCTTCCATGCCTGGCGGCAGCACGCGCGGAATATTGTCGGTGAGGCCGCCGCCGGTGATGTGCGCGAAGGCACGTACCGGCACCGACGAAGCCAGCCGCAACATCGACTTGACGTAGATGCGGGTGGGTTCCAGCAGCCAGTCCATGAGCGGTTTGCCGGCCAGCTGGGTCGCGTCGCCGGCACCGCTGTGGGCTAACAATTTGCGGATCAGGGAGTAGCCGTTGGAATGCGCGCCCGAGGAAGCCAGGCCGATGATCTGGTCGCCCGGCGCGATGTTGCGGCCATCGATGATGGCGTCCCGCTCGACCACCCCGACGCAGAAACCCGCGAGGTCATAATCGCCGCCGTGGTACATGCCGGGCATTTCCGCGGTCTCGCCGCCCACCAGCGCCGCGCCGGCCAGTTCGCAGCCGGTGACGATGCCCTTGATGACGCTTTCCGCGACATCGACGCTGAGCTTGCCGGTCGCGTAATAGTCCAGAAAAAACAGCGGCTCGGCGCCCTGGACCGCGACGTCATTGGCGCACATGGCGACCAGGTCGATGCCAATCCG
>JAYUGT010000196.1:0-9689 GCA_043738315.1 Gammaproteobacteria bacterium
GGCGTGCTGCGCGTACCTAACACGGCACTGCGTTTCGAACCCCCGGTGGAAAACAAGGGCGCCAACCGGAGCGGCGCGATGCCCGGGTTGCCGATCGGCATGCCTGGCATGCTGGGTGGCGGCCGGCGGCGCGCAGGCGGCGAACGCACCGATGGCGCGACGCCCGGGACAGTTGTTTACGTTTTACTCAAGGGTAAGCCCGAGCGGCGCGACATCCAGTCGGGACTCACCGACGGCTCGCAAACCGAGATCACCGGCGGCAACCTGAAGGAAGCTGAGCCGGTCATTGTCGGACTGGAAAGTCCGGGCAGTGGCGGCATGGGCAGCCGTTAGATTCCGCCATGGCGCTGATCGAATTGCAGCAGGTATCCCGAATCTACCGTTCGGGTGATACGGAATTTGCCGCGCTCGACAAGGTCGATCTGACAATCGAGCAAGGGGAATTCGTCGCGATCACCGGCTCCTCGGGCTCCGGCAAGTCGACGCTGATGAACATCATCGGCTGCCTCGACCGCCCCAGCAGCGGCGTCTATCAATTGAATGGCCGGGACGCTGCCAAGCTAACACGAGTGGAACTGGCGCAGCTGCGCAACCAGACCATTGGCTTCGTATTCCAGAGCTTCAATCTGCTGGCGCGCACCGCGGCGATGGACAATGTCGAATTACCGCTGATCTACGCCAAGGTCCCCGCTGCCGAGCGCCATAGACGCTCCGCCGAGGCACTCGAGCGCGTCGGTCTCGCGCATCGCAGCCGGCACCTGCCGTCGCAATTGTCAGGCGGCCAGCAGCAGCGCGTTGCCATTGCGCGCGCGATCGTGTCGCGGCCGCCGCTGATCCTGGCGGACGAACCGACCGGCAACCTCGACACCGTTACCAGCGTTGACATCATGAACCTGCTGACCGAGCTGTGCGTGAAGGAAGGGATTACAGTGGTGCTCGTGACCCACGAGCAGGACATCGCCGGTTTCGCGCAGCGCCAGCTGGTGCTGCGCGACGGCAAGATCATCCGCGACGAACGCAAACCGGAGAAACTCACATGATTTCCATGGGCGAAACACTGCGTGTCGGCATGCAGGCCCTCGGCCGCAACAAGATGCGCGCCGCGCTGACGGCGTTAGGCATCATCATCGGTGTCGCCGCGGTCATTTGCATGGTGGCCATAGGCGAAGGTGCGCAGACCCGGGTTCGCGCGCAGATCGAGGGCGCGGGCACCAACGTGCTGATGGTGATGTCGGGCTCCAGCATGGGCGGCGGCATGCGTGGCGGCATGGGCTCGCAGCCAACCCTGACCTGGGACGATCTGCGCGCTATCCAGGCCGAATTGCCCACGGTGCGCGCCGCGTCGCCGCAGGCGCGCACCATGTCCCAGATCGTGTCGGATACCACGACCTGGACCACCACGATCTATGGCGTGACGCCGGATTTCTTTGCGATACGCAACTGGGCGATCGTGCGCGGCTCTGCGCTGACGGCATCCGACCAGGCCGGCGCCGCGAAGAACCTTCTGATCGGTCAGACGGTCTCGGAAAAACTGTTCGGCGCCAGCGCCGATCCGGTCGGGCAGACCGTGCGCATTCGCAATGCGCCCTACACCGTGATCGGCGTGCTGGACAAGAAAGGCCAGGCCGGCATGGGCCAGGACCAGGACGACGCGGTATTCATCCCGATTTCGGCCTACACCACCCGGGTGCAGGGCGGCCTGAGCAAATTTATTCCCGGCATGATCTATGTCAGCGCCGCGTCCTCGGACCTGATCGACGATGCGAAGCGCGATATCGAGAGCCTGCTGCGCACCCGGCACCGCCTCGACCTCGAACAGGAAAACGACTTCTCGGTCATCAGCATGTCGGAAATGACCGGAACGCTGACATCCGCCATGGGCACGATGACCGCGCTGCTGTCCTCGATCGCGCTGGTATCGCTGATAGTCGGCGGCATCGGCGTCATGAACATCATGCTGGTCTCGGTCACGGAACGCACGCGCGAGATCGGCATCCGCATGGCCGTGGGCGCGCAGCCCGGCGATATCCTGCTGCAGTTCCTGGTCGAGGCCCTGGTACTCGCCATCATTGGCGGCGCCATCGGCGTATTGTTAGGCTGGGGCGCCGCTGCGCTGGTCGCCAAGAGCTTCGGCTGGACGACCACGATTCGCACCGACATCGTGTTGCTGGCGCTGGGGGTCAGCGGCCTGGTGGGCGTCATCTTCGGGATTTACCCCGCGCGCAAGGCTTCGTTGCTGGACCCGATCGAAGCGCTGCGCTATGAATAGTCGCAGCGTTGCCTGTTAGCTGAGATATTTTGCGCACAGCTCGGTTGAGACCTGCCAGAGCTTTTCCGCCAGCGCGGCATTCTGCATCTGGCCGCCCGGCAGCCGCGGATTGCAGTCTTCGAAATACTGGCCGCTGATTTTGGCCAGGACCGGCGCCGTGGCCACGTAGCACTGCGTAGCGGCACCCACCGCAACCGGTTTGAGAAAAAAACCGGAGATGGCGCCAAGGATGGCGCGCTGCCAGCCCGGGTAGTGCCGTGGCAGGTTGGTATCGACCGGTCCCGGGTTCACTGAATTGGACGTGGCATTCGTGCCGGCCAGCCGTTTGGCGAGCTGCAGGGAAAACAAGCCGTTCGCGGTCTTCGACTGGCCATAAGCCTCGTTAGGCGTGTAGTCGCGGGCGCCGGACAGGTTGTCGAATTCAATGCCGGCGGGCGGCGCCCACTTGTACGCCGAGCTCGACATGACCACCACCCGCCCCTGCGGTGCCGCCTGCACCTGGCCTAACAACAGGTTCACCAGCAGGAAGTGCCCGAGATGATTGACCGCGAACTGCTTTTCGAGGCCGTTGACCTGCTGCAGTTGCGGCAGGGCCATGATGCCGGCGTTGCACATCAATACGTCGATGGGCATGCCGAGCGCCCGGATCTGCCCGGCGCAGGCGCGAATCGAGTCCATGCTTTCGAGTTCCATGGCAAACGGCTCGCAGCCCGGCCCGACGGCAGCACAGGCGGTCCGCGCCTTGTCCAGGGTACGACCGGTCGCGAGTACCCGCGCGCCCTGCGAAGCTAACACCCGCATGGTTTCCAGTCCCAGGCCCGAGGTGGCGCCGGTAATCAGGACCGTCCGGCCCTTGAGATCCAGGCCCGCCACCACCTGCTCGGCAGTCGACTTCTTGTCGAAACGGCTCAGCGGAATCCCTTCCGGACGCATGACTACCTCATCATTGTTACGGGAACAAGACTGCAGGCTGCCGGTGCTCGCGGCCATGCCCACCAGCATGGCGCGACGGGTGACAAGGGGCTGGGGCAAACGGCAATCTGGCTGCATGACAAGGCATTCTGCCCAAGTCTTCGGCCGATCGCGCACCCGCTACCATGCCCGGCCGTCAACTGGACGGGACGCACCCGGGCCGACCCGCTAAACTACCGCGCAACAACGGAACAACAGACCCGCCGTCGCGCGGGGCCTTTAGCATGCAACAAATGAGTTCGACATTTTTCGGCCGCGGTATGCGTGGCCTGGCCTGGGTCGTGATCGTCAGCGGCGCGCTGACGCTGGTCTCCTGCGGCAAGAAGCCCGCGCAGGCGCCGGGGACCGAGGACCTCACGCTGCCACTGGTCACGGTGGTCGTGCCGGGCCGCAGCAAGGTCGAGACCCTGGTCAACGTCACGGGCACGATCAGCGCGCGCGATGAAATGCCGATCAGCGTCGAAGGCGAAGGCCTGCGCGTGGTGGCCGTGCTGGCGGAAGTTGGTGATCGCGTCAAGCGCGGCCAGGTGCTGGCGCGGCTGAACAACGCGATTGCGGCGCCCCAGGTTGCGAGTCTCGCCGCCTCGCTGGACGAGGCACGCACATCAGCGGACCTGGCAGCCGCGGACTACCGCCGCGCCCAGGGAGTTGCCGCAACCGGCGCCTTGTCCGCCGAGGAAATCGAACGCCGGCGCGCACAGTCCGCTAACGCCGCGGCGCGCGTCAAAGTCGCTGCCGCGCAGCTCGCGGAATCGCGTGCGCGCCTCGGCCGCAGCGAAATTCGTGCACCCGCGGATGGCGTCGTGCTGACGCGCAACGCGGAAGTCGGCCAGACCGCCTCGGCCGGCGGCGAGCCGCTGTTCCGCCTCGGCCGCGGCGGCGAAATAGAGATGCGTGGCCGGGTCTCCGAGGGCGATGTCGGCCTGCTGGCGGTCGGCCAGGCCGCGTCGGTGCGGGTCACCGGCGTCAAAGACGAGATCGCGGGCACGGTGCGATTGTTAGGCGCGGTCATCGACCCTAACAGCCGGCTCGGTACCGTGCGCATTGCGCTGCCGCGCAATCCAAACCTGCGGCCCGGTGCGTTTGCGCGCGCCAACGTGCTGGTCTCGACCGAGGACCGGCCGATCGTGCCGCAGACCGCGGTCCAGACCGACCCAGACGGCAATTACGTGCTGATCGTCGCCAGGGATGGCAGCGTCGCGCGCCGCGGCGTGACCGTGTCCGGCACGCGCAATGCCGGTGTGGTGATTGCGGCCGGCCTCGAGGGTATTGAACAGGTCGTTGCGGTCGCAGCGGCTTTCCTGCGTCCGGGTGAGAAAGTGCGCGTTGCCAAGGGAGCCTGAGCCATGAACAAGATGTCCGCATGGGCGATCAAGAACCCGCTGCTGCCGCTGGTGATGTTCGCGGTATTCCTGTTTGTCGGCATCGTGTCCTTCATCCGGCTGCCGATCAACAACAACCCGGACGTCACTTTTCCTCTGATTTCGATCATCGTCTCGCAGCCGGGCGCCGCGCCCACCGAAATCGAAACCCAGGTCACGCAGAAAATCGAAGCGGCCGTGGCCAACCTGCCCGGTGTAAAAAACGTGACTTCGCGGGCGATCGAAGGCCAGTCGCTGACCAACATCCAGTTCGAAATCGGCACCGATGTTTTTCAGTCGATGAACGATGCACGCGACGCCGTTGCCAAGGTCCGCTCTGAATTGCCTGAAGGCATCAACGAACCGATCGTGCAGCGCCAGGAATTCGACGGCGGCGCGATCGCCTATTTCGCCATCGGCACCACGGCCATGACCGAGGAACAGCTGTCCTGGTTCGTCGACAACACGATTTCCAAGCGCCTCACCAACCTGCCCGGCGTTGCCCAGGCGGGTCGCAATGGTGGCGTCGATCGCGAGATCCGGGTGGAACTGGACCCGACGCGCATGCAGTCGTTCGGCATCACGGCCGTTGACGTGAACCAGCAGCTGCGCCAGATGAATGTCGACGCGCCCGGCGGCCGGCTGCAGATCGGCGGCGGCGAGCAGGCGATCCGCGTGTTAGGTGGCGCGAAGTCGGCGCTGGAACTGGGCGAACGCCAGATCCGGGTCGCGGGTGGCCGCGTGGCAAGGCTGAACGATATCGCCGAGGTGCGCGACGGCATCGCCGAACTGCGCTCGATGTCGCGCCTCAACGGTCGCCCGGCGGTCACGATCGGCGTCATGAAATCGATCGGTTCGTCCGAGGTCACGGTCATGAAGACCGTCGACGAGGAACTCGACAAGATTCGCGAGGAACGTCCGGACGTCGTCATCAAGAAAGTGTTCACCACCGTCGAGCAGACCAAGCGCTCGTACCGCTCCGCGCTGATCGCGATGATCGAAGGCGCAATCCTGGCAGTCGCGGTGGTATTCCTGTTCCTGCGTGACACACGCGCCACGCTCATCTCGGCGCTCGCCATCCCGCTGTCGGCCATCCCGACGTTCTTCTTCATGCAGTGGATGGGCTTCACGCTCAATGGCATCACGTTGTTAGGCCTGTCGCTGGTCGCGGGCGTGCTGGTCGACGATGCCATCGTCGAGATCGAAAACATCGTCCGCCACATGCGCATGGGCAAATCCGGTTACCAGGCCGCCATGGACGCCGCCGATGAAATCGGCCTCGCGGTGGTGGCCACCTCGGCGACCATTATCGTCGTGTTCCTGCCGGTCAGTTTCATGGGCGGGTTCACCGGGCAGTATTTCAAGCAGTTCGGCCTCACGGTTGCCGCAGCGGTGTTTTTCTCGCTGCTGGTCGCGCGCCTGATCACGCCGGTGATCGCCGCCTTCACGTTGAAGCCGCACGACAATATCCGCACGGCCGATGGCCCGCTGATGGACAAGTACCTGGAGTGGCTGCAGATGTCGCTGCGCCATCGCTGGCGGACCTGCCTGGGAGCACTCGCATTCTTTGCGGCATCCGTCGTGCTGGTCGTGATTATTCCGAAAGACGTGGTGCCGGCTGGTGATTTCTCCAGTTCCCAGGTCCAGGTCGAACTGCCGCCAGGCGTGCGTCTTGAAGACACGGCGCGCGTGTCCGGCGACGTCACGGCGATGCTGCTCAAGCAGCCGGAAGTCAGCGACATCGTGGAGTCCATCGGCGAAGGCGATGAAGTCCGCAAGGCCACGCTGTACGTCACGCTCGTGCCACCTAACAAACGCAAGCTGTCGCAGGACAAATGGGAAAAGAAGATGGCGCCGGCGCTGCGCACCGTGGCCGACGCCCAGGTCAGCTTCGGCGGCTTCAATCCCGGCGGCGGCAGGCCTATTTCGCTGTATATCGTCGGCGACGACCCGGCCAAGGTGGAATATGCCGCGCACGAAGTCGTCAAGGCGATGAAGGCCATCCCGTCACTCGACGATCCGCGCATCAACGGCGACTACCAGAGGCCCGAGATCACGGTCCGGCCGAATCTCGATCTCGCCGCGGAGCTCGGAGTTTCCGTCGCCAGCATCAGCCAGACGATCCGCATTGCGACGCTCGGCGACCTGCCACAGAACGCGCCGAAGTTTTCGGTCGCGGGCCGGCAGATTCCAATCCGGGTCAGCCTGCGGGAATTTACCCGCCAGGACCTGGATACGCTGCAGAACCTGCCGGTGCCCACCGCCAACGGCGGCAACGTGCCCTTGAAAGCGGTCGCGGACATCAGCTTCGGCCAGGGCCCCGCCACGGTGCGGCGCTACAACCAGAGCCGCCGCATGTATATCGAATCGGGTCTCAAGGCGGGCGCGGTGTCGGGCGATGCTAACAAACAAGTCAAGGCTCTGCCGGTGTTCAAGAATCTCCCCGACGGCGTACGCCTGGTGGAAACCGGCTTGTCCGAGATCGCCAATGACATGTTCACCGCCTTTGCGTTCGCGATGGGCGCGGGCATCCTGATGGTGTTTGCGGTCATGGTCTTGCTGTTCGCGCGCGTATTTCAGCCGATCACGATCTTGTCCGCGCTACCATTGTCGATCGGCGGCGCGGTGCTGGCGCTGATGATCGCCCGGCTGCCGTTTTCGATGCCGGTCGCCATTGGCTTCCTGATGCTGATGGGCATCGTCGGCAAGAACTCGATCCTGTTAGTCGATTTTGCGATCGAGGAAATGCGCGCCGGCAAGGACCGCCGTACCGCGTTGATGGAGGCCGGGCACAAGCGCGCGCGCCCGATCATCATGACCACGGTCGCCATGGTGGCCGGCATGCTGCCGATCGCGCTCGGCCTCGGGGGCGACTCGAGCTTCAACCGCCCGATGGCTATTACCGTGATCGGCGGGCTGATTACCTCGACCGGGCTGACGCTGGTGGTCGTGCCGGCCGTGTTCACGATCATTGATGACTTCGAGCGCTGGCTGACGCCGAAGTTCTCGCGGGTCCTCGCGAACCCTGACAATGGCGCGGCACCGTTGCCGGCTGCGAAACAATCCGTCTGAGGGTCAGCCAGCGGCAATGGCCGCCAGCAGCGGCAGCTGGCGCAGTCGCTGGCCGGTTGCCGCAAACCAGGCGTTAGCCACCGCCGCCGCAATCGGCGGCGTGCCGGGCTCGCCGAGTCCTCCGGGCAGCTCGGTCGACGCGATGAACTCAACCGCGATCTGCGGCGCATCCGGCATGCGCAGCAGCGAATACTGGTGGAAGTTCTGCTCGCGCACGGCGCCGGCCTCGATGGTGATCGCCTCGCCCAGCGCGGCCGACAGGCCCATGGTGATACCGCCCTGGATCTGCTCTTCGGCGGTCATGGGATTTACCAGGATTCCGCAGTCGACGGCGGCATACACTTTGACGACGCGCAGGCCGGTGGCTTTGCCAGCCGCATCCCGGATGATTTCGATTTCGGCAACTTCGGCCACGTAGCTGCCGAAGCTTGGCACCATGGCGATGCCGCGCGCGCGGTTCGGCTCCAGCGCCTTGCCCCAGCCGGACATTTTGGCCGCCCTGGCCAGCACCGCCCTCGCCCGCGGCTCCGACGCTAACAAGTTATGCCGGTACTGGTAGGGATCGCGCTTGGCCTGCGCGGCAAGTTCGTCAACGAACGACTCGACAAAGAACCCGTGTTGCGAGTGGGCCACGGAGCGCCACGGGCCGGTGCGCACGTGGCTCGGCGCATCGGCGAATTCGACGGCGAGGTTGTCGACGGCGTAGAGAGGTCGCGCCGCTCCGGCGTCATCGGCGCCGGCGCTGCGACTGCGTAATGCTAACAGTCCGCCGCCCGGACCCGGCACCGCCGACAGCTCGGCGCTGGCGGCCGGCCGGTAATAGCCGTGCGTGATGTCTTCTTCACGACTCCAGACCAGTTTCACCGCCGCCGGCGCGAGGTCGCGCGCGATCCGCACCACCTGCAGCACATAGTCGTGCTGGCCGGGCAGGCGCCGGCCAAAGCCGCCGCCGACATGACCGTTGTGGACGATCACATCGTCGCTGTCGAGTTTGAGCTCTTTTGCCGCGACATAGGCGGCGTTGAGCGGATCCTGGACACTGGTCCAGATCTCGAGCTTGCCGCCGGCCAGGCGCGCAGTGGCGCTCATCGGCTCCATGGTCGCATGATGCAGATACGGCACTTCATAGCGCGCGCTGACCTGCTGGGTCGCCGGGGTCGCAAATATCTTGCCGCCATCGCCAGTCGTCATCTCGGACTTGAAAGGTCCGGCGCTGATCTTCTGCAGCCGCTGCGCCAGCAGGGATTCGCTGCTGACGCGCAGGCTCCCGGCATCCGCGGTGAACTGCGGCTGCAGACTGTCGAGCGCGCGCTGCGCGCGAAAGCTGCTGTCTGCGACCACGGCGATCGCATCGGCATAGCGCAGCACTTTCCTGACGCCGGGCATTTTTTCGGCCGCGGCGCTGTCGCAACTTGTTAGCTTGGCGCCAAACACCGGTGCGGCGCGCACCGCGGCGAACAGCATGCCCGGAAACCAGGCATCGATGCCGTAGCGGGCGCTGCCATCGACTTTGTCCGGCACGTCAAAGCGGCGCTGCGGCGTGCCGATCAGCGTGAAAGCCTGTGGGGACTTGAGCGTTGGCCGCACCGGCGGGTCGAGCTTGCCGGCGTCTGCTGACAGCTCGCCAAAACTCAGTTTGCGGCCGGAGGCGGTGTGCTGGACGATCGATTTCTCGACCGTGCATTCGCCGGCAGCCACCTGCCAGCGGGCGGCCGCGGCCCGCAGCAGCATCTCGCGCGCCGCGGCACCCGCGACGCGCATGCCGTACTGGCCGGTGCCACGAACGCTGGCGCTGCCGCCGGTCACCTGCAGGCCCATGCGGCGCGTGACCCGGTAGAAAAAATAATCAGCGCCGCGGCGCATGCTGTCGGGCAATCGTTTCAGCGGCATGAAGGCCCTGACGATGTGGTTGTTAGCAAACTGCGGCTGCGCCGGCGCCTCGGTTACCGTCACCTGGCTCCAGTCGCCATCCAGCTCGTCCACCAGCATCATCGCCAGCGCGGTCTGCGCGCCCT
>JAYUGT010000197.1:0-9647 GCA_043738315.1 Gammaproteobacteria bacterium
CTTCAGGAACACGGAGCTAACGTAGAGCCTGGCTGCCAGCAATGCCGGCGACTGCAGCGGAGCGAGAATTCGCCCGGCGAATTCATTCAGGCGCGTCACGGGTGACAGCAGGCTCATTTGTTAGCTCCGTAAAACCGTTTACATGCTCTTGGGCATCGGCGTCAGGCTGCCGCCGACCAGTCGCTCGCAGGTGCCCTTCGGCAACTTGACCCATTCGGCGCCCGACTTGTCCATGGTGCCGTGACCGGCGCAGGCATGCGCCGCGGACGCGCAGTCGTTCTTGCCGGCTTTGGCCACGCCATAGCATTTTTCAGTGGCGTCATCGGCGGCGGCAACCGTCTGGATGGCGGTCATGGCCATGACACCGGTGATCGCAGCGGCCAACAGCAGTTTCTTGTGATACATCGGGAAATCTCCTTGAGGCAAAGGGGGAAAAAAAAGGTCCAACAAGCACTGGACCGGCTGGCCTCGCGATTTATTTCGCGCCCGGAATCAACAGCCGAAGATCGGCGTAGGCCTGGGAACGCGCACGGTAATTGGCGGCAGCACGGCGGATCATCTGCAATTCGCGTTCGCCGACCGCGCGCACGATCTTGCCCGGCGCCCCCATGACCAGCGAGCCCGCCGGAATTACCGTGTCCGGCGTGATCAGCGCGCCCGCGGCGATGACGCAGTGTGCACCGATCTGCGCGCGATCCAGCACCCTGGCGCCGTTGCCTATCAGGGTCTCCTCGCCCACCGTGCAGCTGTGCAGCAGCGCCTGATGGCCGATGGTGACGTTAGCTCCAATGTGCGTCGGAAAGCCTTCATCGGTGTGTATCACCGCGCCGTCCTGCACATTGCAGCCGTCACCGATCAAAATCCAGTCGTTATCCCCGCGGATCACCGCCGCGAACCAGATACTGGCCTCGACGCCGAGGCGCACCGAGCCGATCACATCGGCGCTGGGGGCCACATAGCTGCGCAATCCCAGTTCCGGCGTGCGCGCGCCAATCGAATAGAGCATGCCGCGCATGGTAAGCCACGGCGCCGTATTACAGCCACCTAACAGCGTCGGTTGGCGTAAAATGCGCGCTATGCCTGTGTCAGCCACCTTGACGCCACAATTCTGGCGGACCGCCCTGTGGGTGCTGCTGGCCCTGCTGCCACTGTGGCTGGGTGGCATGTTCGGGCGCGGCTTCTGGACACCGGACGAGCCGCGGGAAGCCGATATCGCCTGGAACATGAGCCAGCAGGCCGACCTGGCGATTCCACTGATGGCCGGCGAGCCGTTCCTGGAGAAGCCGCCGCTGCTCTACTGGGCCGCGGCGCCGGGCATCGCGCTGCTCGGGCCCGCGCCCGCGGTGGTGCGCCTGCCGAACCTGGCGTTTGCGGCGCTCGCGACCTTCCTGGTCGTCGTGCTCGGCTGGCAATTTGCCGGCGTGAGCGCCGCCTGGGTCGCGGGACTGGTGTCGGGCTCCTTTTTGTTAGGCCTGCAGGTTGCGATCTGGTTTGCCACTGACGCGCCGCTGGTCGCCGGCACCGTGCTGGCGCTGTTTGGCCTGTGGAACGGCCTGCAGGCCGCGCCGGGTCGCGACAAGCTTGTTAGCTACCTGGTCATGAGCGCCGGCCTCGCCGTGGCGTTCTACGCGAAAAACGTCAGCGGCTGGATGGTGCCGCTGCTGACCCTGCTGACCTGCGTCGTATGGCAGCGGCGCTGGCGCGAATTGCTGCGCTGGGAGTTGTGGCTGGCAGGCCTCGCGCTGCTTGCAGTCATCGTGCCGTGGGTCGTGGCAATCGCGCAGGGCCCCCGGGGACGGGACAACCTGCTGGCGTTTTTCTGGTGGAACCTCGCCGGGCGGTTCACGGATGTCGGCGCGCCGGCCGACATCGCCTATGCCAGGGATCACGCCAATTCCTTCGGCAAGTATTTCATCGAAGCGCCCGTCAACCTGCTGCCCTGGGGTTTGTTAGCCATCGCGGCAGGCCGGCGCGCCTGGCAGGTGCTGCGGCACAACAGCGCCGGGCACCACGCCGGTACGCCGGCGGCATGGCAATTTGCCATCGCCAGCGTCGTGCCGGGGCTCATCCTGTTGTCGTTTTCATCGACCGCGCGCGCGGTGTACGCAGCGCCGCTGCTGCCGGGCCTCGCCTTGCTGCTGGGCCTGTGGGCCAGCGGCCCGCTGCGCTCCATGGACACGATCGATCGCAAGCTGCTGAGCGCGACCGTGGTGGTGACGGCCGCACTGGTCGCAATCAACCTGCTGCTGTTGCCGGTGCTGCTGCGCGCCAGCGACATCGCGCAGCGACCGGCCCTGCCGACCCTGGCATTGACCGCCGCCGGCGTAGTCCTGGTCCTGCTGTTAGCCTCGCGCGCCTGGCGTGCGAGCCGCGAGTCCCGGCCGCTGCCGGCCATTCGCTGGATCTATGCGACCTTTGCGGCCTGGCTGCTGGCGACCGGCCAGGTGACGGTCGGCTGGGTCGATCGCGCGCAGAATCTCGCCGGGATTGCCGCCAGCATCAGCCGGCAACTCGGCGAGCGCGCGCTGCTCCTGTACCACCCGGATGAAACGACGCGCTCCATCCTCGACATGTACCTGCCGGCGTCGCAGCGCAACTCACTGACCTATACGAGCGATCCGGCCGAACTGGCCGAGGCGCTGCGCGGCGCGCCGGACCTCATGGTCGTCATCAAGTTGCCGGACTACACGCGCGGCCCGGTGCGCAGCGCGCTGGCGGAATTCGGCGTCCGGGAGCGCACCGGACGCATTGGCGCCGAGGCCGCACTGCTGATGCAGACCCATCATCTGCAGGCCGCCGGCGAACATGGCGCACCCGATGGGCGGCGCTACCTGCTGTTGCAGCGTCCCCGGACGCCCTGAACGTGGACAGCACGCAATCCGCCATGTCGCGCCGGGGCACTGCTGTCGTGTTAGCACTCTGCGCTCTCATCTGGCTCGCGCTTGCGCTCGGGCGGCCGCTCAATAATCCGGATGAAGGGCGCTATGCCGAGATTCCGCGCGAAATGCTCGCCAGCGGCGACTGGACCACGCCGCGACTGAACGGCCTTGTGTACCTGGAAAAGCCGCCGCTGCAGTACTGGCTGACGGCGCTCAGCCTCGGCACCTTCGGCATCCATGAATGGTCGGCACGGCTGGTGGCGCTGTTAGCTGCGATGGCCAATGTGTGGCTGGTCTGGCTGCTGGGCCGGCGCCTGCAAGGCGCAACCACCGGCTGGCTCGCCGCCTGCATGCTCGGATCTTCGGCGCTGCATTTCGTGCTCGGCCAGACCCTGACACTGGACATGGCGTTTACGGCACTGATGACCGGCATGCTCACGACATTCTGCCTCGCGCAACTGCCCGGCGGCGGCCGGCAGTGGATGCCCGCAACCTGGATCCTGTTAGGTCTCGCGGTCCTGACCAAGGGCGTCGTGGCCCTGGTCATCGCCGGCGGCGTGCTTGGCAGCTACCTTCTCTGGCAACGCGATTGGGCGACGCTGCGCAATCTGCGGCCCGTATCGGGTTTGCTGCTGCTGTTAGCCGTGACGCTGCCGTGGTTCCTGGCCGTGGGCCGCGCCAATCCCGATTTCTGGCATTTCTTTTTCGTCAATCAGCACTTCGAGCGCTATCTGACCGACGTCGCGGATCGCGTCGAGCCGTGGTGGTATTTCGGCGCGATCCTGGCGATTGGCTGCCTGCCGTGGCTGCCAGCCATGGCGCGCAGCCTGCTGCTGGGCTGGCGCGCAGGCGAATCCGCCGGGCGCTTCAATCCGCAGCGGCTGCTGTGGTTGTGGTGCGTATTCGTGATTGTGTTCTTCTCGCTGTCACAGTCCAAGCTCGCCCCCTACGTGCTGCCTGTGTTGCCGCCACTCGCGCTACTAACAGCGCTGGACGCGCCACGGGGACGCATCCGCGGCTTGTGGTTCGGCGCCCTGGCGCTGCTGCTGGTGGCGCTCGCGCTGTTAGTCGCCGGCCTGCGGCCCGCCTGGGTGAGCACCGATGCCTACATTGCCGAGGTCGCCCAGCGCAGCCGCTGGGGTATAATCGCCGTTCTGTTGCTGGCAGTCGCCACCGTTGCCGGACTTGTTTGGACCAAACGCCAGGACCGCAGCTTGCTGGCCGTTGCCGTTGTTGCTGCGGGATGGTTCGGGAGCCTGACGCTGGTGTTCGCGAGTCTGGGACATGAAGAACAATTGCGTTCGGGGCGGGCCCTGGCGCCGGTACTGGCCTCCGTGCCTGCGGGCACGCCGATATTCAGCGTGCAAACCTACGACCAGACACTGCCTTTTTACCTGGAACGAACCATGACACTGGTCGACTATCGCGGCGAACTGGACTATGGCATCGCGCATGCGCCGCAGCTCGCCATCGATTCACTGGCTGAATTCGAGCAGCGTTGGCGCGAACTGCCGGCGGCGGCGGCGGTGATGTCGACCGCGACTTACCAGGATCTCGAGAGCCGCGGCTTGCCGATGCGGGTGTTAGGACGGGACCGGCGGCGGATTGCCGTGGGCCGCCCATGAGCGCGCTGACCTGGACTCTGATTCTGGTGGGCGTGCTGCTCAATGCCGCAGCACAGCTGCTGCTCAAGGCGGCCACCAGCGCAACCGGCGTGATTGCACTCAGCAGCACCGGCCTGACCGCCGCGTTGCCGAAATTACTGGCGCACCCCGGGTCCTGGGGCGGCGTTGGTTGTTATGCGATCAGCGTCGTCGTGTGGGTGCTGGCGCTGTCGCGCGCGCCGGTCAGCATCGCGTATCCGATGCTGTCGATCGGCTATATCGTCAACGCGCTGCTCGCCTACTGGCTGTTCGGGGAACCGCTGCATGCCAGCAAGGTCGCCGGAATCTTCGTCATCGTCGTCGGAGTGTATCTCTTGACCCGGAGCCCCACATGAGCGCGCGCCTGCCATTCGCACGGCCCACCCTGGATGAAGAAACCGTTGCGGCGGTGGCGAGCGTGATCCGCTCGGCCTGGATTACCTCGGGACCTAACGTCGTAAAATTCGAGGCTGACCTGTCCGGTTATCTGGGCGGCCGCACGGTGCGGACCATGACCTCCGGGACCGCCGCGCTCGAGCTTGCCCTGTTGGCCGCAGGCATCGGGCCCGGCGACGAGGTCATCGTGCCGGCGATGAGTTTTGCCGCCAGCGCGAATGTCGTGCTGCGCGTCGGTGCGCGGCCGGTATTCGTCGATGTGGAGCTGGCAAGCCGCAATATTGACGTCACAAAAATCGAAGCCGCGATTACCCGCGAGACGCGCGCCATCATGCCGGTGCATTTCGCCGGCCTGCCGGTCGACATGGACCGGCTGCTGGCGCTTTGCGCGCATCACAAGCTGCGCCTGGTCGAGGATGCCGCGCATGCGATCGGCACGCGGTGGCGCGGCAGGCGCATCGGCTCGTTTGGCGACCTGACCTGCTTCAGTTTCCATCCTAACAAAAACATGACGACCATCGAGGGCGGCGCGATCGCGGTTGCCAATCCGGCCGAGTGCCGGGTGATCGACGCCGAGCGCTTTCATGGCATCGAGAAGGACGCGGACGGCAACGTCGATGTGATCCGGGCCGGCGGCAAGTACAACCTGTCGGATATTTCCGCGGTCATTGGCATTCGCCAGCTGGCGCAACTGGACAGCTTCTCAGCGCGGCGGCGCCAGCTGGCAGACATTTACTTTGAGCGGTTCGGCGCCCGCCCACCGGGCGTGCTGCCGGCCCGCGGCGACGAGGGTCATTGCTGGAACATGTTCACGCTGCTGCTGCCCTTCAGGCGCCTCGGCATGTCGCGGGTCGAGTTCATCAAGGCCATGAGCAATCACAATATTGCGCTCGGCATTCATTATCCCTGCATTCCCGCACTTACCGCCTATCGCCACCTGGGGTTCGACCCTGCGTTGTTTCCTAACGCATCGCAGGTAGGTGAGGAAACGGTAACGCTGCCCTTGTTCCCGACCATGGCGGACGACGACGTGCACCGTGTCTGCGATGCGATCGGACAGGTGCTGGGCCATCGCGCATGAACACGAACGCACTGGTCACGCAGGCCGCGCCCGCCATCAGCATCGTGATTCCGGTCTATAACGAGGAATCCTGCCTGCGCGACCTGGGGGCGCGGCTCTATCCCGCGCTGGATGCGCTGCAACGTTCCTATGAGGTCATCTTCATCGACGATGGCAGCAAGGATAAATCGGTCGCGCTGCTGCGCGAGATGTTTCAGCAACGACCGGCGCAGACGCGCATCGTGATATTGCGCGGCAATTTCGGGCAGCACGCCGCGATCATGGCGGGCTTTGAGCGCGCCCGAGGTGAGTTCATCATCACGCTCGATGCCGATCTGCAGAACCCGCCGGAGGAAATCGCCAAGCTGGTCGCCAGCCACGAGCAGGGTCACGACTATGTCGGCACCGTGCGCATGAATCGCCAGGACGTCTGGTGGCGGCGCAAGGCGTCGCTGCTGATGAACTGGATCCGCGAGAAAATCTCCGGCATCCGCATGACCGACCAGGGCTGCATGCTGCGCGGTTACTCCCGCAACATCGTCGACGCCATCAACCAGACGCGCGAAGTTTCGACGTTCCTGCCGGCGTTAGGCAGCATGTATGCGCTGCGCGGCACCGAAATCCAGGTTGCGCACGACGAGCGCCTGAGCGGCGAATCCAAGTATTCGCTTTACAAGCTGATCCGCCTCAATTTCGACCTGATGACCGGGTTCTCGCTGGTGCCGCTGCAGTTCTTTTCGATGGCCGGGATAGTTATTTCGCTGCTGTCGTTCGCCTTCGTCGTGTTCCTGACGATACGCCGCCTGGTCATAGGCCCGGAAGCGGAAGGACTGTTCACCCTGTTCGCGATCGTGTTCCTGCTGATCGGCATCACGCTCTTTGGCATCGGCCTGTTAGGTGAATACATCGGGCGCATTTATCTGCAGGTCCGCAAGCGGCCGAAATACCTGATCGATGCGGTGGTCGAGGCGGGGCAGGACCAGCCCGACCCATGACCACCGCCCTGGTCTGCGCCTACTCCGAAGTGGGCGTGCGCTGCCTGCGCGTACTGCTGCAGCAGGGCATCAAGGTCAGCTGGGTGCTGACGCACGAAGACGATCCGGCCGAGCAGCGCTGGTTCGGCAGCGTCGCGGAACTTGCCCGCGAGCACGGCCTCCGGGTTGGCACGCCCACATCGCCCGGCGACCCCGAGTGGCTGGCGCGCCTCGGCGATCCACGCCCGGATTTCCTGTTCTCGTTCTATTACCGCTACATGCTTCCGGCCTCGTTGTTAGCTCTGCCGCTGCGCGGCGCGCTCAACATGCATGGCTCGCTGTTGCCGCAGTATCGCGGCCGGGTGCCGGTCAACTGGGCGCTGGTGCACGGCGCAACCCAGACTGGCGCGACGCTGCATTACATGCTGTCGAAGCCGGACGCCGGCCCGGTGGTGGGCCGCGAGGCCGTGGCGATCGACATCAACGAGACCGCGCTGGAGGTCAGTGAAAAAGTCGCGGCCGCCGCCGAGCGGCTGCTGACGCGCTGCCTGCCCGCATTGGTCGCAGGTACCGCGCCGCGGGAACCGCTGGATCTCGCGGCCGGCTCCTACTACGGTCGCCGGCGGCCCGAGGACGGCCGGATTGACTGGAACTGGCCCGCCGCGCGCATCCATAACCTGGTCCGGGCCGTGGCGCCGCCATTTCCCGGCGCGTTTGCCGACTTTAACGGCCAGCAACTGCGGCTGCTGGGCAGCCGCAACGAGGACCAGACGTCGCGGCACCCGGCCCGCGCGCCCTGCATTTATGCCGAGGGCGACGCACTCCTGTTAGACTGCGCGGACGGCAGGCGATTGACTGTGACGCGGGCGGAACTGGCTGGCCAGCCGCTGACCGCGGCGAATCTCGCCAGCCGTTGCGGTGCTGCAATCGTGCCGATCACCACTACGAGCAAAGAGCTAACAACATGAAACGAGTTCTGATCCTGGGCGTAAATGGTTTCATCGGCCACCACCTGACGCGCGAGCTGCTGCAGAAGACCGACAACTACGTCTACGGCATGGACCTGCAGGGCGAACGCGTCGAAGCGTTTCGCTCCCATCCGCGCTTTCACTTTGTCGAAGGCGACATCACGATCAACAAGGAATGGATCGAATACAACGTCCGCAAGTGCGACGTGGTCCTGCCGCTGGTCGCGATCGCAACCCCTTCGACCTATGTGAACGATCCGTTGCGGGTGTTCGAGCTCGATTTCGAGGCCAACCTGCCCATCATTCGCCACTGCGTCAAGTACCGCAAACGCGTGATCTTTCCGTCGACCTCCGAGGTCTACGGCATGTGCACCGACAAGGAATTCGATCCGGAAAGCTCGCACCTGGTGCTGGGTCCGATTAACAAGTCGCGCTGGATCTACTCCTGCGCCAAGCAGTTGCTGGACCGGATCATCTGGAGCTACGGCCTGAAGGGCGAGCTCGATTTCACGCTGATCCGTCCGTTCAACTGGATCGGCGCCGGACTCGACAGCATCCACACGCCCAAGGAAGGCAGCTCGCGCGTGCTGACCCAGTTCCTCGGCCACATCGTGCGCGGCGAGAACATCCAGCTGGTCGACGGTGGCGCGCAGATGCGCTCGTTCACCTATGTCGATGACGCGATGGATTGCCTGCTGCGCATCATCGCGAACCCGGACGGCATTGCCAGCGGCAAGATCTACAACATCGGCAACCCGGCTAACAACTACTCGATCAAGAAGCTGGCGGAGATGATGCTCGAAATCGCGTTGTCGCGCCCCGAGTACCGCGACAGCGCCCGCAAGGTCAAGATCACGGAAGTGTCGTCGGCGCGTTACTACGGCGCCGGTTACCAGGACATCCAGAATCGCGTGCCCAAGATCGAGAACACCTGCAAGGAACTCGGCTGGTCGCCCAAGGTCGACATGCGCGCAGCGCTGCAGGGAATTTTTGACGCCTATGCCGGCGATTTGCAGGACGCCCGCAATCTCAACAATGCGTCCGCGACCGGCAGCTTTCCTGCGTTCGGAAAAGATGGCTGACCGCCCTGGCAGGCGATGACCCGCCTTGCACTTAAAGTGGATGTCGATACGTTGCGCGGCACGCTCGAAGGCGTGCCGCCGCTCGTTAGCATGCTGCAGCGGCATGGAGTCAACGCGACCTTTCTTTTCAGCCTCGGGCCGGATAACACCGGCCGTGCCTTGCGACGCATTTTCCGCCCGGGCTTCCTTGCCAAGGCGCTGCGCACCTCGGTCGGCGCGAACTACGGCCTCAAGACCCTGAGTTACGGCGTGCTGTGGCCGGGCCCGCAGATCGGTCGCCGCGCCGAGAGCGTGCTGCGCGCGGTGCGTGATGCGGGCTTCGAGGTCGGCGTGCATTGTCACGACCACGTGCTGTGGCAGGACAAGGTCGTGAATCGCGACGAGGCCTGGACCCGCCGGCAGATGGCGCTTGCGGTCGAGGAATTTCAGCGCATCTTCGCCACGGCGCCGCGGATACATGGCGCCGCGGGCTGGCAGGTCAACGAATTCGTGCCGGAACTCGAGGTGGAATTTGGCTTTGAGCTGGCGAGCGACACGCGCGGCGTCAGCCCGTTCCTGCCGCGGACGTCGCGCGCCAAGCCGGTATGCCTGCAGCTGCCGACGACACTGCCGACGCTGGATGAAATGATCGGGCTGGATGGCTGC
>JAYUGT010000198.1:0-3891 GCA_043738315.1 Gammaproteobacteria bacterium
GTGGGCTACGTGTTCTTCCGCAGCTTCATCTCACCCGCGGATGACGCGCTGCGCGCCGCGTTCCTGAATTTCCGCAACCAGGGTGTGCGCGATGTGATCATCGACCTGCGCTATAACGGTGGCGGACTGGTCGCGACGGCCGAAATCCTCATGAACCTGCTGGCGGCCGACAAGGCCAACCAGGTCATGTATCGCACCCGGCTGAATCGCAATTACACAGCCAGCCAGCAAACGGTCCGCTTTGCGACGCCCGCGGTTACGCAGTCGATTGCGCCCATGAAAATTGCGTTCCTCACCACCGAGAGCAGCGCCTCGGCCAGCGAGCTAACAATCAATACTCTGGCACCGTATGTGCAAGTGGCGATTGTCGGATCCCGGACCTTCGGGAAGCCCGTAGGCCAGACCGCACACGACATCGCCAGCTGCGATTTCCGGCTGCGGCTAATCAGCTTCGGTGACGAGAATAGTGCTGGCTATGGCGATTATTTCTCGGGACTGCCCCCGGGCGACGCCAATTACACCGACGACTTCTGTCCGATCGTCGATGACCTGGCTAAACCTCTGGGCGCTCCCAACGAGAATCTGTATGCGGAGGCGCTCGGCTGGATCAATCAGGGCGTGTGCGGCACCGCGATCTTGTCGGCAGGCCAGCAGAAAGCCGGCGCCGACGTGCTGGCCGACAACGGCACTGCGCCCGTGCCGCTGCACCCGGAGCCGTTCCAGGTCTATATGCCTGGGTCTTTTTAATATAAATCAGCTGGTTAAAAATATTACTTCAAGTAATGTCCAGACCGTCGCCAGCGGATAACATGACGCCGCTGCTTTAATTTTTGCTGCTGGGACTCGGTCTCCAGGGCCGAGAGATCGAGGCGATCACCCGCAAGCTCAGCCTCGCGCCGTTGCTCGGTGCCAATCAGAAACGGGTTCAATGAACAGGTCACTTCGTGGACGATGACCCGCCCTTCGAGGCGCCAGCGGCCGCTGTAGGCGAGGTATTCGTCGAGTGCCCTGGCCTTGGATTCAAGGCTGGCGGCCGCTGCGCTGGCCGCGCTGAACGGCGAACGCCGCCGCGTGCACATGGTCGCGGACATCCAGCCGGAACGATCGTACAAAAGCAGCCCGACGGGATCGGCCCCGAACGGCTCGTTAGCTGCGCGGCCGCTGTCGTATTCAATTCGCCAGGAGATCAGGCTCCACGCACCACAAAGATTTTCGACCGAGGGGGCTTCCATGCGAATATCTTGCCATGAGCAGCAACACGGCAGCCAACTTTGACCTCAGCGGATCGATTGCGATCGTTACCGGCGCATCGAGCGGTATCGGCGCGTCACTGGCAAGAGGCCTCGCCGGCGCAGGCGCCCGCGTTGTCCTGGCCGCGCGCCGGCTCGAGCACCTGCGGGAAATCGCGCGTGAGATCGAAGCCGCGGGCGGCCGGGCCCTGCCACTGGCCCTGGACCTGGCCAGCCCCGCGGCGATCGTGCCATTCTTCGAAGTGATTCAAGGGCATTTTGGCGGCCCGGCTAACATCCTGGTCAACAATGCCGGCGTTGCCGAGCCGATGCGTTTCCTGAAAACCCCACGGGAAAGCCTCGATCGGACGCTGCAAACCAATTTTGTCGCGCCCTGGGAGCTGACCCGCGAATTTGCCGCCAGGCTGGTGGCCGCGAAGAAAGGCGGCGCGGTGCTCAATATCGGTTCGGTACTCGGGCTCGGCGCCGCCGTTGGCTACGCGGCCTATTCGGCCTCCAAGGCTGCGCTCCATCAGCTGACAAAAAGCCTGGCCCTGGAACTTGTGCCGTTCGGGATCCGGGTCAATGCCATCGCGCCGGGCTGGTTCGTGACCGAAATGAACCAAGATTTCTTTGCCAGCGAGGCTGGCCGCGCCTACCGCGCCAAACTGCCGCCCGGACGGCTCGGCGAGTTGCCGGAGCTGTTAGGTCCGGCGCTGCTGCTGGTCAGCAGCGCTGGCTCTTATATCAATGGGGCCGTGCTGCCGGTGGACGGCGGACACGCGGTTGCGCTGACCTGACGCGACCGGCGGCGTCTACCAGCGCCAGATCCCGGGCGCGGTCGGCATGTTGTAGTTGTTCTGCAATTGCCCGCTCGGGTCGCTGTCGACTTCCAGACCGATCAGCGTCGGAATGCCGCGCGCCTCCGCCAGTGCCTGCTTGGCCGCGTCCCAGTAGATGGCTGCGGGCGCCAAACCCAGCAGCGCATTCAGGCGCGGCTCGAGATCAGACACATTGGGCTGCGTCGTGCCGCCTTCCGCATCGACCGGCGGATGCACCTCGAGCCAGATCTCGCCGCGGTGAAACAGGACTTTGAGCGGCTCGTTGGTCAATGCAACCTGCGTTCCAACTGGCACCAGCGCGAACAGTTTTTCCACATCCTCGGGGTACATGCGAATGCAACCATGCGTGACTGCCATGCCTACCGCTGCAGGGTTGTTAGTGCCATGGATAAGGTATGAGCCGCCGGGTATGCCAAGGCGCATGGCGAAAGCGCCCAGGGGATTGTCGGGTCCCGCCGGCACCTGTGCCGGCAAGGGATCGCCACGCGCCGCATGTTCGGCACGCACGCTGGCCGGTGGAATCCAGACCGGGTTGGCGCGCTTCTCGACGATACGCGTGACACCTAACGGGGTGCGCCAGTCCATCTTGCCGATACTGACCGGGAACGTGAGTACGCGGCGCGTGCTGCCGTCGGCCTCGGAAACAAAATAGTACAGCCGGTGTTCGGCCAGATTGATGACGATGCCCTTGCGGAAGGCCGCGGGCAGTATGCGCTGCAGGGGCAGCAACACTTCGGTGCCCTCGCCCGGCAACCAGGGATCCACACTGGGATTGACGCGCGTGATTTCCTCGTAGCCGAGGCTGTACTGACGGGCGAGCTCGATCAGGGTATCGCTTTGTTTTGTCTTAACCGACTTGAGTTCGCCGAACAGCGTCTCGCCGCCGGCATCCAGCTGCAATTCGGTCGCGCCCGCCGCATCGCCAGCGAGCAACGCGACCAAGCCGCACAGGCAGGCAGAAAATCTGATACGCATGCGGTGAATGCTACCACAGGCGAGCGTGCTAACAGTCTTGCGCGGGTGATGCGCGTGATCAGGTGCTGAGCGCGGCCTGCAGAATCCCCATTTCTTTCTTCGAGTCCGCAAGCAACACGTCCAGCGTCGGACGATTCAGCTGCATGCGTTCCGCCGCCTTGACGTTCTGCAGGTTCAGTTCCAGCGCGTCCGGGTACTCATGCAGGCTCGCTAACAGCACGCCCACTGCAAGAAGATCCGTCAGGTCGGTGGCGCCCTCGTGGTCCCGGGCGAGGTCCTCATAATCCCGGACCGCGTCCAGGACCGCGCCATCCAGGCCCCAGTTGCCGAGCAAGGCGTCGGTAATTGCCGGGCCCCATTCGCGTTCGATGCCAACGAACGCCGCTGCGTTCGTAAACAGCTGCGGGTGCCTGACGGACCGGGAGATGATGTACAATCTGCCGACCCCATGCAACAAGCCTGTTAGCAGTGCGGTGTCCGGATTCACCTTGGAAAAACGCTTGGCCAGGATGTGGCAGAACGCCGCTACCTTGTTGCTGCGCTGCCAATGTGCCTGCAGCAGGTCACGTACCGGCGCCAATGACTCTGCCTTGCGCATCTGCGCCATCGCAAACACCAGCGACGCGCTGCGTACCAGGTTGAAGCCGATCCTGGCAATCGCAGACTTGACATCCAGTATTTTCTTGCCGGTGTGGTTGAGTGCCGCGGAATTGGCCATTTGCATGATGCGGGCCGCAAGCGCGGGTTCCGAGCTGACAAGGCGCTGGACCTTTTCGATGCTGACTTCCTCATCGGTGAGGGCCTGCCGTACCTTGATAGCCGCGTCGGGGAAGCTTGGCAATTCA
>JAYUGT010000199.1:0-3879 GCA_043738315.1 Gammaproteobacteria bacterium
CTTGGCCTCGTGCCAATGGCGCTGGCCCTGGGCGAAGGCGCGGAAATCCGCCGGCCCATGGCCGTCACCATCATCGGCGGCATGCTGGTTGCCACCTTCATGACCCTGATCGTGATCCCGGTGCTCTACTCGCTGCTGGATCGCGCGCCCAGACGCGAGCCTGGCCGCGCTGCTGCCGTGGTGCCGGCATGAAACACGCCGAGATCGCACTGCGCCGGCCGGTCACGACCCTGATGATCACGGTCGCGCTGGCGTTGATCGGGCTGGTCGGCGCCAGGCTGCTGCCGCTCGAGCAGTTTCCGGACATCACCTTCCCCTTCATGGGTGTTGAGATTCCCTATCCCGGTTCAACACCCGATGAAATCGAGGAAGTCATCACGCGGCCGGTCGAGGATGCGCTGTCGACCCTGCCCGGCATCAAGCAAATTAAGTCCTTTTCCAACGGCGACTCAGCGCGCTTCCAGATCGAGTTCCAGTGGGGCACCGATACCGACGCGGCCGCGTTCGAAGTGCGCAGCAAGCTGGACGCGATCCGCGGCCAGCTGCCCAAGGCAGCTAACAGGATGCTGATATTCACCGCCTCCTCTGCCGACCAGCCGATACTGACCATCCGGCTGTCCGCGGAACGCGACCTGTCATCGCAGTACGACGTGATCGAACGCAATCTCAAGAAGCCGCTGGAGCGCCTCGATGGGGTCGCGCGGGTACAGATCGCCGGCGTCGAGCCGCAGGAAGTGCGGGTGCTGGTCGACAGCGGTCGCATGGCGGCCCATGGCATCGATGTGCGTGAACTCGTGACGCTGCTGGAGCGCAGTAATTTTTCGGTCAGCGCAGGACAGATCACCGCGGCCGGCCAGCGGCTGGCGGTGCGCCCGGTCGGCGAACTGCGCAGCGTTGCCGAGGTCGGCAAATTGCTGGTGCGCGGCAACATCAGGGTGCGCGACCTCGCCGAAATAAGCCTGGTGAGCCCGGAACTAACGCTGCGGCGCAATCTGAACGGCCGCCCGGCCGTCGGCGTCGATATCTACAAGAGCACGCAGGCTAACATCGTCGAGGTCGCCGATCGCGCCATGGCGGTGGTTGAAAGCGCGCGGCTGGCGCCACAGATGCAGGGCATCACCCTGCTGGTGATCAACAACCAGGCGACCTCGATCCGCTCGTCGCTGCGCGATGTCGGCGAATCGGGCGTGTTAGGTGGCATGTTTGCGCTTATCATCCTGTATCTTTTTCTGCGTCACTGGCCGACCACGTTCTTCGTGTCGCTGGCGGTACCGCTGTCGCTGCTGATCACGCTGGCGGCCATGTACTTCATGAATCTGTCGATCAATGTCATGACCATGATGGGCATGATGCTCGCCATTGGCATGCTGGTTGACAACGCGGTGGTGGTCACGGAAAGCGTATTCCGCCACCGGCAAATGAATCCGTCGGACCCGCGCGGCGCAACCCTGGCCGGGGTCCGTGAAGTCGGCATTGCAACCCTGGCCGGCACCGCGACCTCCGTGGTGGTGTTCCTGCCAATCCTGTTCGGCGAGCGCAACCAGATGACCATCTTCCTGACCCACGTGGCGCTGCCGATCGTGGTCGCGATGATTGCTTCGCTGGTCATTGCGCAGACACTGGTACCGATGCTGACCTCGCGTTTTCCGGCGCCGCCGCCGGCCGCAACGGGCAGCTGGATCCGGCGCCTGCAGGACCGATACGTAGATGGGCTGCGCTGGTTCCTGGAGAAGAATCGCCGTCCGCTACTCTCGTTAGGCGTCATGATCGTGGCGACCGTGGCGTTGCTGCTCGCCTCGGGCAAGTGGCCGGACCAATTCCTGAAGGTCGACATGTTCCCGCAGGATGCCGGGCGCCAGATCGTGCTCGACTACCGGATCGATGGTTCACATCCGATCGAGCGGGTTGCCGCCGCCGTGGAACAGATGGAGAGCTTTCTCGAGAAGCAGCGCGCGGAACTGGAAATTGACAACATCTACTCGCGCTTCGACGCCGAGAGCGCCGTCACGATGCTGCAACTGGTACCCAAGGAGCGCGCCAAGCTGCGCGCCAGCGAGGTTATCGCCCGATTGTCGGGAAAATTACCCGAAATCATCATCGGGAAACCGAGCTTCCAATTGGAACAGGACGGCGGATCGGACGGCCTGAGCATCCAGGTATCGGGCGAATCGACCGAACGCCTGGCGGTGATCGCGGCTGATCTCGCGCGTGTTCTGGCCCGTATCGAGGGCATTGATACCGCCCGCAGCGACGCGCGCAACGGCGACGCCGAGGTGGAAATAGAAGTTGATCGGGCGCGCGCCGCGGCCCTCGGCCTGTCGCCACAGCAGGTTGCGTTGTCAGTAGCGGCCGCGATGCGCGGCGATCGCCTGCGGGAATTGCGCGCGCCGGAACGCGAGTACACACTGCGGCTGGCGTTCCGAGCTAACGACAAACAAAACGTCGCCGACCTGGCCAACCTGCCGCTCTACCTGCCGTCCGGCGAACGGATCACTCTGGGTTCGGTCGCGGAATTCCGCGTCAGCCGCGGCGCCCGAATCATCGAGCGCACCAATCGCCTGACGTCGGTCGCGGTACGGACCACGCTCGCCAGAGATGCATCCTTAAACGCCGTCAAGGAGCGGGTCGACGCACTGCTCAAGAGCTATAGCCTCCCGGCGGGCTACAGCTGGAAATTCGGGCGCGGCGTCGAACAGGATGACGAAGCGCAACAGGTCATGACGTTCAACCTGCTGATCGCGATCGCGATGATCTACCTGGTCATGGCGGCCGTGTTCGAATCCAGCGCGCTGCCGCTGTCGATCATTACTTCCATCCTGCTGGCCGTGGTCGGCGTGCTCTGGACCCTGTTCCTGACGCGGACCACGCTGACTTTCATGGCCCTGATAGGCATACAGATACTGATGGGCGTGGTGGTCAACATCGGCATCGTGCTGGTCGCGCATATCAATGACCTGCGCCACGCCGGCATGGAGCGCCTGGACGCAATCCTGCAGGCCGGACGCGACCGCCTGCGACCGATCCTGATGACCACCGCGACCACGGTGCTGGGCCTGCTGCCCCTGGCGTTAGGCGATTCGCAGCTGGCGGTCGGCACTGCCGGTCCCTCGTATGCACCGATGGCACGCACCATCATGGGCGGCCTGGCATTTGGCGCCATCACTTCGCTGTTCGTCGTGCCCGTGTTCTACATCTGGCTGGACAACGCGCGCGGCCACCTGGCGCGACTGTGGCGCCGCACGGCACCAACCGCCGGGCTCAGCGCAACAGAACCTTGAAGATATCCCAGGTATCTTCGGCGATGATGTTAGGTATCGTGGGTTCGGCCTTGGCTCGCAGCCCGCCGATTTTCGGCTTGGCTGGCGCCATGGCCACCGATTCCGCGACCGGCGTCGCATCGTCGGCAGCGCGATAGCGCGCCGTCTGGCGCAGCTGCTCGGCACGCGCCTTGAATTCCGCGCCCGCTGGCGTGCATTGCCCGAGAATGGCCATGGCGCGACTGACATCCTCGATCAGGGCCTCGCATTCGGGCCGCGTTCCGTAATTCTCGGTACTCGAACGTTTGAGGCTGGCAGCCTTGGCGAGGCCTACGAGCGGCGTCTTGGCCAGCCGCGCGCATAACAACTCTGCAAACGCGATGACTGCCGTATTGATCGCGCGTTTCGCTTCCAGAGAAATACCCGCAAATGGCTCCTGGCTTTCCTGCTCGAATTTCGCAAGCTCCAGCTGCGCCGGCTCCATGTCGCCGCGCGCAGCACGCACCGCGGCATTGGCGAGCGCGATGCGTTCTTCCAGGTCCTTGCGCTTGAAATAGTGCCAGGGCTTGGCGAGGCTGGTGCGCTTGGCCTCGAGGGCCGCGAGCCGCTGCTCGGCTTCGGC
>JAYUGT010000200.1:0-25376 GCA_043738315.1 Gammaproteobacteria bacterium
CTTCGTGGACGAGGTTGTCCGACGGCTTCCCTTCCGGGTGCTCGTAATCCAGACGGATAACGGCGCAGAGTTCCAGTCCAACTTCCACTGGCACTTGGAGCAGCAGGACATTCGCCACGTCTATATCCGACCCAGAACACCTCGCCTGAACGGCAAGGTCGAGCGCTCACATCGAGTCGATGAGCAGGAGTTCTACCAGCTGTTGGATAAAGATGGCATCGGCGACGATATCCACTTGTTCAACGACAAGCTGCGCGAATGGGAGGATTATTATAATTACCACCGACCCCACGGAGCCCTCGACGGGCAGACCCCCTACGAGCGGCTCTTGGCAAGGAAAACCTCGGCCAGCGTGTCACCGAAGTCCTGAGACCTTACACATACCCAAGCGTCTCGCAGCCCGGATTCGGTCCCCGGAGCACTCGGAATGACAGCACAACAAGTCCAGCTCACCGTGATTGCCGCGATCTTCGCGGCCTTTGCGCTGCTCGAATGGCGGCGGCATCGCCTGTTCCCGCCCGAGGCCGGCCGCGAGGACAACCGGCTCGACGTGGCGGTGCTGTTCATGTTCCCCGTCGTCCAGGCGAGCGTATTGCTGGCCGCGACCGCGCTTTGCGAGCGGTTCATTCCCGAGTCCCGGGGATCGCTCGCGCACTGGCCCTGGTGGGCGATGTTAGGCACGCTGCTGATCGCGGACGACCTGACGCAGTACCTGTGGCACCGGCTGTCGCATACCAGTGTCATGTGGCCCTTGCATCGCGCGCATCACTCGGCCGGCTACATGAGCGTGCGCGTGGTGTATCGCAATAACGCGTTCTACTACGCGATGATGCCCGGACTGTGGTTGAGCGGCGCGCTGTTGTTCCTGGGCTTTGGTTGGGTCTATGTCGTGTACACGATCGTCAAACTGGCCGTCATCATCGGCGCGCATTCCAATGTTCGCTGGGATGAAAAGCTATACGCCTATCCGGCGTTGCATCCCTTGATGTGGTTGCTCGAGCGCACCATCTCGACGCCGGCCACGCACTACGCCCACCACGCCCTGTCGCAGGACGATGGCATCGGCCATTACACCGGCAATTACGGCAACCTGCTGTTTTTCTGGGACGTGCTGTTTGGCACCGCGGTCATCACCCGGAAATATCCGCCCGCATTTGGCCTGCTCGATGACCGGCGCTACGGCCATGAGAACTGGCTCGCGCAGTTGCTGTTCCCCGTCTTCCGCTCGCACCGCCCCGATTCAGCGCTCGCCATACCGCCGGCCAGGCCGCCTGCCTAACGACCGCGTCATGCGCGCGCCAGCCTCAGAAGCGCGCCGCCAGCACGGTCAGCGGGAAATGCACGGTCATGAGCCGCGTCGGCTGCCCCCACAGCGGCGCCAATACGCGCTCAAGGAGCACCACCGGATCGCCGCCGGTCGCCGCCCGATAGCGGGCGGTCGCCGACCAGCTGCTGACGTAGCCTAACAACTGGGCGAGCGGCCACTCGACACTGAGGTGAAACTCCGGCACCGCCACCCGCGGTGTTGGAAATTCCAGAGTCGTGTAACGCGACTCGACATGCCGTCGTTCCGGCGGCCAGTATGGCCCGACCACGGTCCGGTAAAAATCACCGAACGCCGCGCGCACCTGCGGCTCTGCCGGTTCCGGTATCGTATAGGTCCACGCAGCTAACAACGCGCCGGGCCGTGCGACACGCCGCGCTTCGCTGTAGAATGCCGCCACGTCGAGCCAGTGCAGCGCCTGCGCTACGGTGATGAGATCGGCGCTTGCAGCGTCGAGACCGGATGCCTCCGCCGGCGCGACGCGATAGCTGACGCGCGGGTGCGGTGTCGCAGCCGCGATCTGCTGGGCGCTGGCGTCGGTCGCGATCACCGCACCGAATTGCGCCGCGAGCGCGACGCTCGCCTGGCCGCTGCCGCAACCGCAGTCCCACACCATCTCGTGCCGCGGGACCTGCGACGCCAGCCACGCAAAGATTTCGGGCGGATAGCCCGGGCGAAAGTTCGCGAACTCGCGCGCGACCGAACTGAAAAGCTGAGTGTTGGCCATGCCGGTGCGCGCTATTTTACCGCGCGGGGCCTCTCGCGCGGCGGCATCGACACCCAATCCGTCAGGCCAGGGTATTACAGGCCGAGCTTGCCTTTCAGGTGATTGATAACCTCGCCCATGGGACCGGCCGGGCTGAATTCCACCGATTCATAGTCCTCTTCGACGATGACCGTGTGCCCCGCCGGCCAGAAATACACATCGCCGGCCCGCACCACTTCCTCAGTGCCGTCGGCGTATCGAACGCGGATCGCGCCCTTGAGCACCGTGCCCCAGTGTTCGCACTGGCACAGGTTGTTAGGTAATCCCTGCAGCAGCGGCGTTGCATCGGCGCCCTTGGGAAAGCGGATGCGCGCTATGTTCAATCCGCCCCAGTCCTGGCCCTGGATGCAGATTGGGCCTGTTTCCAGCCGCGTAGGCATGTCTGAACGTGCTTGTCTCATCGTGAATCTCCTTGCGGACGCCTGACAGTGGCGCATGCGGCACTACACAACAAAGGCAAGGGCCAAGCTTGCAGAAAATCTGCAGAAATTCCGGAGAACCATCCAGTCGCGCTATCATCCGGACGTCATGATTTACGCGTTTGCCGGCTTTGAAGTCGATACCAGCCGGGCGGAACTGCGGGCCGGCGAGACCGCCGTTCCGATCGAACCGCAGGTATTCGCGCTACTGAGCTTTCTGCTCGAAAACCGTGACCGAATGGTGACCAAGGAAGAAATCGTCCAGCAGGTCTGGAACGGGCGCTTCATCACCGATGCCACCATCGCGAGCCGCATCAAATCGGCGCGGCAGGCCCTCGGCGACGATGGCCGCGAGCAACGATTGATTCGCACGGTGCACGGCCGCGGTTTTCGGTTCCTGGCCGATGTGGCGGTGACCGCGCCTACGCGTATCACGACCGTCGCGGAACGTGACGGCGCTGAGACGCCAGCCACGCGCATCCAATCCACACGGCCCAGCATCGCCGTGCTGCCGTTTCGCCTGCTCGGCGATGCCGGTACTCACTTCGTGATCGCCGACGCGCTGCCCCAGGACCTGATCACGGAGTTATCGCGCCTGCACTGGCTGTTCGTCATCGCGCGCGCGTCGTCATTTTGTTTTCGGGGCGCCGATGCCGATCCTGCACAGGTTCGCACCGCGCTCGGCGTGCGTTACTGCCTGTCCGGTGGCATCGAGATCCAGCCGCGCGGCATGACGGTATCAGTCGAGTTGTGCGACACCGACGACCGCAGCATCGTCTGGAGCGAACGGTTCCAGGCGACCGTCGATGCAACCCATGACATTCGCGCGCAGATAGCCCGCGCAGTACTCGCCGCGCTGGAGTACCAGATACCGCGCAACGAGGCGCGCCGTGCACAGTGGCAGGCGCCCGGACAGCTCGACGCCTGGGCGGCCTATCACCTCGGCCTGCAGCGCATGTACCGCTTCAACAAGGCCGACAACGCCGCAGCCACCGCTTACTTTGAACGCGCCGTCAGCCTGGAGCCGGAATTTGCGCGCGCCTATGCCGGGCTGTCGTTCACCCACTTCCAGAACGCATTCCTGCAGTATTCCGATCCGCAGGAAGCGGCGCGTCTCGCGCAGCACTACGCCGAGCAATGCTGGCAGCGGGATCCCGAGGATCCCTTCGGCAATTTTACGATGGGCCGCGCGTACTGGCTGCGCGGCGACCTCGACGGCTCGCTGCCCTGGCTCGAGCGTGCTAACAAACTCAACCCGAACTATGCGCACGCCAGGTATTCGCGCGCCTGGACGCTGGCCCTGCTCGGCTCCGCCGACGAGTGCCGCTCGGATGTCGATGCGGCGCTGGCTCTCAGCCCGCTCGATACCTTCCTGTACGGCATGTTAGGTGTGCGCGCGCTGTCGCACCTGGTGCGCGAGGAGTTCAGGGAGGCCGCATCCTGGGCCGTGCAGGCGGCGCGTTCGCCGGGCGCCCATGTGCTGATCGAAATGATCGCATCGGCCACTTGCCACCTCAGCGGCGACGACACCCGTGCCGCCGCGTGGGCACGCTCTGCCCGCGCCCGCCAACCCGGATTCAAGCAAGCTGATTTTTTTGCGGCGTTTCCATTTCGGGAACAGCGCACCCGCGCCTGCATTGGCGGGGCGCTGGAACGCTGCGGTTTCTGACAACGGATTCGGGTGAATCTTATGACATCAGCACAACCAGCCAAGGTGTTGCCGCCCGGACTACTGCGGCTGTGGCGCGTGCTTGCGATCGCGTTCGGCCTGGTCGCGGCCGCCAATCTTGGCCTCAATCTTGCGGACGCGCCCCGAATCGTGGTGCCCGGCGTCGAGGGTTTTCTGGGCTACCAGCCGGCCCCTGCGCATTTCGGCAATCGGGCGGCGCATCGCGTGGTTGGCTTCGAGGCGGAATCACCGCTGCCCGCCGCCGGTGTCCGCGTGGGCGACCTGATCGTCGATCCGCCGCGTGAAAATTTTATCGCGGGCCAGTCGGTCCGCTTGCAGATCGTCCGCGGCGCGCTTGTTAGCAATATCGTGGTGCGCGCGGTGCACATCGATGAACTGTCCGCTCCGGCCCAAAACGCATTGGACCTGTTCCTGACAGCTTTCGCGTTTGTGCTCAGCACGATCATTGTCATACGCCGTTGGTCCGACGTCGGTGCACTGGTGCTCGCCTGTATTTTCTATACCGGAGTCAGCGGGATGGCGCCTGCACCCACCATTGCCGATCACGATCTGGCGGCGTTCTTCACCTTCTGGGGTGCAGGATGCAGCGCTCTTGCGATGCCCATGGTGGCCTATTTTGGCCTGGTCTTTCAGAATGGCTACTCAAGTCGGGCAAGGCCCTTGCTATTGCGAGCGAGCGTCGCGGCCTGCACGGCCACTCTGCTGTGGACCGTGACACTGGCGCCGTACTATGCCGGCCACGTCTGGCTAGCCGCAGATAATCTGATCGCGCCATTGCGTGCCGGCCTGCAATTCCTGGGTGTTGTACTCGCCACGCTGGTATTCCTCGATTTGTGGCGGCATTCAGAACCGGAACATCGCGAACGGCTGCGGTGGTTGTTCGTCGCCATGGCGTTGGCGGTGGCCATCTTTTCGGTACTGGTCCTTGGCCAGACTGGATTCCTGGGTTCTTCACTTCGGGCCCGCTCCATAGTCAGCGCAGTAGTCGATGCGTTAGCCTTGGCGACAAATCTTGTTATGGCGTACGCAATCCTGCGTCATCGGGTTGTCGACGTGGGATTTGCGATCAACCGCGCCATGGTGTTTGCAGTATTTACCGGCTTGCTGCTGGTGGGCTTCGCGCTCACGGAATGGCTGGTCCATCACTTCGTCAATTTCGAGCAGGGCGAACAGAATGCGTGGCTGGACGCCGCTATCGCGGTCGCTCTGTATCTGGTCTTTCATCGCACGCGGCATTGGATTGAACGAATGGTCGAACGCGTTTTTTTCCGCTCCTGGCACGACAAGGAAGCAAGGCTGTTGCGCTTTCTGGAAACGACCGCCCATTTTTCGACCAGCGAGGCGCTGCTCGACGCCACGCTGGCCGCAGTGGATGAGTTCTCTGGCACGCACGGCAGCGGCGCCTACCAGCGCAACGATAGCGGCGGTTTCAAACTGGTGAGGGCAACGCTTGCGGACTTGCCGGCGACGTTAAGCGTCGATCACGCTGCGATAATTGAAATGAAATCGTTTCTCAAGCCGGTGCACCTGGCAACGCGAACGGACATTCATGGCGCAGCTGTCGCGCTGCCCATGACACGCCGCCTGGAACTGGTGGGCTTCTTGACGCTCGGGGTGAAAGTGACGCGCGAAGCCTTTCGGCCGGATGAAATCGACAATCTCGCACGTACCGCGCGCCAGGTGGGCTTCGACTTGTACGCGCTACGAATTGACACGCTGGAGAGCTCCCGGCAGGAAATTGAGCAGCAAAATGCCGTACTTCGCCAGCAGCTGCAGGCACTACAGCGCTCTGCCGGGCCTGCTGCCTGACATAGTCGGCGTCGACCAGACCAACGCCTTCTGGTCATGCGCGGGCTCGTGGCAGAGTCTCAACCGAGGAGTAAAGCCGTTCGATTCGCGGCCAGGCTAAAAACCAATATCCAGCCAGATTTCATTGCGCCGCAGGAACCACGGCATGAACGGCGCGTCATAACGCGCGTACACCGGTTCGCCGGACCAGGTCTCGTTAGCCGATTTCAGCGCCTGCTGCAGATCGGCGAGATGCTGGTTGTAGTTGGCGTCGCTCCAGAATCCCGAAAAGCGGATCACCGCGACACGATGCGCCGGCACTTCGCGTAACTTGACCCGCGCATCGAGCGGCTCGGGCGCGCTGCCGAGCGTCACGCCGCGCGGCAGCACGAACTGCACGACAAAACCGCCCTGCGCAGCACTCTGCGTGACCGGCGCCGTCATCTTCAGCTTCATCGGTTTCGCGCTCTGCGTGACCGGCGCGGTCATCGCAAATTTTTTCTGGCCTTTGTTCTTGCCGAAAATATAGCCGGCGAGGATCGGGAACGCGGCATTGCCGGCGTCCGACGCCTCGGCGCTGATCAGGACTTCGGCGACGACGTACGGCGAATACTCGCGCACCTCGACGGCGCCGATCTGCCTGACGACCTGGAATGCCGGCTCTTCAATGGCCATGGCAGACGGAGCCGCGATCAGCAATGCGGCTGCAACAGGGATCAGGATACGCATGATTCATTGCTTCTCAAATCGTACCGGTTCGGGTCCCGTCTGTTTCGCACGGATCACCACCGTGCCGGCCATCTTGTCATGCCAGCCTTGTTTCTTTGCATCGATGCCGACCCAGATAAGGCCGAGGCCGAGCGGGATCGTCGACACGTAGTACCCCAGGTAGCGAATCAGTGACTGACCTAACGTGAGCGGACCGCCGCTTTTCGCGTCCACCACCTTCACCTTGAACACCATCTTGCCGGGAGTGGCCTGTCGCGCCAGCCAAAACGCGATGATCGCCACCGCCGGCAGGACCCAGGAAATCAGCAGGTCCGCGGGCCCGGCGATCAGGCCCGGCGACTCGCCCATGAAGTAACCCCAGCCGTAGATTTTCGCGAGCAGCGGGGTTGTGATGCATAACACCAGCACCGTATCGATCAGGGAGGCCGCCAAGCGAATCCAGAACCCAGCGTATTCGTACTCATCAGACATGTGCTCGCTCCTCGCAGCTAAGTTCGCGCTTTTTATCCTGCACCGCAAGCGAAACCTTGCGCGTTCTTGCTATCTTCGTCGCATGCCCCGCTACAGCAACGAAGCCGGCCTCGAATTCACCGCCGCCAGCGCAGCGGCGGTGCAGGCCTTCGACCGCACGATCCACGCCTACGCCAGCTTTCGCCGCACCGTGGCCGACTGCCTGAAGGAAACGCTGACGTTCGACCCCAACATGCCGATGGCGCTGGTACTGAAGGGCTGCTTCATGAACTACATGGGCATGAAGCCGCTGCTCGCCAAGGCCGCGCAGGCCGCCGCCGCCGCGGAAGCGCTGGCCGCCGACGCCACGCCGCGCGAACGCGCACACATCGCCGCGCTCCAGGCCTGGACCATGGGCGATTACCGCAGCGCGATCGCCCGCTGGGAAGGCATCCTGCGCGAGCATCCGCACGACTTCCTGGCGCTCAAGCTCGCGAACTACCTGCAGTTTTATCTCGGCGAGCCCGTCAGCATGCGCGACTCGGTGCGCCGCGTGTTAGGTTCCTGGGATCCGCGCATGCCCTGCTACGGCTACGTGCGTACCTTGTTAGCTTTCGGGCTGGAGGAAACCGGCGACTATGCCGAAGCGGAAGCCATCGCGCGCCAGTCACTGAGCGCCGATCCGCTCGACATCTGGGCCGTGCACGCGGTTGCACATGTTATGGAAGCCCAGGGCCGGTACCAGGAAGGCGAGCGTTTCCTCGGCGAGCGCGAGGCCGACTGGGACAGCGGCCACAATTTCCGCTATCACCTGTGGTGGCACCGTGCGCTGTTCCATATCGGGCTGCGGCGGTTCGACGCGGTGCTCGCGCTGTACGATGAGCGCATCTGGGATCCGCGCTCCGACGAGTATCTCGATCTCTGCAACGACGCCTCGCTCTTGCTGCGGCTGGAGCTCTCCGGTATCAACGTTGGTGCGCGCTGGCAGCCCTTGTTGCAAAAGATCAGGAACCGCCGCGACGAACACATCTTCGCGTTCGTCGATGCGCATTTCCTGCTGGCGCTCGCCGCCAACCGGGCCCCCGAAGCGCAGCTGATGCTCGACTCGTTGCGGGTGCTCGCCGCGAACGGCAGGACCGCGACCGCCGAGGTCACACGCGACGTTGGTCTCGCGCTCTGCGAAGCCATTGCCGCGCACCGCGCCGGCGACTACGCCAAAACGGTAACCTGGCTGGCGCCGCGGCGCGAACGCCTGCAGGCCATCGGCGGCAGCCATACCCAGCGCGAGGTGTTCCAGCAGCTGCTGGCGGACGCCGCGACCCGTTCAGGTGTATCCTTGGATGCGACCGAAAGCGCGTCAAGACTCTAACAACTACAGGGACTGAACATGATTGCCATCCGACAACTATTACTCGGGGCCACGGCTGCCCTGACACTCGCAGCCTGCGCACCGGCTACGCCTCCGGCAGCCACAACGGCGCCGAAACCTGATGCCGCCGCCGACGAAGCGGCCGTGCGCGCGATCAATCCCGCCTGGTTCAAGGCCATGAGTGCCGGCGACGCCGCGGGCGTCGCGGCGCTGTACGCAGACGATGCGGTTGTCAGCCCGCCGGGCGCGCCTGCGGCGCGCGGCCAGGCGGCAATCCTGGCGCTCTTCACCAAGGAAATCGCCACCATGTCATCCGCGGGCCTGACCAATAACATGGGCACGGATCCGACCGAAGTCGGTGTCTCCGGCGATCTCGCCTGGGAATGGGGCACCTACACCGTCACGGACAAGGCCGGCAAGATCGTCGAGATCGGCAAGTTCACGTCGATCATCGCGCGCCGCGATGGTGCCTGGAAGCTGATCCGCGACACGTGGAATTCGGACAATGCGCCTGCGGCGGAAGCACCGAAGAAGTAGCAACCCGGCTGCGACTCTCGCATGAGGCGCGCAGTGCTGCTCGGCTTCGCGGTCATGGCGACCTCCGCCATGGCCGCGCCGCCCGGCGACTGGCCGACTTTCGGCGGCGATACGGGTGGCAGCCAGTACTCGCCTCTGCGCCAGATCACGACGGCCAACGTCGGCAAGCTCGAGCTCGCGTGGGTGCATCGCTCGGGCGATGTCGCCGGCGCCGGCAGTCCGAGCGGCGCCACGTCGCTCGAGGCGATTCCGATTCACGCGAACGGCATGCTTTATTACTGCACGCCGCTCAATCGGGTGTTTGCGCTCGACCCGGCAACGGGCGCACCGAAGTGGATGTTCGACATGCACAGCGCCTCGGGCGCCAAGGGTCCCCGCAAGGCGGCGATCTGCCGCAGCGTCGCCTACTGGCAGTCGCCGTCGCCTCAACCTAACGCCGCCTGCGGGAAACGCATCTTCGCGGGCGATGCCAACGGCAACGTCTATGCGATCGACGCCGACAGCGGCGCGTCCTGCCGCGACTTCGGCGCGGCGCGCGGTCATCCGGGCTACGCAGCGCACGGCGATTTCGACGCTCGCGGCGCCGAGGGCGCGGTGCACGGTGCGACCACCGGCCCGTTCGTCGCCGGCGACCTGGTGATCTCGGCCACCAGCGCGCGCGATTCGATGGTCGATGCCAACGACGGCTTCGTGCGCGCCTTCGACGTGCGCAGCGGCGAGCTGCGCTGGGCGTTCTCGCCGATCCCGGATGAGCATGCGCACCGCACCGGCGCTGCGAATGTCTGGTCGACCATGAGCGCCGATCCGGCGCACAACCTGCTCTTCATGCCGACCACGAGTCCGTCGTCGGATTTCTACGGCGTGACGCGCAAGGACCTTGCACTGCCGCTCACCGACTCGACCGTGGCGCTCGCACTCGACACCGGCAAGCCAGTGTGGAATTTCCAGGCGACGCACCACGATCTTTTCGACTTCGACCTGCCCGGGCATCCGTTGCTGGTCACGATCCGGCATGGCGGGCAACAGCTGCCGGTCGCGATCCAGCAGACCAAGCTCGGCCGCATGTTCGTGTTCGAGCGGCTGACCGGGAAGCCGGTGTTTCCGATCGCGGAGCGCCCGGCGCCCCGGTCGGACATTCCCGGTGAAGTCACCTCGCCCACGCAACCCATGCCCGACCTGCCGGAAGCCTTCTCGCGCCAGAAGCTGACCGAGGACGATCTCTGGGCGATCACGCCCTGGGATCGCGCCTGGTGTCGCGACGAGTTTCGCAAGCTGCGCTATGAAGGCCCATTCACGCCGCCCAGCGAACGCGGCTCGCTGGTGTTCCCGTTCGGCGGCGGCAACTGGGGCGGCGTCGCCTTCGACCCGGCTAACAACCTCATCATCGCCAAGGGCCAGAACATGGCGCTGCGCCTGCGCCTCGTGCCGCGGGCCACCGCGGGCGCGAAGACCCAGGATCTCGTCGGCACGCCCTATCGCGCCGAACTCGGCATTTTCACCACGCCCGGCGGCGTGCCCTGTACACCGCCGCCATTCGGCACCGTCACCGCGATCGACATGGACAGTGGCCGCATCCGCTGGCAGGTACCGCTGGGCCAGGCGAAATGGCGCGGCATCACCGCGCCGGCGTTCCTCAAGTGGGGCTCGCCTAACATCGGCGGCCCGATCGTCACCGCCGGAGGGCTGGTGTTCATCGCCGCAAGTGTCGATGGCAAGCTGCGCGCCCTCGATGTGCGCACTGGCGCGGAGCTCTGGCAGCACGATCTCGCGGCGCCGGGCATGACGATCCCGGTGACCTATAGCGTCCGCGGCCGGCAATACGTTGTGATCGCCGCAGGCGGCAATCCGCGCATGGCGCCGGATGTCTCCGACGCGATCATGGCCTTCGCGTTACCTGTGCAGAAATAACCCGCGCCGCATCAGCAGATGCGGCGCGGGCTTGAGGCTCAGAACTTGTAGGCGAGCGACACGTCGTAACGGCGCGGGTCGCCGAAGAAAAGTCCGTTGAACACCGAGATCTTGTACACCTTGTCACTGCAATTCTTGCAGTCCACGGTCACCTTCCAGGCATCGTTGCTGGAGGTGTAGACGAGACCCGCGTTGAACAGCGTGAAGGCGTCGGCACGCGTGCTCAGCACCGTCGCACTGCTCACGAAGGGTCCGCCCGGGATGAGCTGCAGGTTCGGCACGGCGTTAGATGCCGTGGTCCAGAACGGCCCCGTGTACTGCACTTCCACCGAAGCCGCGAACTTGCCGCCCAATCCTTCCGCCGGAAAGTGGAAGTTCAGGCCCAGGTTGCCGGTCTTCTCTGGGAAACGCGACAGGCCATCGGTCGGGTCGATCGCATTCGTGTAGCTGGTAGATGTTAGTGGCGGCCGCGGATTGGCGCAGGCGCCGTTGACGATCGACCCGCCGTTCGTGCACGAGGACTGCGCGCGTGGGTTGACGTAGGTGTATTCGCCATTCTGCAAACCCAGTGAAGCGTACAGGTCGACGTAGTCGTTGAAGCGCGCGGTGACCTCGAGTTCGAAACCCTTGGTCTTGATGTCGCCGGCGTTGTCCTGCGTCGACAGCGTCGTGCCGGTGATCGGTCCCGGCGTTGAATACGCGAGCTGCAGGCCCTTGGTGGTCGCGTAGTAGAAGTTACCATTCAAACGCAGCCGGTGATTGAGCCACTCGCTCTTCATGCCGAGCTCGTAGGACGTGGTCTTCTCCGGCTGCATCGGCTGGAATTCCTGCGGCCGGTACGCCGTGCGCGAGTTCCAGCCGCCCGACTTGAAGCCGCGCGTGCCGCTCACATAGAACATCACGTCGTCGGTCGCCTGGAAATTGATGCCGGCCTTCGGCGTGAACTGGCTCGACTTCAGCTTGGTCGCGACACCGGCGGCCACGAGGTCGGCCGTGGTCATCGCGCCCTGCGCGGTCGCGACCAGGTTGAGCTTCTTGGTGTCATCCGTGAAGCGCCCACCAACGATCAAGGTAGTGCGATCCGCGACCTTCCAGTCGAACTGCGCGTAGGCCGCGAAGCTGTCGGTCTTGTTGCGCATGTCGCGGAAGCTCGAGTAACCACGCGCGGCGCCGCAGGGAATCGGGCCTTCGCCAAAGAAACCCGTGCTGCAGGTCAGCGTCAGCGGCACGCCCACCGCGCCGGAGCCCGTGGCCTGGCCCGCCTTGGTGATGTTGTCTTCCGAGAAGTAGTAAATGCCCGCGACGTACTTGACCTTGTCGTTGAACGCGCCGCTGGCCTTGAACTCCTGCGAGAACATGTCGTACTTGCCATCGTTGTTGATCGCGAAGGTGAAGTACTGCGGCAGCGTCGCCGTTGCCCGCGTGCGCACGCCGGCAACTGCGGGATTCGGATCGCCGAAATCCAGCACGAAGATCTGCTTGACGGTGCGATAACCCGTGATCGCATCGATCGTTGCGCCACCCCATTTCCATTCAACGTTGGACGTAAAACTGGTCGACTTGGTGGTGTTGCGCAGGCCGCGCTTGTTGATCATGTCGGCGACGATGTCCGAGGTGCCACCGCCGGTCGTGAATGGCGTGAACATCAATCTGGGATTATCGAGGTAGGCGCGCACGAACACGCCATCGGCCTCGATGTATTCGCCGGCGACATCCCAGGTCACATCGTTATTGAAAAGCACGCGCAGCGCCGCGCGTGCGCCGGCATTCTTGCTGCCGTTGAGCCTCTCGCCGTTGCCGACGTTAGCCAGGTAGCCGTCATCCTTGACGTAGAAGCCCGAGAATTTCGACAGCACCGTATCGCTGAACGGCGCATTGACCGTGCCGCGGAACAGCTTCTTGCTGAAGCTGCCGGCACCGACGCTGACGGAGCCGCCAAACTCCTTGCCCGGCTTGCGCGTGATCACGTTGATCGCGCCGCCCGTGGAGTTGCGGCCGAAGGTCGTGCCCTGCGGGCCGCGCAGCACCTCGAGTCGCTCGACGTCGAACAACGCGTAATTGTTAGCATTCTGGCGCGGGATGATGACGTCATCGACATAGGTCGAGACCGCGGGATCGAGCATCGCAATCTGCTCGGTGGAGCCGAGGCCGCGCAGGAAGTAGGTGTTCGCGGTCGAGGTGCCCGTGTTGTTATGGCCGAAGAGGTTCGGGACCATTTTCACGAGATCGATCGTGGATGTCGCCAGGCGCTCTTCCAGCTGGTTGGCAGTGAAAGCCGACACGGCGACCGGGACACTTTGCAGCGATTCTTCGCGGCGCTGCGCGGTGACGGTGACTTCCTCGAGCCCGCCCGAGGTCGATGCTGTTTGCGCCCCGGCGAGTCCGGACAGCGTGCTGGCTAACAAAGCCAGGGCAGAGATGATTATGCGATTCATGGCTGACAACCCTCTTGTTCACGAACCGCAACATACTAACGCCATATCGAGGCGCGCTGCTCAAACGTTGCTATTTCGCAACGGCCAGGGGTGGCAATTGCCCAAACAGCGGCCACCGACACGACGCCCGGCCCGTCAGAGGCGCGCGCTCAGCTGATTGATCTCCTCGGCGTCGCGATCGGCTTCATCGCGCCGCATCATGGCGACACCCATCTGGAACCCGATCTCGACGCGCTCGGCGTTTGTTAGTCGCGGCTGGTCTTTCGGCTTGTCATCTTTGTTGTCCTCCGCCAGCCGGTGATCGAGGCGGTGTATCTCCTGGTCCCAGTGGTCGCGGCGCGAGCGCGCTTCGGCGAGCGCCTTGCCGAGCCGATAGCCGTGCAGGAAATCGTCTTCGGCCGGGCCGGCGCAGACCCCGGCATAGCTGCTATTGCTGGCGCCGACGTCGAAGGCGTGGCGCGCGGTGCAGAAACGCTCGAGACCGCGTTCACGGCCCTCCAGCCATTGCGCGCGATCCGGGGTGATGCCGTGCTTCACGCAGGCGGCCGCATGGTCGGCAATTCGATCCTCCGGGTAACCGTTGGCGCCATCCCGCTGGCCGATGCCATACCAGTCGCCGGCGGCACATTCATTGCGCGACAGCGAGGCGCAACCACTCAGGGCCAGGATTCCTAACAAAACAACGGCGCGCAGTGCATTTAACATAGGTCCTCCCGTCAGTTTGGCTGACGAGACCTACACTAACGGGGCGCGGTGAACCGCTGCTGAACTCACGTTATGACATGCGAGGCGCCGGGTGACCGGACCCGCGGTGCAACGTGCTCTCAGCCAAGCCGGTACGTCATCTGCCCGTCCGCTTCCTGCAGCACGCCCTCCCGGATCAACTCATCGACCACGCGCTGTACTAACAACTCGGGATGCTTGCGCCCCAGGCCCGACACGAGATGCTTCACCAGTCCCTGGCGCTTGCGCGGCCGGTTCCGGGCCGGCAGCGCAACCAGCGAGGCGCGCGCCCGCAACAGCACGTCGTGCGGAACCGCGTCCGCGGTGTTAGGTGCGGGCGCCGCCGCGGCTGGCCTTGCTTTCGCGCGCCCCCGTCCGGCGTCCTGGCGACCGGTTTGCTCACGAGCCGGGAGGTGCCGCCCCGTCGCCGAGCCGAACGCTTCGCCAATCGACGCCACGCGGCGCACCCGGAATCCGCGCCCCACCAGGTGCTTCACCAGCGGATCGAAACCCTTGTCGCGCGACAGGATCACGCAGTCGGCATCGGCGTATTTCGCGAGATACTCGCCGAGGTAGAACGCGATATGAAAATCGAGCGCGTTCTTGCCCTGCCCCTCGATGTCGACCGGCACGAAGCGCGGCCCCAGTTTCAGGGCGGTCTTGAGGAAGTCCTTGCTGACCGACTTCTGCGACGCGCCAAAGAAGAACGGCACCGTCACGTCGTCCGGCAGCGCCGCAAGGTCGACCTTGGGCACGTTTTCGAAATCCACCAGCAGGTATCGATGACTCATGTTGCGTAGTCTACGGGTCAGCGGTACTTTCGGGCACTGGAGGACACGACTTTGGCAACCGGGTGGGCGCAGGACGGCGCCGTGCAGGAACAGATCGACGCGACCGTGAAGGACGGCATCAAGCGCGCGCAAAGCCGCCTGCCGCAGGGGCCGTCACTGGCGCATTGCGCGCAGTGCGGCGCGGACATCTTGCCTGAGCGGCGCGCGGCGCTGCCGGGCGTGCGCTTTTGCGTGCCCTGCCAGGAAGCCGAGGACCAGCGCGCAACGACCAATGCCGGCTACAACCGGCGCGGCAGTAAGGACAGCCAGCTGCGCTGAGCCGTGTGTTCGCATCGAGCCTTGCATCGCAAGGCTGTGACGATCCCGAACTAAGGCGTCGCGACTAGGGCCGGCTCCTTCACGCTGTAACTGGCCGTGCCGATGCCGATCTGTCCTTGCAGATTGTCTCCCCAGCAATACGCATCACCACTCGGCGTCAGGCCGCAGGTATGCGCGTCGCCCGCGGAGACATCCGCATACAGCGCTGGCGGGGCCTTCACCGCGGCGGGCGCGGACTGCAGCATCATCGAACCGATGCCGAGCTCGCCCCAGTTGTTAGTTCCCACGCACTTCGCCACCTGGCCCGCGACCGCGCAGACTTGTCCAAAGCCGGCGGCCAGGTGCTCCGGCGTTCCGAACGGAGTCACATTCCAGGTCCTATGGGCTCCCCAGCACTTCACACCGTTGTTAGCGCCGAGCGTGACGCAACTGCTGGTCTGCGACGCGGTGACGTCGAGAATGGGTGTTAGGCCGCCGAATTGCTGGAAGAAATACGGGCCGGTGCCGGTGGCCGGCGCCTGGGTGGAGCTTGGGCCGCTCGACTGATTGTCATCGTCACGCCCCCAGCACACCACGTCGACTCCGGTATTGCCAATGGCGCAGCTGTGTTCGCCGCCCGCCACGATCTTCTGGAATTTCAGCGGCGCGAGGACGCGAACCGGCGCCGAGTCCGGCACGTCGAGCGTCGTCTTCGGTGCGCCGGCTTCGCCGTAGCCGTTGGTTCCCCAACACCAGATTTCGCTGCGCGCTTGCGACAGTGCGCAAGCATGCCCATATCCCGCGGCGATCCGCGTGAACTTCACAGGGCTGCCGGCGAGGACTGCCGAGACTTTGTGATGCGCCACACCCCCACGTCCCCACCACCAGGCATCGCCGTTGGTATCGATGGCCGCGGTTAGTGTCTGGCCCGAGGAAATCTGCGTGAACCGGCAGGGCGCGCCGGCCGGGCAATCGACCGCGAGCGGTCGCTTGCTGCAGCTCGAGTTGAAAGTGGTCGCATTGCTGCACGCGTCCGTGGTGGGTGTGCCCAGCTCGCCCTGCGTATTGGAACCCCAGCAATACGCGATCTTGTTTTTCGTCAATCCACAGGTATGTGAGCCACCTGCGCTGATGGCGGTCCACGGATCGACGCAAATACGGCGCGGGCGGCAGTTGCCGTTGGGCAGGCACGCCCAAACCTGGGTGGAGAGGTCGCAGATCCGCAACAGGACGGGTGGATCCTTCGGCACCAGCTGGATATCGAAGCGACCCGGTCCGGGAATGACCCTGACGTCTCTTGCGTCCGTGAGCCCCCAACGGATATCGAGCGGTTCGATCTTTGTCGGTTTGCCCAGCGGGTCGTACACATCGAGGTGAGCCGCGAAGTTGTTAGGCTTTGCGGACGGCTTGACATCGAGTACGAGACGTTCGCGCGTCAACGACACAACCAGTCCCTCACCTTCGCCGGTCGGCGGCAACGGCAGCAACCTCGGCCGGTCGTTGCGGGCCAGACCGGGCAGCGATCCCCTGCCCTTGTGCGTGGCCTTGCCGGCCGCGTCGAACGCTGTGATCTCGTAGTCCGTTGCAACGTCGCTTGGTAGCTCTATCCCACCGACGACCAGGCCGTCGATCCCCTTGAATTCGAATTTGAGCGGGCTTGTTGATACCGCGGCTGATCCCTTGGCGCTGAGTTGCACCTCGAGGCGCGCGAGCCCCGGGCCAGTTGCTTCGAGAACCAGGTTCGGGTTGGCTGGAGGCGCAGAGGCGGGGATCGGAGGCGGAGTGCTTGCCGGCGACTGCTCTGCTTTGGGTTGGCATCCTGTTAGGAGAGCCGCACTGGCGAGAAGCGTTGGGAGCAGCGAGAGCGCAATAGTCAGAACGCGACGGTTGAACATGAATGCTTCCTTCGCAATATGTGTAACTGCTTTGGGCAAATGCGTGCGCAACGCAATTGTAGCGCAACCGTTCGGCCTACACACATGGATCGGCGACTCCCTGATTACAGGATCCCACGCTAACGCTTCTCGTGCTCCGCTTTCCAGCGCATCGCGTTGCGAATGCGGTTCTCGACTGATGGATGCGAGTGAAACAAGAATTCCTCGACCGGGCCCGGCGAGGCCTTGCGATATTCCACAGTCTTGAGCAGAGCGGTCGCCATCGCGTCGGGCTCGCCGACGGTCTCGAGCGAGTAGTTGTCGGCCTCGCGCTCATCGACGCGGATAGTGGCATTGATCAGTGGCGTCGCGAGCGTCGCAACCAGCGTCACCACGAACAGCAGCACCGGCAGCCCCGCCGGCTCGCGGATGTCCGCAATTCCCGGCCCACCGCCAAACCAGCGCAGAACCCGCGGATACGCCCGGTGCGTGACATAGAACCCGAGCAGCACCAGCAGCGCGATGGTCCCGGCAATGCGGTAGGTATGACCGAGCACGTAGTGACCCATTTCATGGCCGACGACAGCGCGCACCTCGGCAAGGTTCGTCTCGGCGAGCGCCACGTCTGACACCGCGATGCGTGCACTGCCTAACAAACCAGACACGTTTGCCGTGACCACCGACCGCTGCCGCGATCCGTCGAAGACAAAGATCCTATCCGTCGGCACGTTGCCACGCTGCGCGATCGCCACGATCGCATCGCGCACCTCGCCCGGCGGAAAGGGCTTGTAGGTATTGAACAGCGGCTGGATAAACACCGGCGACAACAACATCATGACCAGCGTAGCAAGCGCCGCAGCGCCACCGCCCCAAAGCCACCAGCGCTTCGGACTGCGCCGCAGCAAGGCATAGATTCCCATTGCGATCAGCGACATCATTACTGTATTGACCGCGAGCCCGATCAGGCTCTGCCCGAACCAGTCGCCGAACGGTTGCTTGCTGAGCCCGTAAGAACGTTCGCGCCACCAGCCGGTATAGACCGTCCAGGGGAACTCCAGTAATGATGAGAGCAGGACGAAAGCCGCCGCAACGATGAAGCTCGTCCAGGCCAGGCGCGTCGGCCGCGCCTGCAAACGCCGACTCAGCGACTCGAGGATTTTCCAGCGCACCAGGATGCCGGTCACGATCGCGGTGATTACCAAACCCCACAGAATGAGCCAGTAACCGCCTTCGGTGTAGGCATCCGACTGCGCGCGCACCGCGGCGGGAATGCTGGCGAGATAGGCCTGGGTCGCAGCCTCAATGTCCATGGGGGGAGCCCTCGGCTTGCCGATTGCTCAATATAGCACTGCTAGTCTGGAGGTCCTGACGCCAGCGTCGCGCTGCGCTCGCGAAAATACCGGCAGCTGTCGCAGTCTTCTGTCGGGCTCGGTATCGCATCGCCCTCGAGGCACGCGACCGCGTCCGTGATCGCCTGCGGCACCCAGTCGGTGTTGCCCTGGTAGGGAATCAGCACCGGATCGAAGCGCATCACGCCATTCAGGTCCTGGTCGAAAAATCCGCCATCCTTCCTGCCGTTGACGTACAGAAAGTACCCCGTGTTGCTAACATCGAAGCCCGCGGCGCGAAACAGCCACTGGTAGATCTCCATCTGCCGCTTGTAGCCGTCACCGAAGCCACCCTGCAGCGTCGGTGTTTCCTTCTTGGAGGTCGACTTGTAATCGACGATATGAAGCTGGCCGGATTCCCGGTCCTGCCAGATGTCATCGATCGCGCCGAAGATCTCCGCGCCGGTGTCCGCGTGAACCACGCGGATGCCTTTGAAGTTGCTGCGCCAGGTCTCGAGGTTGTCGTGCACATAGCACCTGACATTCAGGCCATGACGAACCCACAATGGATGCACGGCGCCGTTAGCACGATATGCATCAAACTCATTTTTCAGCAACGCATCGGTGGCCACCGCCAGTGTCAGCGGAATCATCGGATGCGCTTTCATCTTGAGGCGCCGCTGCAGGTAAAAGCAGCAGGGGCACTTGATGAAGGATTCGAGCGCGGTACGGGAGAGTTTCAGTTCCATAAGAATTGGCGTCATTATCCTCTTCCCCGCGCCGGTTATCTCGACGCTGACCAATTTGGCGTACACTGATCCGCGCCACCTTTATCTAAGGGAGAAAATCATGAACCGAAAATTGCCTGGCATTTACACATTGATTGTTGCAGCGGTGTGTTTCAGTTTGTCGGCCGCAGCGGCGGACTCGCCGAAGAGCGGAAAATACTCTGGTCACTATGGATGGACCTTCGTCGGGCAAGTACAGAAACTCGGCGCGGACCGGACGGTCTACGCCGGCGTGGTGCCCGGAGTCATGTTCAATAATGAAGGCAAGGGCTTCATGCACAAATCGCGGGTCGATTGCACGCTCTACAACGACGTCAATAAGGGCCGCGCCAATGCAACCGGGACCTGCGTGGTCACGGATGCCGCTGGCGACAAGATCTTTGTCGAGTGGAAGTGCGCCGGTGCAATGCCTGCCTGCCCTGGCACTGAACGTTTTGTCGGCGGCACCGGCAAGTACAAAGGCATCAGTGGCGAGCAGAAATTTCAGGGTAACTTCATAGGCGACACGGGCGCGGGCTGGTCCGATTGGTCCGGCGAGTACAGCATCCCCTGAGCCCTGGCCATGCGGAGCACCCAACAGTGGCGCTGTTGGGTGCACTACGGCCGATATTCCACACCCGGCAGCACGCACAGCATTTCGAACAGCAGGTTGGCACCTAACAGCGCGGTATTGCCCGTGGTGTCGTAAGGCGGGCTGACCTCGACCAGGTCGCCGCCGACGAGGTCGAGCCCGCGACAACCGCGGATGATCTCGAGCGCCTGCGGGACCGTGAGCCCGCCAATCTCGACCGTACCGGTGCCCGGTGCGAAAGCGGGATCGAGGCCGTCGATGTCGAAGCTGAGATACACCGGGCCGCCGCCGACCTGCTCGGCGATTTCGCGCATCAAGGGCGCCAGCGACTTGTACCAGCACTCTTCCGCCTGCACGACGCGAAACCCCTGCGCGCGCGGCCAGTCGAAATCTTCCGCCGCGTAACCCGTGCCGCGCAGCCCGATCTGCGCGACGCGTTTGGTATCGAGCAGTCCTTCTTCCACCGCGCGCCGAAACGGCGTGCCGTGGGCAATCTTCTCGCCGAACATGTCGTCGTTGATGTCCGCGTGCGCATCCACATGAATGAGCCCCACCGGGCCGTGCTTGCGCCGCAGCGCCCGCAGGATCGGCAACGCGATGGTGTGATCGCCGCCCATGGTCAGCGGAATGGCGCCGGTGGCTAACAACGCACTGAAATGCTGCTCGATGATGTCGATGCTCTTCAGCAGGTTGAAGGTATTGATTGGCACATCGCCGACATCCGCGATCCGCAGCGAATCAAACGGCGCCGCGCGCGTCGCCATGTTGTAGGGCCTGAGCATCCGCGATTCGTCCCGGATCTGGCGCGGCGCGAGGCGCGCCCCCGGGCGATTCGACGTGCCAATGTCGAACGGCACGCCGATGAAGGCCACATCCAGCTGATCGGCCGGCGTACACGCCGGCAGCCGCATGAACGTCGCCGGACCGCCAAAGCGCGGCATCACATTGCCGGACAGCGGCTGGAACAGTTCCTTTTTCATGGTCGTGTGTCCCTGATCATCGCAAAAACCCGGCGATGTCGCGGTAATACGCGGGCCAAAGCTGGATGTCATTATGCCCTGCTCCCGGCACCTCCACCGCCCGCGCGCGCCCGGCCACAAACGCTGCCAGCAGCGCCGTCGCATGCGCCGGTGGGATGACCGCATCCTTCGCCGCCACCAGCAGCAGCGTCGGGCAGGTCACCTGCGGTGCAAAACGCGTGGATTCGTATCGATCCTGCATCAGGAGCGCCACCGGCAGCCACGGCATCGCGCCCTGCCCCACGCGCGCAAGACTGTCGAAGGGTGTCACGAGCACCAGCCTGCTAACAGGCCGCGCGGCGGCGAGTTGCACCGCGACGCCGCTGCCGAGACTTCGCCCGACCACCGCGATCTCGTCATGGTCCTTGTGGAGCGTGTCGAAGATCGCGAGCGCATCGGCGATGAGCGCCGTCTCCGTCGGCGCGCCCGTGCTGCCGCCATAGCCGCGATAGTTGACGAAGTACAACGATCGCTCGGGCAGCGCCTGCGCAAACTCCCTGAGGCTGGCACTGACATCTTCGGCATTGCCGCCAAAGTAGATCAACCCGCGGCGCCCGGGCCGCTGCAAGGTCCAGATCCTGAGCACGGCGCCATCGACCGGCAGCGTAATGACCTCGCCGATCGTACTCGCCTGCTCCGGCACCGGGTAGTAAATCATCGAGCGCTGTCTCACATACACCCAGGCACACAGCAGGGCGTAAACCGCAACGACGATACCTAACAAGACGAGCAGTGATATTTTCACTGTCGCCTGCGCTCAGCGGCCGGTTGCGCCGTTACGCCGGCACCGGCCAGGAAAATTCCGGACGCAGCCCCTCGTACACCGGGCGGCCGTCGCTGGGACGCGCCACCCCGGTCGCCGGGTCGTAGAACGCGTGATAGGTCGCCGGCAAGTTCTTCGCGTCGTAGCCCATGAGATTCGGCACGATGGCGCGGATGCGCCGCTGCTTGTCATCGAGCATGATCGGCTTGCCGCAACTGGCGCAGGTGCAGAGCTCCAGCGGCCCGTCAGGGTTCTTGCTGTTGAACGGCTGGCGCTTCAGGCCCGCAGGCTTGTCGACTTGCAGGTCCGAGTGCTTGAAGAACACCACGTGCGTGGTCGGCTGGCCGGTCACGGCCTTGCAGACCGAGCAGTGACAGGTGTGATTATCGACTGGGTCGCGATCCGAATGGGTGTGGACGTGCTCGCAACCGCCCTCATACTTGTGTGACATGGCTCGTAACCTCCATCTGTTATTTGGCTCGCGGCTGGCCTCGGGAACCGGCCTTGTCTGGGGTTTTCGAACCTGCATCATAATCCGACTGTTGGCGGAATGCCCAGTGCGGCGCTGCAAACACCTCCCACACAGGAAACGCATCGATGATGGACCCACATGAACACATAGCCACCCACGGCCGCAGCCCAGCCCGTGTCACCGTGGTTGGCGCAGGCCTGGTCGGCGGCAGTTGGGCCGTGGTATTTGCGCGCGCCGGCTGCGTCGTGGTTGTCCACGACCAGGATGCAAAACAATTGCTCGCCGCGGAAAACTGGATCCGGCAGACGCTTCGCTCGCTCGAATCCGCAGGCGCGCTGCGCGACACCACGGCCACGCTCCTCGCTCGCCTGTCGTATGAGCCGGTGCGCTCACGGGCCGTCGCCGACGCGGACTACATCCAGGAGTCGATCATCGAATCGCTCGAGGCCAAGCGCAACCTGTTCCAGCTTCTCGACCGGGAAGCGCCAGCCGCCGCCTTGCTGGCCAGTTCCACCTCGTCGTTTCCGATCAGCGCGATTGCCGCAGATGTCCCGGGACGGGCGCGCTGCATCGTGGCGCATCCTGCGAACCCGCCGCACCTGATTTCGCTCACCGAAGTGTGCGGCGCGCCGTTCACGGCGGCGGCTACTATCCAGCGCACGTTAGGTTTGTTAGCTCAGGTAGGGCAAGTGCCGGTCCTGCTGCGGCAGGAAATCGACGGTTTCGTCCTCAACCGCCTGCAGTGGTCGCTGCTCGCCGAGGCGCTGCGCCTGGTGGCGGAAGGCGTGATCGCCGCGGCCGACGTCGATCGGGTTGTCAGCCTGGGCCTCGCGCGGCGCTGGGCGCTCATGGGCCCGTTGCACGTCGGCGATTTGAACGCGCCGGGCGGGCTGTCCGACTACCTCGCGCGTTTCGGGCCGACCATCAATCGAATTGCCGAATCGCGCGGCGCCAGTCCCGTGGCCCTGTCTGAGCCATTGCTCGCTGCGCTGCGCGAGTTGCAGGATCGTGCCGCGCGCGAGCCGCGCGCAACGCGGCTGCAGTCACGCGATGAAAATCTGCTGCGACTGAATGGGATCCTGGATCCATTGATTGCGCCGGATGCTGGCTCCTGACAAGTCGACTTATAGCGCATAATACCGGCCTCACCCGGAGGTGCTCCATGTACAAGCCCATGCGTGTTGCAGTGCTGCTGCTGTTACTAACAGATGCGACCGCCGCCATCGCCAGCGGAATCAACGGCATCAACAACGGGATGCCGAATCGCATTTCCATGAACGTCACCGTGCCGAAGCAAACCCAGGGCGCGACTTTCGGCGAGAAAGTGAACGCGGGCCTGCAGGCTGCCGGCGGCGCCTTGGCCAGTGGCGCGTCGCTCATCATCGAGTGCGGCGCGACCGCCTGCGTCGTCGCGCTCCCGGACGGCAGTGGCTATCGCGCGGCGCTGGAGTCGATGACACTCGCTCCGCTCGATGCGGCGCAGGGCCTGTCACTGCGCAAGGCGGCTTCCGGCGCCTCCCTGGTCGGCGGCGCACTGCCGGGTGGCAGCGTCCTGTCCGCGGCCGTGTCCTCCGTCGGCAACCTGGCCGGCAGCGGCGGCGGTGCCTCCGCGGCCGCCTACGCCGCGACCGGGCGCAGCGCCGCGCCCCGGGCACTCGCGAGCAGCACGCGGGCGGATGGCAGCATCGATGTCACCGAGCCGCTCGCCGCGGGCGACTACGCGCTCACCCTGGTCGTGGCGAAAGCCACGAGCGGAATCAAGGACACCCTGCAGACCCAGGTGCGCGCCGCCGCGCCAACTCGAATTCGCATGCGCCTCATTTTCAGCGCGGCCGACGGCGCGCTGCGGGCGCGGCACGACAGCGGCGAGAATTCGATTGCGGAAATGAAATGACGAGCTCGAGCTAACAGCGGATTACTGCTCCTTGTCAGGCGGCATCGCCAGCGAAAAGACAAGAGCACGCAATTCTTTGAATTGCCGCCTGGAGTCGGCATCCAGCACGACAACCGTTATCTCAAGCGCATCAAGCTTGTGGGCAAGCTGAACGCTGGAGGTCAGCACTGCGCGCATTTCGCTGAATGCGCGGTCCACGTAAACGCTCATCTCAACGGCGCGCGGGCTATTGAGGAGGGTTGCAGCCATCATGGCACCGTGTTCAGTAAAAACCCGCGGCAGATTCCTTCGGCCACCTCGACCAGTCTTTGATATCGCAATTTGCGATATCAAATCTGCAATATCTTGTTTCGCTAGTGTCCTGTCCCGCAGATAACTTTGCCAAGTCGTTCGAGTTTGGCAAGGATGGAGTCGGCGGTTGCGGTCCACATAAAGGGTTTGGGATGTTGATTGTAATGCGCGAGGAACTCGTAGATCTTGCGCTTCAGGTCAGGCACGGAGTCGAAGGAGCCGCGGCGGATGGCGCGCTGTGTGATCAGACCAAACCAGCGCTCCACTTGATTGAGCCAGGAGGAGTAGGTCGGTGTGTAGTGAACATGGAAGCGCGGTCGCTTGGCGAGCCAAACTTTGACGCGGGCATGTTTGTGAGTGCCGTAGTTGTCGACGATCAGATGGACATCCAGATGCTCAGGAACGTTAGCTTCGATGTGTCGCAGAAAACTCAGGAACTCCTGATGCCGATGTCGAGGCTTACACTGCGCGAGGACTTGGCCGTTAGCAACGTCCAGGGCGGCGAACAAGGTCGTGGTGCCGTGGCGAACGTAGTCGTGCGTGACGCCTTCGACGTAGCCGAGGCCCATCGGCAGCAAGGGTTGCGTACGCTGCAGGGCTTGAACTTGGCTCTTCTCGTCGACACACAAAACCAGGGCTTTATCCGGGGGATTCAAGTACAACCCGACCACATCGCGCAGCTTCTCGATGAAGAAAGGGTCGGTCGAGAGCTTAAAGGACTTGGATCGGTGGGGCTGCACGCCGAACAAGGCGAGATAGCGTTGCACGGTACTCTTGGAGATGCCGGTTTCATCGCCCAATTCACGCACACTCCAGTGCGTCGCGCCAATAGGGCGGCGCGTCAGTGCGGCATTGAGCAGCAGTGCAATGTCCTCCTCGGAGTGCGTGCGCGGCCGTCCGGACTTGAGTTGATCGTGCAAGCCCGCCAAGCGTTGTTCACGAAAACGTTTGCGCCAGTTGGTTACCGCGGGCGGCGTTACTTTCACGCGTCGCGCGGTCTCGCGAATCGAGACGCCACCTTCTGTCAACAAGATCATGCGCGCACGCCTAACAAGCCCGTGCGGCAGGCTGCGTGAGGCCACGATGCTTTCCAAGTCCCGTCGTTCCTCAGCCGAAACGTTGAGTATTTGTTTCGGTCGACCGATGCCCA
>JAYUGT010000201.1:0-3867 GCA_043738315.1 Gammaproteobacteria bacterium
TATACGCGCAAGGAGCCGGTGGGTGTGGTGGGTGCGATCACGCCATGGAATTCACCCATCGTGCTAACAGCGATGAAGATGGCGCCGGCGCTGGCCGCCGGTTGCACCATGGTGCTGAAACCCGCCGAAGACACTTCGTTGACGGCGCTGCGCCTCGCCGAGTTGATGCGCGAGGCGGGTTTTCCGCCGGGCGTGTTTAATGTCGTTACGGGACATGGCAGTGAGGCCGGCGCCGCACTGGCAGCACACCCTGATGTCGACAAGATCGCATTTACCGGCTCGACCGAAGTCGGGCGCCTGATCCTAGCGGCGGCGGGCGGCAACCTCAAGAAACTCACGCTGGAGCTTGGCGGCAAGTCCCCCGCCATCGTGTTAGCTGATGCGGAACTCGAACATGCGATTCCGGGCGCCGCCAACGCCATCTTTTTCAATTCCGGCCAGGTTTGCGTCGCCGGCTCGCGCCTCTATGTGGAGCGAGCGGTATTCGACCGCGTGCTCGAAGGCGTAATCGCGCAGGCGCGCGCCTTGAAGCTCGGTCATGGACTCGATCCGGCCACCCAGATCGGGCCGGTTGTCAGCCGTGCGCAGGCTGACACGATTGCCCGCTATATCGAATCGGGCAAGCGCGCGGGCGCGGCGGTGGTCACGGGTGGCGCGCAGCTGGGGCCGGCCGGCACTTTCATCGAGCCGACGGTGATTGTTGGCACGCGACCCGACATGGCGGTGGTGCAGGAGGAAATTTTTGGCCCGGTGGTGGTGGCGGAGCGTGTCGATGATCTCGCCGACGTGCCGGCGCTGGCTAACAACACGATTTACGGACTTGCGGCCAGTGTCTGGACGCGGGACCTGTCCAGGGCGCACCGCCTGGCAGCGCAGATAAGGGCGGGCACGGTGTGGATCAACTGCCACTCGATGTTCGATGCCAGTCTGCCGATCGGCGGCATGAAACAATCCGGCTGGGGACGGGATAGCGGCCAGCAGGCGATCGAGAACTATCTCGAAACCAAGACTGTTTGCGCAGTTATCTGATTCATGCAAGGACCGGCGGACATGAACAGCAAGCCGGATGACCATCTGGCATGGCCGCGTTTGTTAGCTTACGCTGCACCCACGGTCGCACTGCAGGCGATGTTGGTGCCCATGTACAACTTCCTGCCGCCAGTCTACTACGATGCCCGCGTTGGTCTCGCAGCGGCGCTGGTCGGTCTGATGTTCGGCCTGGCGCGAATCTGGGAGGCCGTGTCGGATCCCTTGATCGGCGCCTGGTCAGATCGCACACGGCACCGCTTCGGGCGCCGCAGGATCTGGATGCTGGCCGGTGCGCCGGTGGCGTTGATCGCGACCTTCTTCCTGGTGAATCCCCCGGCCGGTGCCGGTGCGTTTTATTTGCTGAGCTGGCTGATCATCTTTTACCTGGGCTGGACCATGGTGTATGTCCCGCACCAGACCTGGGGCAGCGAACTCGCCCAGGGCTACGACGAACGCACCCGTATCGCCGGATTTCGCGAGACTGGCGCGTTTGTCGGCTATCTGGCTGCGACGCTGGCGCCCCTGATCTACTGGGAGTATTACCGCGGCGTCGGGCAGCCCAGTTTTGCGCAGATTGTCCAGGCCGTCGGCGTGTTTTTCGTTTGCGCATTGCCGTTAGCCATGTTGTGGTGTTTTGCATCAGTGCCGCCGGTGCAGCGCGATGCCCGCGAATCAACGCCCGGCTGGGGCGAGCTGTTCGGTATCCTGAAACGCAACAAACCGTTTGCGCGTCTGTTGTCGGCCTACGTGATCGACCGGCTCGCAATGGGCACATACTTCGCCGTCCAGCCGGCGCTGATCGTGCAGGTCTATGGGCTTGGCGCGAGCCTGCTGTGGATTGCGCTGTCAATCACGGTGGCGTCAGCGGCGTTAGCACCGGTCTGGGTTCCGGTCGCGCGCCGGGTTGGTAAACACCGTGCCTATTGCTATGCCAACATCGTGACGGCGGTGTCGTATGCCGCGCTGTTCTTTGTGCCGCAGGGCAATCTTGCGATGGCGTTGGCGGTGGTGGCGCTGATGGGTCTTGGCAATGGCGGCACGATGGTGCTGCCACCGGCGATGACCGCCGATGCCATCGATAACGACCGCCTGTTGTCGGGCGTCGAACAGGCCGGCGGCCACATGGCCTTCCTGGCTTTCGTGTTCAAGTTCGGGATGGGCATGGGTGCGTTCGTCGGTCTCGGCGTGCTCGGCTTTTTTGGCTACGTCAGCATGACGCAGGTACTGGATCCGGGCCTCGAGCAAAGCGTACGCGTGGCTGGCGCCTGGCTGCCGGCGCTGATGTTGCTGGTACCCATCGTGCTGATGTGGCGCTATCCCATCGACAGTAAACGCCATGCGGAAATCCGGGCCGCGCTGGCCGCAAAGCTGGCAACGAAATCATGAAGACCATGCTCAAGATACTGGGCCGCTCGTTGCTGGTTCTGCTGGCGGTCATGGTGCTCGCGGTCGCGACCCTGGGCGTCGCGGATTTCACCGCGCTGCGCAATCTGGTCAAGGGTCCCGCGATGGGTCGCGCTGACCAGACGCAGCTCAATCAACCCCAGGAGATCGTCGCGGGAGGCTCTCTGGCTGAGGTGCCGACGGCACCGCAGGACAGCATCGAACCGGCCGCGATCGCCAGGGCCGAGGCCTACGCGCAGGCTACCGATTCGATCGCATTGCTGGTCTATCACCGCGGTGCAATTCGCTACGAGAAATATTTTCCGGGCTATGGTCCTGACTTCCGCACCGATTCTTTCTCGAGCCACAAGACTGTCATGGGCCTGCTGTTCGGCGCCGCGATCGCGGATGGCTTTGTCAGCTCGGTGGACGAGCGGGCGGCGAAATACCTGCCGGAATTCGCCGCCGACGTGCGCAGAGATATCAGGATTCGTGACCTGTTGCAGATGGCGAGCGGACTGGAAGTGCCGCGCTTTCCCGGGCTTACGTCGATACGTTTGATATCCGGCAGCGACATCAAGCATACCGCGCTCAGCCTGCCGGAGGAAAAACCGCCGGGAACTGATTTCCAATACAGCAATGTCAACGCCGAGCTGCTCGGCATCATCATCCAGCGCGCCACCGGAGAGCGCTATGCGGACTATCTTTCGAAGCGGCTGTGGAGCCGGATCGGCGCTCCGCCCGCGGCCCTGTGGCTCGACCACGAGGACGGCATGCCGCGCACCTTCTGCTGTATCTATACGACCGCGCGCGGCTGGCTGCAGGTCGGCCGGCTGATTCTCGGCAACGGCAGGATCGGCGCTGACCAGATCGTTCCCGCCTCCTGGATCAAGGCCATGACGACGCCGTCGCCTAACAATCCGAATTATGGCTACCAGGTGTGGCTGGGGTCGCCGCCCGGAACCGAGCGCAAGTACAACGACAAGACCATCAGGGCCTATCATTCCGAACCGTTTGCGGCGGCCGACATGATTTACATCGATGGATTCGGCGGCCAGAGGGTTTACATCGTGCCGTCGCAGGACCTGATCATCATCAGGACCGGCAGGGCGCAGACAAAGTGGGATGATGCCGTAATTCCGAACGCGATCCTGCGTGGGCTGAGTCCGGAGCAGAGTCCCGCGGCAAGTCCGGGTGCTAACAAGGGAGCGCAGCATGAGTAGACAACGCCGGAGCGATTTGCTGTCGATCGCCATTTTTCTGCTGGTCGTGTACCAGCTCTACCTGAGCTCCAAGGTCGGGGTGACGCCGCGCGGCACCGCGGCCCGGGACGCCTTGCAGCATGCGCACATCTCGACCGGATTGATTGCATTGCTGCTGGTGATCCCGCGACTGTGGCTGTGGCGGGTATTGCCGCGGCCCGCGGTTCCTGCGGGTGTGCCTCCCGGCGCAGAC
>JAYUGT010000202.1:0-3859 GCA_043738315.1 Gammaproteobacteria bacterium
CCGTCTACAACTGCTACGCATGCCACCGCCAGATGCGTGTCGAAGCCTGGGCCGGTCCGCAGCCTGAGGACCTTGCGCCAGGCAGCCTGCGTTTCGATGACAGTGCGCTGCGCGTGCTGATCGCGGCGTTCGACGGCGCAAAGAAACCGATCGCGCAGCAGCTGCGCGCTGCGCTGCGCCAGTGGCAGAAGTCGCTGAACAATCCGCAACAGCTTGCGATCGCGCAGCAGAACCTGCGGCGCGTGTTAGCTACGGGCAGCGGCGAAATTGCCGGAATGACTTTCGCGGCAGCGCAGTCCAGGGCGATGCTTGAGTCACTGCTGGCGGCGGCGCAGCGTGGCGAGTTCCCGGACTACGCGTCGGCGGAGCAGGCGGCGATGGCGATAGTGCTGCTCATGGCGGATGCGGGCCTCGACACCAGGCACCGGCCTGATGTCGACAAGCTGTTCCGCGCACTCGAAGATGACAGTCGCTTTGATCCGAAGGTGTTTCGAAACGCCGGCGCTGCCGCCCGCTAGCCAGCCCGCCCTACTGTTGCGACTGTGCTCAGCGCCGAGGAGCCTTATCGTTTCCGGGTGAAAAATTCGGAAAGCGGGAGCTCGCAAACGCTGCATGACAGCTGGTGCAGCTTTCCAGCATGCGTGAATACTGAGCGACGACGAGTTTCGCATCGTGGGCAGCCGCGGCGGCGCCGAGTTTGCCAGCCCTGGCATGGAAATCCGCGTCCTGCGCCTTGAAGCGCGGCGGCAGTGCGGTTTCTAATTCCCGCGCCTGCGCAGGTGTCAGTTTCTTCTCCATGATGTAACTGGCGCGAATCCTGGCGCTGGTGTCCTGAATCGCGCGCCAATCGGCCGACGCAATCGAAAATGCCATGGCCTGCACGCCAGCGGATATCTCGCGCATTTCCGCGCGCAGCAGATCGAGTACCTGAGGAGACAATTTTACGTCCGCGGAATACACATGCCCGGACGTTGCTAACAGGCCAATGCCGAGGATTGCCGGCCGGAAAAATCTGGCAGTCATGCCGAGCGCGCGTCGATCCCGAAATCCGCCTTGACGCGGTCGTACCAGGCATCGTTGTCAAGCGCGCCCCAGGCGACCCAATCGGCATCCGTCATGGACTTGCGCCAGCCGAGGAAAGGCTCCGAATCCGGCCCCACCGGATGCCGCAATTGCCAGGTGCCGCTGGTGACGATGTCGAGAATTTTTTCGCCGACCACGCTGGGCGGCACCGGAGTCTTGAGTACACCGCGGAACATGGCGGCCACGCGCAGTTGCTGCGGATAAGGCGACGGGCCCTGGGCGACACCGATGTGCGTGGCCATGGCCGTGTCGATAATCCCGGGCTCGACGATCGCAACCCGCACATTGAAGGGCTTGGCCTCCTGGGCCAGGCATTCACTCAGCGCCTCGACCGCGAACTTGGACGCCGCGTAGGCAGACATCGGCGCCATAGCGATGTGACCCGCCACAGACGCCACGTTGATGATGCAGCCGCTGCGCCGCTGCCGCATCGCCGGCATGACCGCCTGGATGCAGCGAATGATGCCGAAGTAGTTGGTCTCCATGACGGCGCGGTGCTCGGCGAGCGGGAGCTCCTCGATGGAGCCCATCCGATCGATGCCGGCGTTATTGACGAGCACATCGATGGGTCCGAGTTCCGCGGTGATGCGCGCCACTGCGTCGCGCACCGACGCATCACCATCGACATCCATCGTGTAGACGGTGATCGGCAGTTTCTCCTGGCTGGCTATTTTTGCAAGCTCGGGAGCGCGGGCCGGATTGCGCATTCCTGCCGCGACCTTGTGGCCGGCGCGCGCAAACGCCAGCGCGGTCGCGAAGCCTATGCCCTTGCTGCTGCCAGTGACGAGTACTGTTGCCATCGTTCTTCTCCCTGTGTGACGCTTGGTTTCATAGTACCGGGAATAATTGTTCGCAGTGCGATAATTTCGCCGGACTAGCGGCGCGCCAGGCGCATGCCTAACAAAGCGCTGGCGCCGCCCAGCGCCCCGTACAGGTGCGCATCCAGCACCACCGGCAGGTCGCCCGCGAAGCCGAGGTCGTCGGACGTGTATTGCTCAAAAATCAGTTTGCTGGTCAGCAGTACTAACAAAACACCGCCGCGCCAATCGCGCAGGCTCGCCAGCGCCAGTCCGCCGGCGGCGATCACGCCATGCAGCACGCCGGACGCGCCGGCGTACCACTGGATATTCGGCGAGAAAAACCACAGACCCCCATCGATGGCGACCAGGCCCACCACAACCACTACCAGCCAGGTGCGCGCGCTCAGTGCCTCGCCGAATAACAGCACCAGGATGCCGGCCGCCGCGGCATTGAGCAGCGTGTGACGCAGTCCGAGATGTACGAAATGCGCGCTGATGAGGCGCCACCATTCACCGCCGGCGAGCGCGGTGCGGTCATAGCGGCCAGCGGTTTGCACCGCCTCTGGCAGCAACAACGGCAGCGACAGCCCGATAAAAACCAGCAACGCAACGACGAGCAGGCGGCGATTCATGGTGCCTGCCCGTCGTCGCGCCGAGGCTATTTCAGCGGCTTGCGAAAGCGCAGCGTGAAGCGGTCGCTGTAGCCCTTGATCGATTCGCGCTGGCTGTCGTACTGCAGCGTGTCATCCGGCCGAAAATGCAGCGTCGCATAATCCTCGAACACAAAGCCGGCGGCCTGCACTTCCTTGATGACCTGGACCGGATCCGAACGGCGCCAGGTCTCCGAGCTGTAAGGTTCCATGTGGCGGCGCGTGTGATCGACGATGCCATAGACACCACCGGGCTTCAGGGCCAGGAATATCTGCTTGTTCAGAACGGCGCGCGTATCTGGCGTCATGTTGTGATAGTTGCGGAACGTCAGCACCATGTCGGCGTCGCGCACCGGGATGTCGATCGAACTGGCCTGGAAGATTCCGAACTGATCGGTTGGCGCGAGCGTGACCTTGGCATCGACCGCCACGACCTTGTCCAGCTTCCATTCCGCCAGCTTGGTGGCGGTCCGGGCCTGGCCTACGGTGATGTACAGCTTGCCCTTGTCGGCCAGCACCTGGCCGAGGATCTTGGTGTACCAGCCGGCGCCGGGAAACAGCTCAATCACGGTCATGTTAGGTTTCAGGCCGAAGAACCCCAGGGTCTGGATCGGCTTGCGTTCCGGAAAATCGCGGGCGCGTTCTTCGGGCGTGCGGATGTCGCTCGCCAGCGCTTTCTCGATCGCCAGCGTCGTTTCATCCTTGGGGGCTGCCGGCGGCGCCTGCGCCGCGACGGGCAGGGCCAGCGACAACGCGAGCAGGCCCGCGTTCAGCACAGTTGTTAACGGTCGAAATGTCATGTTCAAACTCCTTGTTAGGTCAGGTTCTTGCATTCAAAAAATCAGTCTTTGCGGGCGGATTCTGCTCGTTCCGCCGGTGCCAGCGGCGCCAGGCCGGTGCTGCGGGTAACTCGCAGCAGCTTGTCGTCCCATTGGCCCGCAAGGAATGCATCCACGTCGCTGGCAAACTGCTCGGGCTGCTCGAGGTAGAAATAGTGACCGACTTTCTCGTACTTCTTCAGCAGCGTCGGGGCGTTGAAAAGCCAGTGCTGGAATACATCGCCTTCGAGGTGCGCCACCGTGATATTGCCCTTGCCCCACATCAGCAGCGTCGGCGCGGTGATATGGCCTAACACCGTTTCCGGATCGCCGGTCTGGAACTGCTTCATCATCGCCGCGCCTTCGGTGCGCAACGAAGCGCGGCGGTTCATGTCGTAAACCCGCTGCACCAGCTCGTCCGGCGGCTTGCCGCCGCCGCTAAACTGGCTGGCGAGGTTTTCGCGCCAATAGCGTTTCGACTTGAAGTAGCTGCGCACCCACTGCTGCA
>JAYUGT010000203.1:0-3853 GCA_043738315.1 Gammaproteobacteria bacterium
GCGCGCCAATTGCGCTTGCAGGCGCTGCAGGCCAGGGCCCAGCTCGCCAAGGTCGAGCGCGATTACCAGCGCCAGCTGGAGCTCAGCCAGAAAGGCCTGATCGCGGCCAGCGCCATCGATGGCCTGCGCTATGACCTCGATAACCTGCGCGCCAACAGGGACCTCGCGCAGTTGCAGCTTGCCTACACCGATATCCGCGCACCATTTGCCGGCATCGTCTCGGTCCGCAAGATCAAGGTCGGTCAGAACCTGCAGGCTGGCGTGGTTGCATTTCGCGTCACCAATCTAACCCCGTTGCGCGCCGCGGTCTTCGTACCGGAGCGCGAGCTGCGCCGGCTGAAGATCGGCCAGCTGGCGAGCGCCACGGTGGATGCCCTGCCCGGCCGCCAGTTCTCGGCGCGGGTACAACTGGTGTCACCGACGGTGGATTCCAGCACCGCGACTTTCAAGGTCACGCTGACAGTCGCCGACCCCAACTCCGAGTTGAAGCCCGGCATGTTTGCGCGGCTGGGCATCGTCTTCGAGCGCAAGGCTAACGCGGTCTCCATCCCGCGCATCGCCCTGGTCGAAGGCGAAGACCGGCCGCGCATCTTCCTGGTTACGAACGGCAAGGCCCGTTCGCAACTGGTCCAGCTCGGCCTGAGCGAAGGCGCACGGGTGGAATTGCTGACCGCGCTGCCAGCTAACAGCCAGGTGGTCGTCGTCGGGCAGAACGGCCTCAAGGACGGCAATCCCGTCAAGGTCGTCAGCCTCGGCCCCAGTTCCTGAGGCCGCGCCATGCAACTCGCAGAACTCGCGATCCGCCGCAAAGTCACGGTCGCGATGGCGACGGTGGCACTGGCGCTGTTCGGCTTCGTGTCACTGTCGCGGCTCAAGGTCAACCTGCTCCCGGACCTGTCCTACCCGACGCTGACGGTTCGCACCGAGCTGACGGGCGCGGCGCCGCTGGAAATCGAGAATCTGATATCGCGGCCCATCGAGGAAGCGGTCGGCGTAATTCGCAACGTGCGCAGCGTGCGTTCCATTTCACGCTCGGGACAGTCGGACGTGGTGCTGGAATTCGCCTGGGGCACCGACATGGATGTCGCCGGCATTGAAGTGCGCGAACGCCTCGACATCCTGCCCCTGCCAACCGACGTGCAGCGGCCGCTGATCCTGCGCTTTGATCCCTCGACCGAGCCGGTGCTGCGCCTGGCACTGGTCGATTTGGCTAACAAGACCGCGAGCGCCGATGTCGATCGCTTGAAGGCGCTGCGACAGTTTGCCGACGAGCGCCTGAAACCCGACCTGGAGTCGGTCGATGGCACCGCCGCGGTCAAGATCAGCGGCGGCTTCGAAGATGAAGTGCAGATCCTGGTGGATCAGGAAAAACTGTCGCAGCTGCGCCTCGATGTCCAGACCGTGGCACAACGCATCGGCGCGGAAAACGTCAACCTCTCGGGTGGCCGGCTCGAACAGGGCGCGCAGCGTTACCTGGTGCGCACGGTCAATGAATTCAAGACGCTGGATACGATGGCTGACGCGGTCATCGCGACCGTAGACCAGCGGCCGGTGCGGCTGCGCGACGTGGCCACCGTCACCCGCGCCTACAAGGAACGCACCGCGATCACCCGCTATGACGGGCGCGAATGCATCGAGCTCGCGCTCTACAAGGAGGGCGACGCGAACACCGTGCAGCTCGCGGCCGCGGTGACCGCCAAGCTCGAACAGCTTCGCAAGTCACTGCCGGTGGACAGCGAGTTGCGTTCGACCTACGACCAGTCGCGATTTATCTCCAATGCGGTCGGCGAAGTGCGCGACTCGGCGATCTGGGGCGGACTGTTAGCTGTGTTCGTGCTGTACTTTTTCCTGCGGGATGCGCGCGCGACGCTGGTGGCGGGCATCGTGATCCCCGTGACCGTGATCGGCATTTTCGTCGCGATGTACGGCTTCAAGTTGACGCTCAATGTCCTGTCCCTTGGAGGCATCGCGCTCTCGATCGGCATGCTGATCGACAACTCGGTGGTCATTCTCGAGGCCATCGCGCGCAAGCGCGAAAAAGGCGTGCCGTCCTATGAGGCAGCGCGCGACGGCACCGCCGAAGTCGCCATGGCAGTCACCGCCTCGACCCTGACCACGGTGGCGGTGTTCTTTCCGCTGATATTCGTTTCCGGCATCGCCGGCCAGTTGTTTCGCGACCAGGCGCTCACCGTGACCTTCGCACAGCTGCTGTCGCTGCTCGCCAGCCTGACGCTGGTACCGATGCTGGCAGCCTGGCGCGCCAGCGATAGCGCCTACGCCGGCATCGATACGCGCCGCAGCTGGAACGAGGTCCTGGGTGAGAAGCGCCAGGTGTTAGCCAGGACCATGGCGGGACTGCGCCTTGCGATCACGACTGGGCCCTGGTGGGCGCGGCCGATCGCCCTGCTCCGCTCGTGCGCGGGCCTGGTGGCTGCCCTGGCGGGCATTGGCCTGCTGCCTTTCGTGCACGGCACGCAACGGCTTTACCACGCCGCCAGCGAACGCTATCCGGGCGTACTGCGCCAGGCCCTGGCCCATCGCGGCGCGGTCGCCGGCGGAGGTCTGCTGTTGTTAGCTCTGACCGCCGCGGCAACACCCTGGCTGCGGACCGAACTTATTCCGCAATTGGCGCAGGGCGAATTCTCCGTGCGCACGCGGCTCGAGGCGGGCGCGCCGCTGGCGAGCACCGATCGCGTCATGCGCGACCTGCAGGCGGCGGCCAGCAAACTTCCGGGCGTGGAACGCAGCTACGCGGTGGCCGGTACCGGCAACCGCCTGGATGCCAATCCGGTCGACTCCGGTGAAAACGTCGGCGAAATCGCCGTGACGCTGCAACAGCCCGCCGGCGCGACCGAGGAACAGGCGGCGATGTCGGCGCTGCGCAAGACGCTCGAGGCAACGCCGGGGGTGCAGTTCGAGTTCAAACGGCCGGCCCTGTTCACGCTCGCGACACCGGTCGAGATCGTGCTGTCAGGCTATGAGTTGCAGCGCCTGTCGCTGGCCGCGCAGGCACTGAAGGACAAGATGCAGCAGAGCGGCGCATTCGACGATCTGCGCTCCAGTATCGAGGGTGGGCACCCGGAAATTCAGATCAGCTTCGATCAGGAGCGCGCCTCACAGCTGGGCTTGCGGGTCCGTGACATCGCGGATCGCGTGGTCGCCAGCGTCCGCGGCGATGTCGCGACACGCTATCGCTGGCGCGACCGCAAGATTGACGTCTTAGTCCGCAGTATCGATGCGCGCGATGCCACGGTCGAGGACGTGCGCAGCCTGATCGTGAACCCCGGCGCGGACAAGCCGGTGACGTTAGCCGCGGTTGCCGACGTCAAGCTGGCGACCGGCCCGGCCGAAATCCGCCGCGCCAACCAGGAGCGCGTGGCGATCCTGTCGGCGAGCCCTGCGGGCGGCAATCTCGGACGCGCAACCGAAGTTGCGCGACAGTTGTTGAACGATACGCCTCTGCCACCGGGCATCACCGCCACGGTGACGGGCCAGAGCGAGGAAATGTCAGACAGTTTCCGCTCGCTGCTGTTAGCCTTCGGCCTCGCCGTTTTCCTCGTCTACCTGGTCATGGCCTCGCAGTTTGAAAGCCTGCTGCATCCGTTCGTGATTCTGTTCACGATCCCGATGGGACTGATAGGCGCGGTCTGGGCGCTGCTGATCACCGGCATCAGTCTCAACGCCGTGGCAATCATCGGACTCATTCTGTTAGCAGGCATCGTGGTCAACAACGCGATCGTGCTGGTCGACGCGATCAACCAGGCGCGCAGTACCGGCCTCGAGAAGCTGGAAGCCATCATCGTCGCCGGCCAGACGCGTCTCAGGCCGATATTGATCACCAGCATCAGCACCA
>JAYUGT010000204.1:0-9511 GCA_043738315.1 Gammaproteobacteria bacterium
TTGAAAGACTTCGCGACCAGGTACACGGCCGCATGGTGCAGTCAAAAAGCTGCAAGCGTCGCGGCGTTCTATGCCGAGAGCGGCTCGTTGCAGATCAACAATGGAGCGCCCGCAGTCGGCCGCGCCGCAATCACGGCGGCGGCGCAGAGCTTCATGAGCGAGTTTCCTGATTTGCTCATTACCATGGACGGCGCCGAGCTCCTCGGCAATCGGGCCATCTATCGCTGGACGCTTGCGGGAACGAGCACGGGCACGGGAGGTACCGGCAACCGGGTTCGCATCAGCGGTTACGAGGAATGGTCGATGAGCACGGGCGGACTGGTCGCAGATTCCAAGGGGCATCACGACGAAGTCGATTACCGGCGCCAGCTGCGCGGTGGTGGGTCAGGCTACAAAAAATAGGCAGCACCTGGCTATCTATGGTTACAACTCTCGCAGAAATTCTTCCGCAAGCCGCGCGCAGGCATAAGGACCGCATTGCATTGATCGTCGAGGAGCGGCAGTTCTCGTTTCGCGAGCTTGATGCCATGTCCAACCGGGTTGCCAACGGCCTGGCCGCCATCGGCATTCAGCCGGGTGACCGGGTGAGCCTGTTCGGTGCTAACAGCTGGGAGTGGCTTGTCAGCTACTACGGCATTGTGAAGACCGGCGCGGTGGTGAATCCGCTGAACACCATGCTCACGGCGGATGAAGTGCGATTTACCGTGACCGACGCGGGTTCCCGCGCGGTTCTGGCCGCGGCGGACAAAGCGGAGACCTTGCTGCCCCTGAAGGGCACTGGCAACCTGACAGACCTGGTGTTCTGGGGCGAAGCGCCCGTCGCCGGGGCCAGGATGCTGAATGACTGGTTGCAGCACGCCAGCCCGGAATTTACCGCGCCGCCACGCCGGCCTGCGGATCTGGCCGCCATTTGCTACACCTCGGGTACGACGGGACACCCGAAGGGTGCCATGCAGAGTCAGCGATCCGTGATCGGCGCGGCCGTGGGCACCGCCCTGATGTCGGCGCGGACGGCGGAGGATCGGCTCATCAACGCGCTGCCGTTGCCGCATGTGTATGGAAGCTGCGTGTTCAATGCCGCGATGATGGTTGGCTCGATGCTGATCGTTGTTCCGCGCTTCAATGAAATCTCCGTACTCAGTGCCATCCAGCGGCATCGCATCACGATCATGGACGGCGTGCCGACAGCCTATTACTACCTGCTCGCACATCCGGACTTCGACAAGTACGATCTCTCGAGCCTGTCCCGCTGCTGGGGAGGCGGTCAAACCTTGCCGGCGGCCAAAGCGCAGGAATTCACCGCGCGCACCGGTTGCCCGGTCTACGAAGCCTGGGGCATGACTGAGCTGGCCGGCGCCGCGACCGCGAATCCAGCCTACGGACCTAACAAGGCCGGCACGATCGGGATCCCGTATCCCGGCAACACGATCCGCATCGTCGATGTGGATTATCCTGACAGGGAGATGCCGCTGGGTGAACGCGGTGAGCTGATGTTTCGCGGCCCGCTGGTGATGCAGGGTTACTACAACAATCCGAAAGGCACGGCGGACACGATCCGGCCCGATGGCTGGCTGCACACCGGCGACATCGCGACCATGGACGAAGACGGCTATGCGACGATCGTCGATCGCAAGAAAGACATGATCATCACCGCCGGATTCAACGTCTATCCGGCTGAGATTGAACGCGTGCTGTGCATGCACCCGGCGGTGGCACTGGCGGCGGTCGGCAGCGTGCCGGACGAAGCGAAGGGGGAGTTGGCCAAGGCGTACGTGATCCTGAAGCCGGGCGCCGGGGTATCGCGAGCGGATCTCGTGGCCCATTGCCGCGCGCAACTGGCGGCATACAAGGTCCCGCGCGCGCTGCAGTTTGTGACTACGGTGCCCACCACATCCTCGGGCAAGATCATGCGGCGGATGCTGAAAGACGTCGACGACGGAACCTTCACGGTCAACTAAACTTGTTAGCTCGGCGTCAGTCCTTCAGTTCCAGGTAAGTCACCACCGCGTGCTCCTCACCCGAGATGGGTTTGGTGGTTGTCACGCTCAGCTGGCGGGCGGAGAAGTCGTGACATTCCCGCGGCTCCACGACCAGGGACTGGTCGTCGAAATTCACTTTCGCCGCAACCGCGTCAGCTTCGGACTTGACGCAGACGCGGACGCGTTCAAGATTCTCACTGGTGTGCAGTGGCACGACATTGTCGTCGGTCAGCACCACGCGTCCGGGCGTCAGCGCCGCGCCGACCTGATCGACAGCCGGTGGCGTGTTAGTCGCAAAGAAACTGATGGCCAGTCCCACCACCAAAAGAACCGCGACAACACCCAGGATTTTGGTTCCAGACATACCCGGCCTATTTGACCAGGGTCACTGGGATACTCGCGTGGTGAATGACCTTGCTCGCGACCGAGCCCAGCGCGAGCCCGCCGAAACGGCACATGCCGCGCACGCCCATGATGATCTCCGTGCAGCCGGTCTTGATCGAGCGCTCGATGATCATCTCCGCAGCATCACCTTCCGCTGCTTCGGTGGTAAAAACTATGTTGCACTTGCGCAGTTTCTCGACCGCGGGATCCAGGATCTTGCGGTCATGCTGCGCGACGACCTGGGCGGCCTTGTCGTCGTTAATGTACATGCGCACTTCACCGTACAGATGCACCGGCGGATGCACCGTCAGCAGCAGCGCAGCAGCGGCTGGCTCGGTTGATAACCTATCGACCGCATAGTCCAGCGCCCGCATTGCAGTCTCGGAGCCGTCGACAGGAATCAGGATTTTCTTGGCCATTCGTGCAGTCACTATCTCACCGTTCTGAAAACCTAATGGCACGGGAGGCGCCCGGCAATCGTGGAAACTACGGTATGGCGCTCTTTGCCGTCGGGGGACTACTACGCATAGCGGCCAGCCTGGGCATATCGACCATAATGCAGGTGGATGAACAACGTGAAGGTCAACCTGCCAACGCAGCTGGCCGGTTTGCTGGATGCCGCGACCTACCCGCACCCGGTAACGGCAATCCGCGTCATCGAGACCCATATTTCCTGGGTCATCCTGACGGGCGAGTATGCGTACAAGATAAAGCGCCCCGTGAAGTTCTCATTCCTGGACTTCACGACGCTGGCGCAACGCGAGTTTTTTTGCCGCGAGGAGCTGCGGCTTAACCAGCGCTTTGCTCCGCAGCTGTATATCGATGTCTGTCCGATCGTCCGTCGCGGAACCGAGCTGCAGATGAATGGTGCCGGAGAGGCGCTGGAATTCGCGGTTCGCATGCGCCAGTTCGACCCGAGCTGTGAACTTGGCATCTTGTTGGAAAACGGCCAGGTGACGATCGGGGAGATCGTGGCATTTGGCAATTCCCTGGCGGCAAGCCATGCGTCGCTGCCACGCATGCCGAGCAATCTTGAGCCTGGCAGGACCCGGGGCATTCTGCTGGACAACGCACGCGAGTGCCTGGAGGCGACTCGGGATGATGCAAGCCGCGAATCTGTCAGGCGGTGCGGCTGGTGGTTGCGTGACGAAATACAACGTCTGCAGGAGCTGCTGGTCATCCGCGACAAATTGGGTTTCGTCCGCGAGTGCCATGGTGATCTGCATGCGAGCAACGTGGCGCGCGTCGACAGCCGCTTGCTGGCGTTTGATTGCCTGGAGTTCAAGCAGGAATTCCGTCGCATCGATATCGCCCAGGAAATCGCCTTCCTGGCCATGGATCTCTGCGCTTACGGGCGCGCCACGCTCGCCAGTGCATTCGTCAATGCCTGGCTCATGGCTACCGGAGACTACCAGGCCTGCGAATGCCTCAACCTCTACGAAGCCCACTACGCACTGGTGCGTGCCAAGGTTGGTGCACTGGCCGCCACGCGCGCGGATGGTCGCGAAAGAAATGCGGCCATGAACCGGCAACACCTTTTTGTTAGTATCGCGGCCGCGCGCCTGCAGCGCCAACCACCGCTGCTCATCCTGATGCACGGACTGTCCGGTTCGGGCAAGAGCTGGGTCGCCGAGCGCCTGGCGCGTGAGTTGCCCGCGATCCATATTCGATCGGACGTAGAGCGAAAACGCCTTGCGGGCCTGCAAAAACTCGCGGCCAGCCACTCCGGCATCGCGAGTGAGCTTTATGCCGCCGAGCAGACCGAGCGCGTCTACCAGCGGCTCAACCAGTGCGCCCGCCACGCATTGCATGGCGCACGCATGGCCATCGTCGACGCAAGTTTCCTGCAGCGTTCCGCGCGGCAACAATTTGTTAGATTAGCGGCCGAACTGGGGGTGCGGATCGTCACGGTTGCCTGCCAGGCGCCGGGAGCGATGCTGAAGGCGCGAATTGAGACGCGAGCATCAATGGGCCTTGATCCTTCCGAGGCGAATGTCGAGGTGCTGGATTGGCAACGGCAGCAGATGGAAACCGTCGTCGAGGATGAGCACCTGGCGGTCATTGACGCGCACACCGAGCGGGCCTCGGTGCTGCATGACGTTTTAACGCAACTGCAGGCTCATATCGCGGATTGCGGCATATCCTGATAGGCGTGCGTATCCCACCTCGTTAGCCTCTGAATGCAGGAACTGAGGAGTGAGAGACATGTTCAGTTATATCGTAGTCGCTGATGGAGGTCAGGCCAGGCTGCTGCGAGTCAGTGGCCCGGCGAGGGCGAGACATGTGGTCGAGACGGAGGCCGTGGAGCGGCCGTCGTTGCATGCTGTGGAGATTGAGCACGGCGCAGGGACGGACAGCAAACCGCATAATCCGCCACGTGGCCGTGCGGGCCAGAGTGAGCTAACAGCCACCACGCCGCACGACACCAGCAGTGACTACGATCCTCATGGCGGCGAAGTCATGCGTTTTGCCAGGTTCCTGTCGCGTCGGCTCGAGCATTTGCGTAAGAATGGTGGTGTCAGCGACTTCATCCTGCTGGCGGAGCCGCATTTTCTGGGGCTGCTGCGCAACCAGCTGACCGAGCAGACTCGTCAGATGGTGAGCCGCGAATTACCGCGCGACTTCGTGCACGCCGACGATGAGAAAATCCTGGCGGCGGCCTTTCCCGCGACCTGACGCCGCGCGAACGCCGCTTATTGCGGCCGCAATACCGCGGCGCCGGTCACGGCACCGCTGCGCAGCTCGGCCAGCGCCTCGTTCGCCTGCTCCAGCGGATGTTCATGCACGCGGGTGTGAATCGGCATTTGCGCCGCCAGTTTCATGAACTCGGCGCCGTCGTTGCGTGTCAGGTTGGCGACTGAGCGCAGGACCCGCTCGCCCCACAGGAGCTGATACGGAAAACTTGGCACATCGCTCATGTGTACGCCGGCGCACACGATGCTGCCGCCCTTGCGTAGCGCGCGCAGCGCGAGCGGAATGAGTTCGCCAACAGGCGCAAAGATGATTGCGGCGTCGAGCGGCTCCGGGCAGGAGGTCGTGGAGTCGCCCGCCCAGACCGCGCCGCACTGGCGCGCCAGCGACTGCGCCGCGTGGTCCAGCGGCCGTGTGAACGCGAAAACATCGCGGCCTTCGAATTTGGCTACTTGAGTCACGATATGGCCGGCGGCTCTGAGTCCATAAATACCGAGGCGGCGAGGATCGCCGCACATGCGCAGCGACCGGTAGCCGATGATCCCTGCGCACAGCAGCGGCGCGGCGTTAGCATCGGAGTAGTTGTCCGGAATCTGGACGCAGAAATCCGGATCGGCCAGCACCATGTCGGCGTAACCGCCGTCGATATCGTAACCCGTATAGCGAGCCTGCTCGCAGAGGTTTTCCTGGCCATTGCGGCAGAACGAGCAATGGCCGCAAACGGCAGCCAGCCACGGTACGCCAACGCGCGTGCCGACCGGCCACCGGCCTGCTGATTTTCCCTGGCTGACGATGGTGCCGACGATCTCGTGACCCGGCACGATGGGCCTGGTCCCGCCGGTCAGTTCACCATCGACAATGTGCAAGTCCGTGCGGCAGACACCGCAGACATGCACCTTGATGAGTACCTGGTTGTCCGCAGGTTGCGGATCGGGCCGCGTACAGGACTGCAGCGCAAGTCCCGGCCGCGTTAGCACCATGGCGCGCATGTCAGCGCAGCGGCTTTTCCAGGTCTGACACGGGATCGATGTCCACCGGCACGTCGCTGACATTCCTGAGGGCCGCTGTCAGCTGCGGCGACATCGTGCCATATCTTTTGAACCAGACGCTGACACGGGCCCGGTCGCCCGTGGCTTCCTGCTCCAGCAATTCCCTGGCGAGGGCGGCGATACCGGCCGGCATGTCGGCAAAATTGATGGCATAACGGCCGTTTTTTTCGTCGTAGCTGACGACGCCGCGCTCGGCGAGGAAATTGAATTCCATGATTTCCGCGCGGCCGTGGGCCTCGGCGATGCCGAAACGTACGGTGCGGAAAATACCCGCGAGATGCGATGCATAACTCTCAGTTAGTTGCGCGGCGGATATGTGGCCGTGGTCAGCGAGCCATTTCAGCGCATAAAGTCCGACAATGTCGGCCTTCGCTTCCTCCATGCCACTGTACTCCGGACCGATCGCGGCGCGAATGTCCTGTTTACCCGACGGCGTGCGCGCCGCCGTGGGTCCGAGGCCATGCGCAATCTCGTGCATGAGCACGAACCTGAGCTGGCCGTCTGCAGTCGCGAGCGCGGCCTGATCTTCCCGCAACAGTCGCCTGGCAATTGGCAGGATCACGTAGTTGACGCGCGCGTCCAGAAAGTTCTTGAAGAAAATCTTCTTGGAACCCTTCTGCTCGTGGACGCGCGGGTCGTTAGGCAGATTATCGGCCGCCGCCTGGTATCCATGGCGCAAATCGCCGCCGCGCAGCGGCGCATCCATGACTTCCATCGGCGACACATGGCCTTCCGCGGAAGGCAGGTCCTGCGCGTCCAGCGGCAGCGATTTTTGAATCTCCGGCAGGTGCTGCTTGAAAACATCCATCTTGCGGCTTTCGGCATCATTGCGAATCAGGACCGCGGCGCCGTAAGACGTCTTGACGCCAAGGAAATGGTCCAGGTAGGTCTCGTACGGCGCAATGATGATGTCGAACTGCGGGTTGACGAGATCAAGCCACGCGAGATCGCTCTTGAAGTAATCATCGTTGAGCAACGCGGCGGCACGCAGGCGCAGGTAGTTCGCAAAAGCCGCGTCGTCCGATAAATCCGCCGCCGCCAACAGCGCCTGGCTCATCGGCTCCAGCCATTTTCGATAGGCGATGTGATACGGCACGCTAACAAGCGCCCGGCCCTCGCGCCTGACGACGGTGAAGGGATCATACAGCGCCGCCTTCTGTTCGGGATGGCTGGCAACGTACGCGTCGAATTCCGCGCGCGTCAGGTTGGCCGGGAAGATATTGCCGCCCGGCGGCCGAGGGCCGGCGCCGGCGAATGGTGCGTTCTCGCGGATCAGATCGTAGCGACCGCCGTTGATGACTAACATGCGGCGCAGCTGCTGGTCCTTCGGTTTCTTGCTGCCGGCGAGCGACTGCAACAGCTTGTGGCCTGCAGGATCGCCTTGCTCCCAGAACAGGTCGTCGGCGTAACGGGTTGCCTCGGCCAGCTTCGCGACCAGTTGCTTTTGGCGCCGTGTATAGCGGCGGGAGTCGTATGGCATCGCGACCACGCGAAATTTCGCGAGCTGGGCGCTGTAGTCTTGCGAGGAACTGCCAGCCGGGGAACTACCGGCCTGCGCCGTGCCCGCAATCAGCAGGATGCCAAGCAACAATGCCGCGGAGCGGGCCTGCGGGAAATTTTCGGGTATGCGCATGTGGACAAGCATAGCGCGATTGAGTCAGTGGGCGCACTCAGTGTTCTGGCCTACAATTGCGGGGGAGGTCGCTGCCGCATGAAACCTATACTCATATTCTGGCCGATGATCGTCATGGCCGGGCTGACCCTGGTCGTGGCAATTCGCATGTATACGACTCGTGTCGCGGAGATGCGGGAACGGCGTGTGCGCCCGCAGCTGCTCGCAACGCGGCAGGAAGCGGAAAAAATGTTGCACAACACACAGGGGTCCGACAACTTCCGCAACCTGTTCGAAATCCCGGTGCTTTTTTACGCGATCTGCCCGGTCCTGTTCCTGACCGGCAACGTCACCACGCTGCAATTATCGCTCGCCTGGGTTTTTGTGCTAACAAGAGTGATCCACAGTTTCGTCCATGTCACCTACAACAAGGTCATGCATCGCTTCAATGCCTTCGTGCTGGGCATGGCCGCGCTGTTCGCGATGTGGATCACGCTGGCGCTGCAACTCGCACGCGCCGCTTGATCAAAGTCCACGCAGGGACATGAGCAGCAGGGAATTTCTGGAATTTGTTCTCGAGCAGATGGCGCAGCTGCGCGGCCTGCGCAGCAATCGGATGTTCGGCGGCTTTGGCATCTACCAGCACGAACTGTTCTTTGCGTTGATTGCCGACGATCGCCTGTATCTCAAGGCGGACGCCGAAAGCCGCGCGGATTTCCTGGCGCGCAACCTGGCCCCATTTACCTATCCGCGGCGCGGTGTCACCGCATCGCTCAACTATTACGAAGCGCCGCCCGAGGTGTTTGACGATACCGACAGCATGAAAATCTGGGCCCAGAAGGCCATCGGGGCCGCGCGCCGCGCCGCGCAACCGCGTGTGCCGCGACGCAGGAAAAAAACCAGCAAGCGCGCCTGAGCGGCGTCCGCGTCTAACGTTGCGCGATGGAAATTGCGCTGCCGACGGCAGTCAGCCCGCGCTGGCCGCCGCCCATGATGCGCAGCCGGTCAGCGTTCACGACATAGAGCACCAGGCCGGTGCCGCCGTAGTAGTCGAGGCTCGCCAGGCCCGCGCCGCGGCCGGTCGCGGTATCGAAAGCATAGCTGCCGGTCACCGGCCCGGAAATCTGTCCGCCATTCAGCGTCAGCTGCGGGGCTAACAAAAGTGTCGCGGTGCGATTGCCGAACTGAGTCGAGGACACGAACGTGCCACCCTGCAGCGCCTGGTAGGGGCCGGCCGCCTGGGCTTCCAGCAGACCGAACTTGGCGACGCCGGTGGTCTCCGCGACGTAGCCGCTGGCCACGCCGTCGAAATAGATCACGAAGCGGCGCGACGCATCGGTCGATGTCACCACCGCGCGACCATCGGCCTCGACGCTGGCGGTCATGTTTGAGTAGGTGTCGGTGCGCGGCGCATCGCCCTTGCTCGCGGTGTCCAGCACGAGATTCACGGTGTTAGCACCGGCGAGCGCCAAGCGTCCCAGCGCCGTGACCTGTTCGGCGCCGAGTGGCGCACCCCAGGCACTCAGGATGCCGGCCTGTGCAAATGCCGCGCTCGTGGTTGCGCCAACGCCGGTCTGGCGCGTGATAAATCCTGCGAGGCGTGGCGCGTTAGCTGCCGCGGACAGCGCATAGAAGCGGTTGGCACTGACGGGGTAGTAATAGACTGTCAGCGTGCGCCCGGCGAAGGTCAGCGTCGCCGTGCCGCGATTGCCGGTGCCGGGTGCCGCGAAATTGCCGGTGAGCGCCGCCGCCGTTTGCGCGCCCGGGCCCGCGACATCGACGCGGCCGGCGGTGAT
>JAYUGT010000205.1:0-9448 GCA_043738315.1 Gammaproteobacteria bacterium
CATTTCCCGCTCAACGTGCCGTTTCAGAACGGCCCGATCCTGGGCAAGGATGTGTTCGTGCCGCTGGACACCATCGTTGGCGGAATTAAGATGGCGGGCCAGGGCTGGCGCATGCTGGTCGAGCAACTGTCGGTCGGCCGCTGCATCTCGCTGCCGTCCAGTGGTACCGGCGGCGCCAAAGCCGCGGTTTTTTCATCCGGCGCCTATGGCCGCATTCGCCGCCAGTTCAACATGCCGGTGGGCAAGTTTGAGGGCGTGGAATCCGTGATTGCCCGCATGGTCGGCGCCACCTATACGATGGATGCGGCACGTTCCGTCACGGCCGGTGCGATCGATGGCGGCGAAAAGCCATCGGTACCTTCGGCGATGCTCAAGTATCACCTGACCGAAATGAGCCGCCAGTGCGCTAACGACGCGATGGACATTCATGGTGGCAAGGGTATTTGCCTTGGCCCGAAGAATTATCTGGGCCGCGGCTACCAGGTCATTCCTGTGGCGATCACGGTCGAAGGCGCCAACATCCTGACTCGCAGCCTGATCATTTTTGGCCAGGGTGCGGTCCGCTGCCATCCGTTCGTGCTCAAGGAGATGCAGGCGGCTAACAACCCGGACCGGCGCAGGGCCTTGAATGACTTCGACGCGGCGCTGTTCGGGCATATTGGCTTTACGATCAGTAACGCGGTGCGCTCGCTGGTGATGGCGTTGACCAGCGCCCGGATGACTTCAGTACCCGACGCCGGACCGGCACTGCGCTATTACCAGCACATCGTGCGTTTCTCGGCGTCGTTCGCGTTCGCGGTCGATGTCGCGATGCTGACCCTGGGCGGCTACCTGAAGAAGAAAGAGAACCTGTCGGCGCGGCTTGGCGACGTGCTGTCGTACATGTATCTGGCCTCGATGACGCTCAAACACTTTGACAACCAGGGACGCAAGCCGGAGGACCTGCCGATCGTCGAATGGGCCTGTCGCAGCCTGTTGTACAAGGCACAGGAGCAGCTGCACAGCTTCATCCGCAATTTCCCCAACCCGTTCATTGGCGGCTTCATGCGCTTTTTCATCTTTCCTCGTGGCCTGCAATATTCAGCGCCCGGCGATCGCCAGGGCCGTCAGATCGCCGACATGGTGCTGAATGTGACCGACACGCGTGACCGCCTGTGTGAGTACATCTATCGGGAAGTGCAGCCTAACAACCCGCTCGGCCTGCTGCAGGAGGCGCTGGTGATGGCGCAGACTGCGGAACCGCTGGAGAAGCGCATCCGCGTCGAAGGCGTCAAGACCGGTCGGGTCACGGCGCTCGACGTACCCGGACAAATTGCGCAGGCCGAGGCCGCCGGCATCCTGTCGCAGACCGAAGCTGCAATGCTGCGCGATTACGACCGCAAGGTCATGAACCTGATCAATGTCGACGATTTCGCGCCGGATGAGCTGGGTACGATGGCCCAACCGATCTCCGGAGCCCTGTCCGGAGTCCTGTCCGGAGCCCAGGTCGCCTGAGGCCGCGAGGCTACGCATGAACGACGACGGCGCAACGCGCTGCCTCAATTGCCAAGCGATCCTCACCGGTCCCTGGTGCGCGAACTGCGGGCAGAAGCACGAACTCGAGATCCACACCTTCGCACATTTCGCGGGCGAGGCGTTCGAAAACATCACGCATGCGGATTCGCGGCTGTGGCAGACGCTGTGGATCCTGGTCTCCAGGCCGGGATTTCTTACCAAGGAATTTTTCAGCGGCCGCCGCATGCGCTACCTGCCGCCGGTGCGTTTCTACCTGATCGTCAGCGTCGTGTTCTTTTTGTTAGCAGGAACTGTCGGCGGCCCGCTCGTAAAGGTGAACCAACAGGCAGAATCCGCTGCGGCCGCGACCGAGCCGGGCAATCTCGCGAAAGCCTGCGACAAGATCACATACTCGGGCCCTTTCAAGGAAAGGATCCAGGCACGGCTGCCGATTCAATGCCGCAAGATTCTGGCTGACAACGGCCGCAACTTTGCTCACGTATTCCTGCAAAATGTGCCAAGGGCCCTATTCGTCATGCTGCCATTGCTGGCCGCTATCATGATGCTGATGTACTGGTCGCCGCCGCGCCACTACGTCGAGCATCTGCTGCTGCTGCTTCACAATCACATATTTGTCTTCATCGGCTACGGGCTCATGATCCTCCTCGGCGCGGCGCTGCCCGACAGCGGCGTTTTCGGCCTGCTGACGTTCCTGTTCAATATTTATGCTTTCTGGTACTTCTATCGCGGCATGCGCGTCGTCTACGTGCAGCGCCGGCTGCTTACGCTGTCGAAGTTCATTTTGTTAGGATTCGTGTATCTGATAACCGCCATTGCAGCTCTGGTACTGACAGTGCTCTTCAGCGCAATCACGTTATAGGCCGGACTGTGCCAGACCCGCGCGCGATTCTGCACGTCGACATGGATGCGTTCTATGCATCGGTCGAAGAACACGACAATCCGGAGCTGGCCGGGCACCCGGTAATCGTCGGCGGCACGCAGGGCCGGGGCGTTGTTGCCGCGGCGAATTACGAGGTGCGCAAGTTCGGCGTCCGTTCGGCGATGCCCATGAGCGAAGCGTTGCGCCGCTGCCCGGATGCTATCTGCATTCAGCCACGTATGTCCCGTTACAAGGAAGTCTCCGCCCAGGTGTTCGCAGTGTTCCGGGAATTCACCCCGCTGGTGCAGGGCTTGTCGCTGGACGAAGCCTACCTGGACGTCACGGCCAGCCAGAACATGCTCGGCGATGCCGTGACCATCGCCCGGAGCATCAAGGCGTTGATCCGCCAGCGCACCGGGCTCAGCGCCTCGGTCGGCGTCGCGCCTAACAAGTTGGTCGCGAAAATCGCCTCAGAGCTTGAAAAGCCCGATGGGCTTACCGTCATCACACCCGAGCGCATACATGCGGTTCTCGATCCGCTGCCGGTCAAGCGACTGCCGGGTCTGGCGCGCAAGAAGGGCGACCAGGTCATGGCGGCGGGATTCCTGACGCTCGGTGCGCTGCGGCAGTCGAGCGACGCCAGGTTGCGCGCATTGTTCGGCAATGATTTTGCACGCATGCGCGACCGTGCGTCGGGCATTGACGACCGGCCGGTCATCACGGACGCCGAGGAACAGTCCATCAGTGCCGAGGAAACGTTTGCACGCGACATCCAGGACGCAGCGCAACTGCAGGCCGAGTTGACCGCGCTGGCGGATCGCGTCAGTTCGCGCCTGCGGGCCAGGAAGCTCACGGCCGGCGTGGTCGATATCAAGGTGCGCCGCCATAATTTCGAAACCTTCTCGCGCCAGAGGAGCCTGGGCACCAGGACGCACGACAATGCGCTGATCGTCAAGGTGGCTCGCGATCTGTTAGAGCGCTGGCTTGCCGAACATCCAGGGGCCCGGGTGCGGTTGTTAGGCGTGGGGGTTGCGGATCTGGCAAGCGGGGAACAGATGGATCTATTTGCGGCGCCACCCGCAAAACTCGACGCGACGGTGGACAGTATCCGCGCCCGCTTTGGCAAGGCGGCGCTCAGCCGGGGATTGCGCGCGCCGACGCGTTCCTAACAGCCCAGGCGACCGCTCCTGCCGCCGCCCGGCAGCGTTGTGAATACGCCCACGTAGCCGTTAGGATGGGCGCCCAGGACCACGCTCGCCTGTTGCCCGTGGTGCAGGCACATGAAGGTCAGGCCATGCCGGGCAACCAGGTCCATGCGCTGCACCCAGGCGGGCCGGTCGTCCATGCGCATGACGGTAAAGGCTTTGACGCTGGCGTCGGGCTGCGGTGTTCGCAGGTCCAGTACCGGCTCCGCAGCAAGCCCGCGTTCGCAGGCGCTCCCCAGCGTCATCAGAAACACAAACAGGGGAAAATGTTTGCCGTTCATGGGTCCACTTTGCGCCGGTTCCAGTGGCCTGGCACGGCCACTTTTTCGCATTGCTTACGCGTTCACAAAGCGACGTGACATACTTCGCAGTGCATGTACCTGTCGTTCTTCGGCCTCAACGAAAAGCCGTTCGCCATAACGCCGGACCCGCGCTACTTATTTCTGAGTGAGCGCCATTCGGAGGCCCTGGCGCACCTCATTTACGGAGTTACCGAGGCCGGCGGTTTCATCCAGCTGACCGGCGAGGTCGGCACGGGCAAGACGACAATAATCCGCTCGCTGCTGTCGAAAACGCCGGTCAATTCGGAAGTTGCGCTGATCCTGAACCCGCGTGTCAACGCGGCGGAATTTCTGCTGACGCTGTGCGAGGAACTCGGCATTGGAGTGCCGGATTCGTCCGTCAGCAGCGTCAAGGATCTGGTTGATGTTCTCAGCCGTTATTTGTTGCGCGCACACGCCGCGGGACGCCGCGTCGTGTTAGTCGTCGATGAAGCGCAGAACCTGGCACTGGAGACGCTTGAGCAAATCCGCCTGCTGACGAACCTGGAAACCGAGACGCAAAAGCTGCTGCAGATCATCCTGATCGGCCAACCGGAACTGAAGGAAATGCTGGCCACTGGTGCGTTACGGCCCTTGGCGCAGCGCATGACCGGGCGCTATCACCTGGCGCCGTTGTCGCGCGCCGAATCGGCCGCCTACGTGCGTCACCGCATGCGGGTAGCCGGGTCCGTGCACCCGGTTTTCAGCAACGGCGCCCTTGCCGAACTACACCACCGGTCGCAGGGCATTCCGCGCCTGATCAATATCATGGCCGATCGCGCTTTGTTAGGCGCGTTTACACTGGACCGGCACACCGTCAACGCCGCGCTGCAACGCCGCGCTGCGTCCGAGGTACTTGGCCGTCGCCTGATGCCGCGCTGGCTGCCGTGGGCCGGGGTGGCGCTTGCAGCCATGATAGTAGCGTTAGTATTCTGGTTCTTGCGCACCAGCACCGCGACAAGTGCCCGGCCGACATCACCGCCCGCAGTGGCCCCGGAGTAAAGATGTCATTTATCCTCGACGCGCTGAAGAAATCCGAGAGCGACCGGCAGAGAAATGCCAACCCGGGCATGTATGAGCTGAAAGTCGCCGTGCCGCGTGCGCGCTTCCCGGCCTGGGCGATAATCCTCGCTCTGTTGTTAGGTATCAATGTGCTGGTGGGTGTCTGGTACCTGATGAAGACCGACCAGCCTGCCCAGCTCAGGCGCGCCGAAACCGCGGCGACCGCTTTGCCAGCGCCCGCGGCTGCACCGGTCACGCCCGAAGTGGAACGTTCCGATATAGCGCGTGGCATTTTTAACCCGGCTGACTTTGAACCTGCGGTGGAACCCGAAAAAGCGCCGCCGGCGCCGGCGCGAACCGAGCCACGCGAGGCGCGTGCGCCCGCCGCCAGCGCCCGCCGCCCGGCAACCCAGGGATTGCCATCGCGCGACGATCTGATCCTCGAAGGCATTTCGGTACCGGATGTCAGCATGAGCCTGCACGTTTACGATCCGGCCCCGGCCAGGCGGTTTGCGTTCATCAATGGCAATCGCGTCCAGGAAGGCGCCGTCCTTCCTAACGGGATCCAGGTCCAGTCGATTACGTCCGAAGGCGCGATACTCCTGTGGCAGGACCGCCGGTTCCTGTTAGCTCTGCCTTGAGCCAGGTGGCCCCGGCATTACCGCAACTGTCGGCGCAGCAGCTCTGCGACGGACTGCGCGCAGGAATCTACCAGCTGTTTCGTCGTGCCGACCATATCAATCACATCAACGTGTTTCCGGTCCCGGATGGCGATACCGGCACCAACATGTCGATGACCATGTCCGCGGTGTTAGGCATGCTGGAGAAGCAACCCTGGCAGCACGCCGGGCAGATGCTCGCCAAGGCTGCGGATGCCGCGCTGGACGGCGCGCGTGGCAACTCCGGCGCGATACTTGCGCAATTCTTTCTGGGGGTCGCGGATCGCGCATCGAGCTGGGCGCAGCTAACGGTCGCTGAGTTCACGGTCGCGATCGAGGCCGGCGCCAACAACGCGCGCCTGGCGCTGATGGAGCCGCGCGAAGGAACCATACTGTCGGTGATTTCGGCATTTGCCGCATCGCTGGCGCAGGTTGCTGCGGACGGCGTCGTGGATTTTCGCCTGGCCTTCGTGCGCCTTCTGCCTGCCGTGCAGGCTTCGCTCGACGATACCACCAGGCAGCTCGAGGAATTGCGCGCCGCCAATGTCGTGGATGCCGGAGCGGCCGGTTTCGTCGAGATACTGGCCGGTTTCAACTCCTACCTGCACAAGGGAGCGGTTGAAGTCGTGAACTCGCCGGTACACGCGGGTAACGAAGTCATGTCCGAAGGTGGCAAGGCCGGTGACCATCGGTTTTGCACCGAATGCCTGGTTGCGGGCGGTGCCATCGATTTGCGGCGCGTGCGCGAGACTCTGTATCCGCTCGGCTCCAGCCTGGTTGTCAGCGGACATCCCGCAAAGCTGCGGATACACATACATTCCAATGACCCGGAACAGATCTTTGCGGCTGCCGGCCAGTTTGGCCAGGTCAGCGCGCAAAAAGCGGACGATATGTTGCGGCAACAATCAGCCGCGCATCACGACCGCAAACGGCACATCGCCGTGGTAACAGACTCGGCGGCCGATGTTCCCGCCGAGGCCATGGACCTGCTGGATATCTACATGGTGCCGGTGCGGGTTCACTTCGGGCCACACAGCTATCTCGACAAGGTGACGATGACCCAGGAGGAGTTCTACCGGCTGCTCGTGACCTCGCGCGATCATCCAAAAACTTCGCAGCCGCCGCCGGGCGATTTCCGGCGCATGTTTGAATTCCTGGCGTCCCATTACCAGGGCGTGGTTTCAATCAATCTCACTGCCAAAGTCAGCGGTACGCTGGGCGCAGCGAAGAACGCCGCGGAGCGCAGCGGCAGTACGAATATTGCCGTCATCGACAGCCGTAACGCGTCTCTCGGCCAGGGATTGATTGCCATGGCAGCCGCCGAGTGCGCGGCCGCGGGTGGCAGCCAGGACGAGGTGGTCGCGGCCGCGCAGCTGGCCATCAGCAAAACCGATGTCTTTGGACTATTGCCACACCTCGAATTCGCGATACGTGGCGGACGTGTGCCGCGTATCGTTGGTGTGCTGGCAAACTGGCTGCGCTGTTCGCCGGTGCTCGCCAACTTTGCCGATGGGCGCGTTGGAATCGGTACCGTTATCTGGGCTCGCAAGCGCGCGCCACAGCGCTTTGCTGCATACATACGCCGCCGCTTGCGCGCCGACCGCCGCTACCGCATCGCCGTCGGGCATGGGAATGCGGAATCTGCGGGACGCCGGTTGCTCGACGAGATTACTGCCGGCCTGCCCAATATCCAGGACCGCTACCTGACAACCCTGGGGCCCGCGTTAGGTGTGCATGGCGGCCCAGGCATGCTGGTGGTCGGCGTGCAGGAACTGGCGCCGCCGGCGCGATCACCGACCTAACGAGCAGCGGGTTCCGTGGCCACCGGCCGGCCACCCGCCTGCCAGCCGAGAAAATCGCCATCCAGGTGCCGCAGGCGCTGATAGCCTTGCGTGCCCAGCCAATCCAGCGCCAGCGCCGAACGCCGGCCGCTGCGGCAATAGACAGCAATCTCGGTATTGCGGTCCTTGGGCAGTTCACCTGCTCTGTTAACCAGCTGATCGTGTGGAATGTTCACGGCGCCCGCAATGTGGCCCGCTGCAAACTCTTCCGGCGTCCTGACATCCAGCAGCACAAATCCGGACTGGCCAAGTTTCATCAAGAGATCAGCAGGACTGATCAAGGCGATCGTGACCGACGCCGTGACCGCCACCGGCAGCAGCAATGCCAGGACAAGAGCGCTCAACAGGGTGCGTTTACCGAAGGCCGGCATGATGGCAACTCCATGGATTATGTTAGCTGGCGGATCATACTCCGACTGCCCAGGCCGGGACAGCTCGCATCAATTTGCATCCGCCTGACAACGGCTCTAAAGTGACTTGTATAAGAACACCAATAAGCTTCCTGGACACCCTTTCATGTTTAACTGGCTCAGCTTGGTGGCTGGCTTGATTTCGGCTGCGGCAGGCATTTCGGCGTGTCGCGAGCAGTTCCAGTACACGATCCCGGCGACTGCCTATGTCCAGCCGGCCACAGACAGCGGTGCCGCCGGCAATGCCGCCGCGGAAAACATCCCGGCTGCTGGCGATCTACCTGCCGCGTTGGGTGACAATCCCGTCGTCACCGCGGAGTTCGTCAACAACGGCATTCAGATCGGCGGCAGAGTTCCGAACGCCAGGTCGCGTGATCGCCTGCTGGCGCGGGCGCGCGAACTCTACGGATCGGCCCGGGTGGTCGACAGAGTCATTATCGATGAGAATGTTACCGAGGCCCCCTGGCTCGGCAGCGATCTGCTGTTTGCCGTCTTACCCACGCGTGGCGCGCTGCGCACCGAAATGGATGGCGAGCACCTGACGCTGAGCGGTTCGGTGCCGCAGCAGGAGATCGGCGACCAGATTGCCGACGAAGCGCAACAGCAGGTCGGCGAGGACATTCGGGTTGTCAGCAGACTGGTGGTGCGCGCGGCTTCCGCAGTAGAGTCTCAGATCGGCAAGTTCCTCAGACTCAGCAATGTCGAGTTCCTGACGAATTCCACCAACTTTACCCGCCGCGGACTCAAACGCCTGCAACGCATCGCCACTCTTCTGAAAGCTAACATCTACGCCCGCTTCGAGGTTGTGGGGCATACGGACAGCCGTGGCGATGCGGCTGCCAACATGGCCTTATCCGAGGCACGCGCGCGCGCGGTCATCCAGTACCTGGTCGAGGATGGCCTGCCCGGCGATCGTTTCGTCGCACGCGGCGCCGGTGAGACCCGGCCCATTGCGGACAATCGTACCGCCGAGGGAAGACAGCGCAATCGCCGCATCGAGTTCATGCAACTGGGCGGGACAGAGCAATGATTCCGACTCTGACCGCCGATTGGATCTGGCTGGCCATCCTGACAGGCGGGGTGTTTATCGGCCTGGGAATTCGCGGCATGTTCGCTGACCGGGCGAGGCGCCGCATCCTCGAGGATGCCCGGCAGGAATCCCTGAGCGCGCAATACCTGTTAGCCGAGAGCGTCGGTCAGAGCAAAAAACTGGAATATGAGCTCGTTGAGCTGCGTGGCAGCGATGAGCAGACGCGGCTGGAACTCGCAATCGCAAAGCGGCAGATCGCGGAACTGGAAGCACTGACACTGCACCTGCGCGAAAGCGAACAGCAGCTGCGAGACCAGCAGGCCGGGTGGCAGGAGGAGCGCGCGGCGTTGGTAAACCAGCTGGCCGGCGCCAATCAGCTCATCGCCGCAAGCAACGAGACAATTGCGAGTCTCGATGAGACGCGTCATCAACTGCAGCTGGCAGAGGCCCGGTTCGCCGCACTGCAGACCCAGCACGATGAAAGGATTGCGCTGTTAGCACGCCAGCTGAGTGAACGGGAATCGACCTTCCGCAGCGCGGCGGACCGTGGCGGCGAGATCACCAAGATGCGGTCGCGCCTCGCAGAATTGGAACCACGCGCGCGCAT
>JAYUGT010000206.1:0-9441 GCA_043738315.1 Gammaproteobacteria bacterium
CGAGGTCTATCGCCGTTTTGAACAAGCGGGCCTGCGCGTGGTCGCAGCTCGTATGGTTCATTTATCGCAGCGCGAGGCCGAGGGCTTCTATGCCGTGCATCGCGAGCGCCCGTTCTTCAAGGACCTGGTCAAGTACATGACCTCGGGCCCGGTGATGCTGCAGGTGCTGGAAGGCGACAATGCCATCGTCAGGAACCGCGAGATCATGGGCGCCACCGATCCCAAGAAAGCCGCCCCCGGCACCATCCGCGCCGATCTCGCGCAAAGCATCGAAGCTAACACCGTGCACGGTTCCGACGCGGCGGAGACGGCCGCGGTTGAAATCGCGTACTTCTTTCGCAGCACGGAGCTCTGCCCGCGCGCCTGAGTGCCCGCGGAGCCATCCATGACCGACCCGGCCGCACAACTTCGCACTAACCTGCTGGGTCTGCCGTGTGCCGAGCTCGAGACTCTGGTCGGCGAGCTCGGCAGCAAGCCGTTTCGCGCCCGTCAGCTGATGAGCTGGATGTACAAGCGCGGCGTGGATGATTTTGACCAGATGACCGATCTGGCAAAGGACTTCCGTGCCGTGTTAGCCGAACGCGCCGAGATCCGGATTCCGGAAATCGTTTCGTGCAGGGATTCCGCCGACGGCACCCGCAAGTGGCTGCTGCGCGCGGACGCCTCGCAGGCCTTTGAAACCGTCTGGATCCCGGAGCCGGATCGCGGCACGCTGTGCATTTCCTCGCAGGTGGGCTGCGCGCTTGACTGCGCCTTCTGTTCGACCGCGCAACAGGGCTTCAATCGCAACCTGTCCGCCGCGGAAATCGTCGGCCAGGTCTGGCTCGCAAATCGCGAGCTGGGCTGGACTTCCGGCGACAACCGCCGCATTACCAACGTGGTGCTGATGGGCATGGGCGAACCGCTCGCCAATTACCGCAACGTGATACCGGCGGTGCGCCTGCTGATGGACGATTTCGGTTTCGATATCTCGCGCCGGCGTGTCACGCTCTCGACCTCGGGGCTGGTGCCGCAGATCTACAAGCTGGCCGAAGACGTGAACTGCGCGCTGGCGGTGTCGCTGCACGCGCCGGACGACGAGTTGCGCAATCAACTCGTGCCGATCAACCGCAAGCATCCGATCGCGGAATTGTTAGCTGCCTGCTGGCACTATCTGGATGAGCAGAACGGCCGCAGCGTGACCTTCGAATACGTGATGCTGGACGGCGTCAACGACTCGCCGGCGCAGGCGCGGGCGCTGGCAAAACTGCTGCGCGGCCATCCTGCCAAGGTGAATCTGATTCCGTTCAATCCGTTTCCGGGCAATCATTTCCGCCGCTCGCCGGCGCCGGTGATCGCGAGTTTTCGCGACGAGCTGCTGCGCGCGAATGTCATGGCCACGATCCGCAAGACCCGCGGCGATGATATCGACGCGGCCTGTGGCCAGCTGGCGGGCCAGGTCCAGGATCGAACCAAGGTGCGTCTTGGCGACAAAGTCATACAGGTGAGCGTGCAATGAAAAGTGTCAGCTGCTTTTGTGCCCCGGCGATCGCGCTGGTCCTGGCTCTCGCAAGCGTGGGTTCATTCGCTGCGGATCCCACGCCGACCGGGACCCTGGACTCGCCCGGCGCGGCGGCCGCGAACCTGCAACTGGGCATTTCCTACATGCAGCAGGGCAATCTGTCACTCGCGCGCGAGAAGATCGACAAGGCTCTGAAGCAGGACCCGAAGAACGCTGACGCGCGCACTGCCGCTGCGATGCTGGAAGAGCGGCTCGGCAACCTGCGCAAGGCCGAAGAACAGCACCGCGCCGCCATACGCCTGGCCCCCGGGCGCCCGGAACTCAGCAACAATTACGCCGTTTACCTGTGCCGCACCGGCCAGTACAAGCAAGGCATCAAGTTGCTGCTGGCGGTCGCTGCTAACAAGCTGTATCCGACCCCGCATACCGCCTATACCAACGCCGGCGTCTGCGCGCGCGCTGACAAGCAAATCGATGCCGCCGCCGGCTATTTCCGCCGCGCGCTGCAGGAGCGGCCGAACCATGCCGAAGCGGTGGTTCAGCTGGTGGACCTGGAAGTCAGCCGCGGTCGGCTCGCCGAGGCGCGCGCGGAAGTTGACCGGTTTCTGAGCGCCTTCATCGCCGATCCGGACGTGTTGCTGAGTTGTGTCCAGGTGGCGCGCGCGCAGGCCGACAAGATCGCCGAAGAGCGCTGCGGCCGGCGCCTGCGCACGGATTTTGCCGGCTCCAGTGCCGAGCGCCGCCTGCAGGCGATGAGCCCGCGTCGTTAGCCGGTCGCCACGATTGTCACTGCCATGAGTACCGAAGCTGAAGCCGCGCCGGAAGATTCTGCGGCAGCGCAGCCGGGATTCGGCGCGCGGCTGCGCAACGCGCGCGACGCCACCGGCCGTACCGCCGCGGAGATCGCAGACAAGCTGCACTTCGACGTGCGCGTTATCGAGGCGCTCGAGAATGAGGACTTGCCGGCGATGGGCGCCGCGGTCTACGCGCGCGGCCATCTGCGCCGCTATGCCGAGTATCTGAAACTGCCGGCGCCCGAGCTGGTCGCGCAGTACGAGATGCGCAAGGATCACCCGGGCTACGTGCCTGATCTCACCCGCATCGCGCAGGTGGAACGGGCCCGCGACCCTAACAGAGCGCTGCGCTGGGTGTACGTGGTGGCAGCGGGCGTAGTCGGCCTGTTTGCGGTCTGGTGGATATTGCAGAGCCCGCGCGGCGTCGCCAACAGTCCGGCGCCAGCCGCAACGCCGCAGGTTGCGCCTTCGTCTTCTGCTGCGCCCGCCAGCCAACCGGCGCCCGCCGCCGAGACCGCACCAGCGCTCGCGTCGCCACAGCTGTCCGGCGCCGCGAGTCCGAACATGACGCCGCCCGCCGGCATCGCAGCGCCGGCGCCCGCGGCCGAGATGGTCCGCGCGGCCGATACCAAGATGGTCAAGCTGGGTTTTCGTACCCAGGCCGAGTGCTGGGTCGAGGTTTACGACAAGGAGGGCCGGCAGCTGTTTTTTGACCTGGCCCGGCGTGGCACGCGCCAGGACGTCGCCGGCGCGGGACCGCTGCGCCTGGTGTTAGGAAACGCGCCGGCCGTGCGCTTCGAGCTGGCTGGCAGGGAACTGACCGTGCCAGCAACTTTGCAGCGCAAAGGCACGGCGTTCATTACCATCTCCGCCGACGGTCGCATCGAGCAGGCCCGATGAGCCAGGTCCTGCAACCGGTCCGCGGCATGAAAGACGTACTGCCCGAGGAGATCGGCCTGTGGCAGAAGCTCGAGCGCACCGCCGCGGACTTGTTAGCCAGCTACGCCTACGCGGAGTTCCGCGTGCCGGTGCTCGAGCACACGGAACTTTTCAAGCGCGCGATCGGCGAGTACACGGACGTGGTCGAGAAGGAAATGTACACCTTCGTCGACCAGGGCCGCGACGGCGATGGCTCCAGCCTCACGCTGCGCCCGGAAGCAACCGCCGGCATGGTGCGCGCGCTGATTTCCAACGGCATGCTGCGCGGCGCGCGCCACAAGATCTGGTGCACCGGCCCGATGTTCCGCCACGAGCGGCCCCAGGCCGGGCGTTTCCGCCAGTTTCACCAGATCGACGTCGAGGCGGTCGGATTTCCGGGTCCGGATGTCGATATCGAGCTGATCGCGCTGAGCGCACGGCTGTGGCGCCTGTTAGGCATCGAGGGGCTGGCGCTGCAGATCAATTCACTGGGGACGCCTGCCGCACGGCGCGACTATCGCGAGCTGCTGCAGCAGTATTTCGCGGCGCACGAAAGCGCGCTGGATGCCGACAGCCGCCGGCGCCTGTCGGGCAATCCACTGCGTATCCTCGACTCCAAGAACCCCGCGCTGCAGGAGCTGATCGGCGCGGCGCCGGTGCTGACCGAGCATCTCGATCCGGAGTCGCGCGAACACTTTGCGGCGCTGCGCGGCGCGCTGGACGAGCTGGGCATCGCCTATCGCGTGAATCCGCGCCTGGTGCGTGGCCTCGACTACTATTCACGCACGGTGTTCGAGTGGACCACCACCGCCTTGGGTTCGCAGGATGCAGTGTGTTCCGGCGGCCGCTATGATGGCCTGATCGAGCAGCTGGGCGGCGAGGCCACGCCGGCGATCGGTTTTGCGATGGGCGTCGAGCGCCTGGTGACGCTGATGAAGAATTCCGGTGCCAGTGCGCCGGCCGGCGTACCGGATGTTTATCTGGTGGCACAGGGTGATGCGGCGCAGCGGCGCGGGCTCGGTCTCGCCGAGCAGTTGCGCGATGCCATTCCCGGATTGAAGGTGGAAACGAACCTGGGCGGCGGGAATTTCAAGGCGCAATTTCGCCGCGCGGATCGCAGCGGCGCGCGTCTCGCACTGATCCTGGGTGATGACGAATTGCAACGCGGTGTCGCGGGGCTGAAGCCGCTGCGGTCCGCGGATGGCGGCGCGCCCGCGCAGCAGCAGGAAGTGCCGCTGCTGGAAATCGCCAATTCATTGCGTGTTGCGCTGGCAGCTGACAATTTTTGAAGGAGAATATGGTGGAAGACGAGTATTACAACGAACAAGAACAGTGGGAACGAGTCAAGGCCTGGGCCCGCGAGAACGTACTCTGGGTGGTCGCCGGCATCGCCATCGGCGCCGCAGCGCTGTCGGGCTGGCGCTGGTGGACCGAGCGTCAGGAGACGCGCGCGGTCAGCGCCTCAGTGCGCTATAGCGAAGCGCTCGATGCATTTGCGCGTGCCGATGCCACCCGCGCGCTGACGGTGATCGACGAGTTGCGCAAGGAGTACGCGGATTCGCCCTACGCTGACCAGGGCGACCTGGCGGCGGCGCGCTCTTTTGTCGAAAACAATGAACTCGACAAGGCGGTCCTGCGTCTGACCCGGGTGATGAATGCTTCCAAGGATCCGCAGCTGCGCATGGTGGCCAGGTACCGCCTGGTGCGTGTGCTGATGGCGCAGTCGAAACTGGACCAGGCACAGGCTACTTTCCCGGTCGATGCGGGCGCCTTCGCTGCACGCTTTCAGGAACTGCGCGGCGACCTGTTGTTAGCTAAGGCCGATCGTCCGGGCGCCTTGCGCGAATACCTCGCAGCCAAGGCGCTCGAGTCCGGCCCCGACAGCGAAGCGACGCTCGACATGGCGGGCCTCGATCTCAAGATCGGCGACTTGCGCGCGGATGGCGTGACCGAGGCCGCCGCGGCCGCGGCGCCGGTCGCGCCGATGGCTGGCTGAGCAGCGCATGACCATGTCAGGAGCAGGTAAAATGAAACGATACGGCGTTGCTTTGTTAGCAGCCCTGGCGCTGGTCGCCTGTTCCAAGGATCGCAAAGGCAAGGAAGATCCGCCGGCCGAGCTGGTCAAATTCAGCGCCACCGTGCGCGTCGACCGGCTCTGGCAGGCCGGTATAGGCGGCGACAAACCGGTCATGCGGCTTGGCCTGGGCGTCGGTACTTACGGCGAGCGCGTCTTCGCCGCCAGTCCCGACGGCGACGTCGGCGCGTTTGATCTTAAGTCCGGCCGCGCCCTGTGGCGCACCAAGACCAAGGCGTCGTTAGGCGGCGGGACCGGGGCAGGCGCCAGCCTGGTCGCGGTCGGTTCGCGCGACGGCGAAGTACTGGCGTTGGATGCGGACACTGGCGCGGTGCGCTGGCGGGCTGCGGTCAGCGGCGAAGTGCTCTCGGCGCCGGCGGTGGCCGACACCGTGGTCGTCGTGCGCACCGTCGATGGCCGGCTGTACGGTTTTGCGGCCGCCGATGGCAAGCTGCTGTGGAACGAGGAACAACAGGTGCCGCGCCTGACTCTGCGCGGCGCGGCGCGCCCGGTCATCGTCGGCGATACCGTGATATGCGGCTTTGATAACGGCCGCGTCATGGCCCTGAACCTCGCGGACGGCGCGGTGCTCTGGGACATTGCGGTGGCGACGCCTCGCGGCCGCAGCGAACTGGAGCGCCTCAACGATATCGACTCGCAGGTACGCGTGTTAGGTGACGATCTGTACGTGGTCGGCTTCCAGGGCCGCGCCGCGATGCTGGCGCGCGAGTCGGGGCAGATCTGGTGGTCGCGGGACCTTTCGAGCTTCCGTGGACTGGACGTGGATGACGAGCAGGTCGTGGTGTCGACCGCGGACGGCGAGCTGGTCGCATTGCAGCGCCGCACCGGCGTCGAGATCTGGCGCAATAGTTCGCTCAAGCGCCGTTCCCTCAGCTCGCCGACGCTGTTAGGCGGGCTGGTGGCGGTGGCTGATTTCGAAGGATATGTGCACTGGTTCGACAAGCGCGACGGCAAGCTGGTGGCGCGCACCTCGGTCGGCGACCGGGTCAGCAATCCGCCGGTCGCCGTCGGCGGCATGCTGCTGGTCATGGACGACACCGGCAGTATTGCGGCGTTTCGCCCGCAGCTGCCTGCCAGCGAGGCTGCGCCGGCCGCCGCGCCGGCGCCCGTGCCACCGTCGGGTGGCTGATGCTACCGGTCATAGCGCTGGTCGGCCGGCCTAACGTCGGCAAGTCCACGCTTTTCAATCGCCTGACGGTGAGCAACGATGCGATCGTTGCCGACGTCCCCGGCGTCACGCGCGATCGCCAGTATGGCTACGGCCGCCTCGGCTCGCGCGCCTGCGTCATCGTCGATACCGGCGGACTGGTCGACAAGCCGGTCGGAATCGAAACCGAAATGCGCATCCAGACCGAGCGCGCCATCGCCGAAGCCGATGTGCTGGTGCTGGTCACCGACGCACGCAGCGGCCTCACGCACCAGGACCAGGCCTGCGCGCAGCTGCTGCGCCGTTCGGGCAAGCCGGTGCTGCTGGCAGCTAACAAAGCCGAGGGCGCGGACCGCGACATGGCGGCTGCGGATTTCCAGGTGCTGGCGCTGGGCACGCCGTATGCGATCTCGGCGACGCACGGCAGCGGCTGCAAGAACCTGCTCGAGCTGGCGCTTGAAGCCGCGCCGCCGCGCGAGGCGGAAGAGGCTGAGTCCGACCAGCAGGCGATACGCGTTGCGGTGATCGGGCGGCCTAACGTTGGCAAGTCGACGCTGGTCAATCGCCTGATCGGCGATGAACGCGTAATCGCGAGCGACATACCAGGCACCACTCGCGACAGCATCTTCGTGCCGTTCGAACGTGACGGCCGGCGCTTCGTGCTGATCGACACCGCCGGCGTGCGCCGCCGCTCCAAGGTCGATGACATGATCGAAAAGGCCAGCGTCGCGCGCACGCTGCAGGCGATCGACGCCGCCCATGTCGTGATCATGGTGCTGGATGCGCACGATACCGTGGCCGAGCAGGATGCCAGCGTGTTAGGCCTGGCGCTGCAGCAGGGACGCGCGCTGCTGATCGCGATCAACAAGTGGGACAATATTCCGCTCGAACAGCGCGATGATATTCGCCGGCAGCTCGATCTGCGGCTCGATTTCGTGCCGTATGCACCGCAGTTCTTCATCTCGGCGCGCCATGGCAGCGGCGTCGGCGACCTGGTGGTGGCGGCGATACGTGCCTACGAAGCCGCGATGCGCGAAATGCCGACGCCGAAACTGACCAAGACCCTGGAGCGCGCGATGGAGCAGCACCAGCCGCCGCTGGTGCGCGGCCGGCGCATCAAGCTGCGTTATGCGCACCAGGGCGGGCGCAATCCGCCGCGGATCATCATTCACGGCTCGCAGGCGGCCAGCGTGCCCGAAGCCTATAAGCGCTACCTCGCTAACGTGTACCGGGAGCAGTACGAGCTCTATGCCACGCCGGTGCAGGTCGAGTTTCGCAGCGACACCAACCCGTATTCACGCAAGTCACTGATGCCGGGCGGCAAACCCAAGCGCTGGACACAGAGCGAAAAACGCGGGGAACAACGCGGCGGCAAACGCAAGTAGCGCGTTGTCCCGCGAACGAACGTTGCAATTGTCGGTCGAGCGCGATGTCGGCGGTGGAGCGGCGAATGGGCGGCGGCTCGGGCGCGAGGTCAGCGCAAACTTAGTAGCGTCAGCTCAGATTGGGAAAAGATCCGTGAGGAACGTTTGCGCCTGCGCGCACGAGCGAACGCGCAAGATCGCGCGCGAGTCCGCGAGCCGCGATCTTGCAAGCGCGACGCCCTTTGAGCGGCTCCGCCGCCGACATCGCGCGCGACCGACAATCGTGACGAAATCCGCGTCAGCGGCTGGCGGGCGCCAGGAACAGCGCCGGATCCACGCTCACGCCATTCAGCGTGACGCCGAAATGCAGATGCGGCCCGGTAACCCGTCCGGTCGCGCCGACCTTGCCTAACAAATCGCCGGCCGCCACTGTCTGGCCCACGGCGACGTCGATCGCGCTCAGGTGGCAATACATGGTCAGCAGGCCCTGGCCGTGATCGACGATGACGTTATTGCCGTTGAAGAAATATTCGCCCGTGTCGACGACCACGCCGGCGAGCGGGGCCTGGATCGGCGTGCCAGTATCGGCCGCGATGTCCATGCCACTGTGGGGATTGCGCGGCTGCTGGTTGAAAAACCGGCGCAGGCCAAAGGAGCTGGAACGCGGACCGTCAATTGGCGCCGCAAGGCGCAGAGTCGCTGGCGGATCGGCCGAGAACATCGTCAGCGCGGCGCGCAATTTCAGCTGCTCGCGTTCGACGCGCGCGGCATCCTCGGGCGACAGGTCGACCTGCTTGGGTGCAACCTTCAGGTATTGCGCGGCATATTTCTTGGTCCGGACCACGATCCGGCGCTGCGATTGGCGCCCGGCCTGCTCGACCTCGACTGTGGCGGGGCCGGGTTTTTGCGCCAGCGCCAGACCTAACACCGCGCGCCAGCCCTGCGCGGTGCGCAGGACCATGACTTTGCGATCGCCGAAGCGGACCACCGGCGCGGTATCGGACGGCGGCAGCTCCAGCAGCGCAACGCCGCCCGGAACCACGGCGCTCTTTGGCCAGTCGCCGGCGAACGCCGCGTTGGCGGCGGCGCTGCCCGCCGCGTGCGCCCCAGGGGAGACCAGCAGCCCGGTCAGGATCGCGAGCTGGGCGCCGCGTCTACTCGTCATGTTTGACACCCGTGACCTGCGCGCGCAGCTGCCCATGGGCGAGACGCGTTTCGATGCTGTCGCCGACCGCGACGCCGTGGCTGTCGGTCAGAATGTGCCCTGTGGCCGCCAGGCTAACAATCGCAAAGCCGCGCTCGAGCGTCGCGAGCGGGCTGACGGCCTGCAGGCCGCGCGCCGCCAGCGCCAGGCGCTGCCTGATGCTCGCCAGCCGCGTATCCATGGCGCGCGGCAGACGCAGCTCGGCCCGGGCCAGTCGATGACCGGCCGCCGTGGTCCCGACCGTCAGCGCCCGTGTCATGCGCTGCTGCAATTCATCGAGCCGCTGCGCATGCTGGCCGAGGCGCTGGCCGGGGTGCGCCAGTTGCAGACGCTGCTGCCAATGCAGGGCGCGCAGCTGTGCGTCCCGCAGCAGCCGCAGGGCGCCACGCCGCAGCCGCTGCGTGCTTTGGCGCAAGGC
>JAYUGT010000207.1:0-9406 GCA_043738315.1 Gammaproteobacteria bacterium
CACGTTGCCTCGTTGACGCGGCAAATACTGCTCGATTCGACTGAACTGGGCGGGTGTGATTTCCATGCCCTCAGTATATCAGATAGTGTTAACAGGCCCGAAGGGGAGCGATATGAGAACAGGATTTTCGATGCTCATGGCACCGATGCTCGTGGTGCTGGCCGGTTGCGCAACCGCGCCGGTCGCCGAGCCGTCGGCCAGCGCCAGGCTGCGCGACCTGTATGAAGAGTATTTTGAGGATGCGCTGAAGCTGTCGCCATTGTCGGCCACTTATCTCGGTGACGAGCGCTATAACGATCGCCTCGAGAATCCAGCCACGCTGGATTATCAACGCGCCGCCGAGTCGCTGGAGCGGCGTTTCCTGGCGCGCGCCAGGGCCATCCGGCCGGACGGCCTGCAGGGCTCCGAGCTCATCAGCTACGAGGCGTTCGTCAACGGACGGACGCAGCAATTGAACGGCGCGCGCTTCCCGGAGTGGTTGCTGCCGGTCAACCAGATGGACAGCATCGCGTCCACCATCGCGGTGTTAGGTTCCGGGGAGAGCGCCCAGCCGTTCCGCACGGTTCGGGATTACGAGAATTTCCTCAAGCGCCTCGATGGCTTCGTAGCCTGGAGCAAATCGGCGGAGGCGGCGATGCGCACCGGCATGCGCCGTGGCGCCGTGCAGCCGCGCGCGCTGATGCTGAAGACCGTGCCGCAGCTGCGTGCCGTCGGCGTACTTGATCCGCGCGCCAGCATGTTCTGGCAACCCATCAAGTCCATGCCGCAGGATTTTTCCGCCGCGGATCGCGCCCGCCTGGAAGCGGCCTACGCGGATTCGCTGGCGGACAAAGTGCTGCCCGCATATCGCCGGCTGGCGGACTTCATTGAAACGGAATACCTGCCGGCGGCACGCACCACGATCGCCTGGTCGGCGTTGCCGGACGGCGCGGCCTGGTACAACTATCGCATCGCGGCGAGTACCACCACGCGCCTGACGGCGGATGAAATCCACCAGATCGGGCTCGCCGAAGTCGCGCGCATCCGCGGCGAGATGGAGCAGGTGCGCCAGCAGGTCGGTTTCAGCGGCGACCTGCATCAGTTCTTTCGGTCTCTGCAGGCGGACCCGCGCTTCTTCGAGCCGAGCGCGGCGAAGTTGTTAGACGACTTCCGGGCGCTGAAAAAGCGTATCGATGCACTGTTGCCGGCGATGTTTTCCGAATTCCCCAAGGCCGACTATGAAGTGCGCGCAGTCGAAGCGTTCCGCGCGCGCTCGGCGGCCGGCGCGTCCTATCAGCCGGCGTCGGCCGATGGCACGCGGCCCGGCACCCTGTATATCAACACCTACAACCTTGCCGCCCAGCCGATTTTCGGCATGGAAACGCTGTCGCTGCATGAGGCTGCTCCCGGGCATCATTTCCAGATTTCCATTCAGCACGAGATGAAAGACCTGCCGCGCTTCCGGCGATTTGGCGGCAACAACGCCTACGCCGAAGGCTGGGCGCTCTATTGCGAGTCGATCGGCAAGGAACTCGGCCTCTTCAAGGACCCGTACCAATGGTATGGGCGGCTCAGCGACGAGATGTTGCGTGCGATGCGGCTCGCGGTCGACACCGGCATGCACGCCAAGGGCTGGTCGCGCGAACAGGCGATGCAGTTCATGGCCGACAATTCATCCATGGCTGCCAGCGATATCGAAGCCGAGGTGGAGCGCTATATTGCGTGGCCCGGACAGGCGCTGGCCTACAAGGTCGGTCAGCTGCGCATGACCGCGATGCGCGCCCATGCCGAAAAGATGTTAGGCGCGAAATTCGACATCAAGGCGTTCCACAGCCAGGTGCTGCGGGATGGCAACCTGCCGCTGGATGTGCTGGAGGCGAAAATCGAACGCTGGATCCAGAGCGTCAACGCTCAGAGCGCCAGCAGGTAATACCGGTCGCAGCTGAAATGGCCGGTGTTACCTAACGGCGCGCAGAGTTTCTCGAATCCGAAGCTCTGGTAGAGGTGCTGGGCCGTATCCATGCCGGTCAGCGTCTCGAGATAACAGCGTTGGTAGCCGAGCTCGCGCGCCGCCGCGAGGCAGGCGGTGATCATTTGCCGCCCGAGTCCGCGGCCGCGGGCCTCGGGCAGGTAATACATCTTGCGCAGCTCGCAGGTGGGCGGCGCGCCGGACCCGATGTCCGCCAGCGGCGCGATGCCGCCGCCGCCTAACACGCGCGCGCCGTCATCGATGACAAAATATCGCGATCCCGGACGGTTGTAGGTTTCGAACATGCAATCGACTTCGGCGTCATTGATGGCGAAACCCGGGCCACTGGCGCCGAATTCCGGCATGACGGCGCGGATGATCGCCGCGACCGCGGCGTTGTCAGCGGGCCGTATGGGGCGCAGCTTCGGATTCGCGGTAGCCATAGCCGAGTGTCTCGATCTCTACGACGCGGCCGTCTTCGAATCGCACGCGCCGCATCAGCATGTTGGGACCGAGATTGTAAACCCAGCTTTCGACCGGAATTTCGATCTGATCGTTGGACAGGCGGTAGGGACGGCCGTGCAGCCACACCACCGGCTGACGCCAGATCGAGCGCCGTTCGATGTCAGCAGGTTCGCCGCATTTGGCGCGCACTTCGGCGCGCGTGTCGCCGTCGCTGACCAGGCGCGAACCGCAGCGAAAAGCATGCGCCGGGGTCGCCGCCAGCGTGGCGGCCAATAACGCCCCGAGAGTCCAGAATTTCAGGCCTGACATGACGCTTTGCAGTTTGCCCCCGCCTGGGTGAATACAGGATGAATCGGCCTGGTGCAATATTGAGGCTCCGAACGAGGTCCGGTATCAGGATGTCCAACAACAACCCCTGCCTGGTGGTGTTTTGCCGCAAGCCGCGCCGCGGGATCGGCAAGCAGCGGCTTGCGGCCGCGATCGGGGCGGAGGCCGCCGGCCGGGTCGCGGCCGCCCTGTGGGACTGTGTGCGCGAGGACCTGAGCGAGTGGCCGGGCGATGCGGTCCTGGCGGTCGCGGATCCAGAGGAAGAATCCTGGGGCGTCGCCGAACTCGCGTCGCTGGCGGGCGGCACGCGCGCAGCTAACAACGAGCGCCGGATGCAGGTGCTGGTGCAGCCGCCGGGCAACCTGGGCGAGCGCCTGATGGCAGTCGACGCGTCGCTGCGCAGCGCGGGTCGCGGGCGGCTCATATTCATAGGCAGCGATGCGCCGGCGCTGACGCCGGCGCTGTTGGACGGGATCGCCGCGATGCTGCAACATGCCGACGTGGTGCTGGCGCCGGCCGACGATGGTGGCGTGGTGGCCATGGCCGCGCGCAGGGCCTGGCCGCCACTGGCGGACCTGCCATGGAGCAGCGAATTGTTAGGTGAGGCATTACTGGCGCGCTGCCGCGCCACCGGACAGGGAGTGTCGATGACCAGCGGATCCTTTGATGTCGATGATCTTGCCAGCCTGAGCCGCGTCCGCGAGCATTTGCGCCACGACCCGCGGCCCGCGCGCCGCCGGCTCGTGACCATGGCGGCGCGTTTCGCCGCGGGCAGCGGCTCTTGAATCGCCTCCGCCTGCTGATCCTGTTGTTAGCTGTCGGCCTGATAGCGGCGGCGTGGCTGCTGCCGGTGCGCGAGTGGCTGAGCGTTTTCCTTGCCTGGACCCAGGCGAATCCCGGCCGCGCCTGGGCGATTTTTGTCGCCGTCTACGTGATCGCGACCGTGTGTTTCGTGCCGGCGACGCCCATGACGGTGGCGGCAGGCGCCATCTTCGGGGTCGGCAAGGGTTTTCTGCTGGTGTCGCTGGCCAGCACGCTGGGCGCGACCGCGGCGTTCTTGGTCGGCCGCACGCTGGCGCGCGACTGGGTGTCGAGCCGGATCGCGACCATGCCGCGCTTCAGGGCGCTCGACCGCAGTCTGAATCTGCGCGGCTTCTGGATCGTCCTGCTGACGCGCCTGTCGCCGGTATTCCCTTTCTTCCTGCTGAACTACGCCTACGGCGTCAGCGCGGTGCGGGTGCGGGATTTCATACCTGCTTCGTGGGTTGGCATGATGCCGGCCACGCTGGCCTACGTGTACACCGGCTCGCTGGCCGCGAGCCTCGCGCAGGCGCTGTCGGGTGATGTCGACATCGGCGTGACCGGCTGGATCTTGTTAGCCGTCGGGCTGGTGGCGACAATCGTGGTCACCGTGCTGGTGACACGCCTCGCCGGGCGCGAGCTGGCGCGCGAAATCGCCGCCCACGAGAGCAGCCCGTGAACGAAGCGCCCGCGAACGAGACGGATGAGTTGCTGCTGCAGCAACGCTGGCGCGACTGCGTATTCCCCGCGGACTACCGCAACCCGGCGCCGGCGCCGGGCTATAACCTGGTGGTCATCGGTGCGGGCCCCGCCGGGCTGGTGACGGCGATCGCGGCTGCCGGCCTCGGCGCGAAAGTCGCGCTGGTCGAGCGCCATGCAATGGGTGGCGACTGCCTCAATGTTGGTTGCGTACCGTCCAAGACTTTGCTGGCAGCGGCCAGTTCGGGCATGTCATTCGCCGCCGCGATGAATCGCGTGCGCACGGTCCGGGCCGGCATCGCGCCACACGATTCCGTCAGGCGCTATGGCGAAGCCGGCGTCGATGTGTTCCTGGGCGCCGCCCGGTTTACCAGCCCGAAAACCGTACAGGTCGGCGACCTGGTCCTGCGCGGCCGCAAGTTTGTCATTGCCACCGGCGCGCGCGCGGCGATTCCCGCCATTCCCGGACTCGCGGAATCGGAGCCTCTGACCAACGAAACCATCTTCGAACTCGACCAGCTGCCGGGCCACCTCGTGGTGTTAGGTGCGGGGCCGATCGGCTGTGAACTGTCACAGGCGTTCGCCCGACTTGGCAGCCGCGTCACCCTGGTCGAAGTTGCCGCGGGGATCCTGGCCAACGACGAACCGGATGCCGCGGCGCTGGTCGCAGCGGCACTGGCGGCGGATGGCGTGCAGGTCCTGACGGGCACCAAAGTCGAGCGGGTCGAACGCCCGGGCGGGCTGCGGCGACTGACGCTGAGCAATGGCAGCCAGCTGGAATGCGATGCGTTGCTGGTGGCGGCCGGGCGCAGGCGCAACCTCGAAGACCTGGGTCTCGAGGCGGCCGGCGTGCGCTTCAACGCCCGGGACGGCATCCAAGTCGATGCGCAGTTGCGCAGCAGCGCGCGGCACATTTTCGCCGCGGGCGATGTCTGTTCGCGCCTGCAGTTCACGCACAACGCCGACGCACAGGCTCGCATCGTGATTCGCAACGCGCTGTTTTTTGGCAGCGCGCGGGCGGATGGGCTGGTCATTCCCTGGTGCACCTATACCAAACCCGAACTGGCGCATGTCGGCGCGACGCGCGCGCAACTCGACCAGGCGCGGACGGCCTACCAGGCGTTCCGGTTTCCGTTCGGCGACCTGGATCGTGGCCGGACCGACGACGGCGCGGACGGTTTCGCGGAGGTGCTGGTCGCGGCGGGCTCGGATCGGATTCTGGGCGCCACGCTGGTCGGCAAGGACGCCGGCGAGCAGATCGCGCCGCTGGTCCTGCTGATGACGCTGCGCAAGGGCCTGGCATCGCTCGGTTCGCTGGTCCTGCCGTATCCGACCCGCTCCGAATACCTGCGCCGCCTTGCGGATGCCTGGAACCGCACCCGCCTAACACCACGGGCCGCGGCTACACTGCGCTGGTGGTTGGCAAAGACACGCTAGAACGGGAAGCAGGAGCACTGAGCGTGATAATCCCGGTATTGAACGACACCGACGCACTGACAGCATTGCTCGGCCAGCTGCGTTTGCAGCAACCTGCGCCGCTGGAAGTGATCGTGGTCGACGGCGCCGCGGATGCTAACGTCGCAGGCGTTTGCGCCGCGGCGGGCGCGCGCTATCTGACAGCGCCAGCGGGGCGCGGGCAGCAACTGCGTGCCGGCGCGGCCCAGGCCCGTGGCAACGTGTTGTGGTTCCTGCATGCGGATGCCCTGCTGCCAGCCAATGCAACTGCCGCGGTCCAGGATGCTGTCGCGCAAGGTGCTCAGGCCGGCTATTTTGAGTTTCACTTCTCGGGCGCGCGCACCTGGACCAAGCGCGTCATCGAATTGTTCGTCGCCTGGCGCTGCCGCGTGGCGACGGTGTACGGGGACCAGGGGCTGTTTGCGCGGCGCGAATTGTACGAACGTACGCCAGGATTTGCCGCGATCCCGCTGTTTGAGGAGGTCCCGCTGGTGCGGGCGCTGCGACGTGCGGGACGATTCGCCGCGCTGGCCGCCGCCATCGAAGTGGATTGCCGGCGCTGGGAGCGCCGCGGCTTCTGGCGGCAGACGCTCATCAACCGCTTGTTAGCCCTGGGATATGCGCTGGGCGTATCGCCAGAGCGCCTGGCGCGCTGGTATCGCGGCCGAGGCTGAAAGCATGGACGCGAAGGCACGTGGCGACTGGCTGTTGACACCCAAGGGCGATGCGCGCGGCTACATCCAGCCGCACACGCTGAGCGAGCTGTGGTTTCACACCGGGACCGCCTGCAACCTCGAGTGCCCGTTCTGTCTCGAAGGCAGCAAGCCGGGCGACAACCGGCTGCAGCGCATCACGCTCAAGGATGCGCAACCATTCCTGGATGAGGCCGTGCAACTGGGTGTAAAGCAGTTTTCCTTCACCGGCGGCGAGCCGTTCCTGATCAAGGATATTGTCAGGATCCTGGACGCGGCCTTGCAGCACGCGCCCTGCCTGGTGCTGACCAATGGCGTCGGCGCGTTGCCGAAACGCATCGCGCAGCTCGTGCCGTTGCAGCAACGACCTAACAGACTGAGTTTTCGCATCAGCATCGACTGGCCGGACGCGGCGCGTCACGATGCCGGTCGCGGCGCCGGGAATTTTGCGATCAGCTGGGATACGGCGCGGCGGCTGGTCGCGGCGGGTTTTCACGTGTCGATCGCGCGGCAGATGAAGCTGGGCGAGGATCGGGCCGCGGTCGACGCCGAGTACGCGCGCCTCTGCGTTGCTAACAACCTGCCCGCCGATACGCGCATCGTGTTCTTCCCGGATTTTGGCGTCCCGGATGAGACGCGCGAAGTGCCGTTCGTGACGCATTCCTGCATGACGACCTTCCAGACCGACGCCACGCGCCGCGAATTCATGTGCGCATTCAGCAAGATGGTGGTCAAGCAGGGCGGACGCATGCGCGTGTACGCCTGCACGTTGGTCGACGATGACCCGGACTACGACCAGGGCGGCAGCCTGCGGGAAAGCATGGGCAAGCGGGTCATGCTGCGCCATCACCGCTGTTTCAGCTGCTTCAAGTTCGGCGCGTCCTGCAGCGAAGGCGCCGGGCGCTGAAACATTCTCCGCGTTCGATGGTCGCAGTAAGGATGAGGATCCCAAGCTTGGTGGTGCCGTGCCTGGTTTTTGCCGTGCAGGCCGCCGCGGCGTTGCACGGCGCGAATGCGCTGGCCTGGGAGCCGGACAGCGCCCAGCGCGCCCGTTTGTTAGCACGGCAGATCATCGTCGAAGCAACGGTCGATTCTTCCGGCGCGGCGGGTCGCGCCCGGGCGGCTATTTGGATTGCTGCGCCGCGCGAGCAGGTCTATGCCTGGCTGACCGATTGCGGCAAGGCGCTCACCTACGTTCCCCGCCTGACAGCCTGCAGGATCGTTGAGGCCGCCCCTGACCAGAGCTGGAAAGTCATTGCCCATGAAATCGACTACAGCTGGTTCCTGCCGCGCACGCGTTACGTGTTTCGCGCCAGTTACCAGCCGCCTGCGCGGGTGGATTTCCAGGAAGTTTCTGGCGATCTCGTCATCAATCAGGGCTCCTGGATGCTGAATTCCGACAACGACGGTTGCGGCACGCTTCTGGCCTACGAAGTGCGCGTCAAGCCGCGCATGCACGTGCCGCCCTGGCTGGTGCGTCGGAGCCTCCGCAAGGACCTGCCGGAGTTGCTGACGGCCTTGCGGCGCGTCAGCGAGACGGGCCGATAATCCAAGCCGCAACCGGCGGTATTGGCCGCCGTGACTTGCGGCGTTGCGGGCATGGTCCGTCGCGGAGTATCGTTGTTCGCATGAGGTTCTTTGCATGAGAATCAACCGTCGCACCGTGTTAGGTGGCCTGGCTGCCATGGGGGCCGCTCGCGGCATCGCTTCGGCTGGCAGTCCAAAGAAGTCCCGCGGCGCGCGGGCGGAAGTCTGCGATGTCGCCATAGTCGGCGCCGGCCTCGCGGGTCTTAACGCCGCGCTGATCCTGGCGGCGGAGGGCCTCAAGGTGCGGGTGCTGGAGGGCAGCAAGCGCGTCGGCGGACGCGTGCATACGGCGCGCGGCTGGCACCTGGCGCCGGACCTCGGCGGCGTGCAGATCGGCCCGACCTATGCGCGGGTACGCGATGTCGCGCGGCAGCTCAAGATAGAACTGGCGCCGGGTGCGCATGTCAATGCGCCGTATTCATTTGTGTTAGGTGACCAGCTGGTGCCTGCGAAGCAGTGGGAGTCGTCACCGCTGAACAAGCTGCCGGACAACGAACGCCGTATTCCGCCGCAGGCGCTCAATGCCTTTTACGTCGAACAGCGGACGCCCTTCAGCGATCTTGACGACTGGCTGAAACCCGAAGCCGCGCAGTTCGACATTTCACTGGGCGCCTGGCTGCGCAACAAGGGTGCATCGGAAGAAGCGCAGCGATTTATCCGCACCACCCAGGGTCTCGCCAGTCTTGAATCGGCATCGGTGTTGAGAATGTTGCAGGAAGGCACGCGCTCGCGCGCCGACGTACGGGCGCTGGTCGTGACTGACGAAACGCGCCGCATGGACGTTTTCCAGCGTTTTGCGCTGGCGTCATCGCACGTGGTTGCCGGGACGTCGACAATTCCGGAGGCGATGGCCGCGGCGTTAGGTGACGCGGTGCGCATGGAGCACTCGGTGCGCGAGATCCGCCAGGACGCGCGCGGCTGCGACCTCGACTGTGCCAACGGCGCGCGTTTTCGCGCGCGCTACGTCGTTGCGGCGGCGCCCTTCGGCGCGTTGCGCACCATTCGCATGATTCCGGACTGGCCGGCCGTGCAGGGCGAAGCGGTGCGCCAGATGCCGTATCACAACCAGAGCCAGGTGTGGCTGCGGGTCCGCAAGCCCTACTGGGAAATGGATGGCATCGAGGCATCGATGTGGACCGATGGCGTGTTCACGCTGGTGCGGCAGCAAATTGAATCTGACGGCACGCGCGAGCTCATCAGCTGCCTGGCCTTCAACGATCGCGCGAAGTCACTGGATGCCATGCCCCACGAAGATCGCGGCCGGTTCGCGATCGCAACGCTGGAAAAAATCCGGCCGTCGTTGCGCGGCCAGCTGGAGTTCGTGGGCGCGCATTCCTGGCTGCAAGTGCCGCTGGTGCGTGGTTGCAGCCACCAGTTTCAGCCGGGGCGAGCCTTCGACTGGACGCATGCCTACCTCAAGCCGCATGGCCTG
>JAYUGT010000208.1:0-3782 GCA_043738315.1 Gammaproteobacteria bacterium
TCGCGAGCAGGTGCGGCGCGGTATCGATGTCGGTGCCACTGACGACGGTCTCGCCGCCGTCGATCGTGCGATTGAAGGCATAACGATGCCGGGCCCAGCTGCCGGCAAGCTGCGCCTCCCACTGCGATCCCAGGGCGCCCTGCAGCTCATACTCGATGCCCTGATGACGGGTGCGGCCGCCATCGACATTGAAGCCGTTTGCATCGCGCAGCAGTACGTTGCGTTTTTCCTGGCAGTAGATGGCCAGCGAGCCGCGCCAGCGCTCATGCCGCAGGCGCCAGCCCAGTTCTGCACCATTCAGGTTTTCGGAATCGAGCGCCGCCACGTTCTGGCCGCGCTGCAGCCGGTAAAGTTCCGTGGTTTCGGGCGGGCGAAAGCCGCGCGCCAGGCTCGCATACAGCTGCGTGTTAGGGTGCAGCGCCAGCCGCCATTCCAGCCGCGCCGACAAATCCGTGAAACGGTCGTTGCGATCGGCTGGCCGGCTATAGAGACAACCGCCAGACGCGCAGGCGATTCCGCTTTCGGCCAGATTGCCATCGCTCATGCGGTTGTCATACTGGTAGGCGTTATGTTCGAGCCGCAGTTGCGCAGCCAGGGCCTGGCGTCCGGTCAGCCGGCGCTCGAGCGCCCCGTTGGCGCTCAGCGTGGTACCGGTGACGCGATAGTCATAGTGCCGGCCAGCCGGGCGGATCGCGCGGGCGGCTGCGGATCCTTCCAGCGTCGGGCCCGCCTGAGATTCGCTCAGGCGCATCGCCATGCGTCCCACATCGATTCCCACCTGCCATTCGCTGGCAGTGCCCAGCGGCCGCCGCCACTGGGCGCCCGCCGCAAGGCTGGTGTGGGCATTCTCCTCGAGCGGCTTGCCTAACAGGAAATGCTGCAGGAACTGCATGCCCGAGGCGCGCAGCAACGCGTAGCCTGAGGTCGCGCAGCGCTCGCAGGGTACGGCGCTGTACTGCAGCGAGCTGCGTGCGCTCCAGGCATCGCGAAACGCTTCCGGGTTGGCGTTGCTGCGGGCGATGGTCGGGTCGCGGTAACTGTCGAAGCCGCGAATGAAGCCCGCGGTTTCCTGTTTGAGCACCGTGCCGGCTGCGCGCCAGGACCAGACGCCCGCTGCGCCCTGATGCGTGGCCAGCAGATTGAGCTTGCCTTCGTCGGTGCCGGAAGAGGCGCGAAAACCACCGTCATGCCGCCAGAACCCATAAGCCGCAGCCTGGTTGCCCCCGGTCAGTTGCTCGCGCCATTCCACACCCAGCTGCTGAAAGTCCTGGTTGCCCCAGCGGATGCTGATGCCAGGCTTTCCCAGCTGCCCGGGCTCGCGGCTGATCACGTTGACGATGCCGTGTACCGCGTTAGCGCCATAAGTTGCGCTGCCCGGCCCGCGCAGCACTTCGAGTGCGCCAGCCTGCTCCGTGTTGATTTCGAACAAGTCATTGACGTTGCAGAATCCGGCCGGCCGCAGCGGCAGCCCGTCCTCCAGGATCAGGAAGGCGCCACAGGCGCCGGCGCCTGTTAGCACCGGGGAACGGATTGCGAGCAGGCCCTCCTGGCCGCTGCCACGTTGCAGTTGCACGCCCGGCACCAGGTTCAGAAGGTCCGCGTAGTGAGTTGCGCCGCGCTGCGCGATGTCCTCCGCCGACAGTCGCGTTGCACTGCCCGCATAGTCGGTGAGCGGCCTGGCAAAGCGGCTGGCGGTGACCAATACGGCATCGAGCTCGGGTGGCTCGCTGCCGGCCAGCGCGGCGTTGGAGAATGCGACGCCCGCAATTGCAGCCCATATGCCAGTTCCAGCCATGGCGTCATTATCCGGTATCCTTTGCGAGTCATGATGGCTTCATTGAATCCGCGTCGCTGCAGACTGCAATACTGGGCCGTGGTCCTGGCGTTCATGGCCGCGCCGGTGTCCGTAGCGCTGGGGCAAAGCCAGCCCGCGGCCGGCGCCAGGCCACGCATTGGCCTGGTGCTATCGGGCGGCGGCGCGCGCGGCGCGGCCCACGTGGGTGTGCTGAAGGTCCTTGAACAGGCGCATGTACCGATCGATGCAATCGCGGGCACGAGCATGGGTGCGGTAGTCGGCGGTCTCTATGCCTCCGGCATGAGCGCGGCCGAGATCGAAGCGATGATGACCACGGTGGACTGGCAGAACGCGTTTCGCGATCGTCCGCCACGCCAGGCCCTCGTCTTCCGCCGCAAACGCGAAGACCAGAATTTCCTGGTGCGCTTTCCGTTAGGTATCAGCAGCGGCGAGTTCAAGCTGCCCAAGGGCCTGATCCAGGGACAAAAACTGTCGCAGATGCTGCGCAGGCTGACATTGCCGGTAGCCGCGGTTTCCGAATTCGATCGCCTGCCGACGCCATTCCGCGCCGTCGCGACCGACCTTGAAACCGGAATCATGCGCGTGCTCGACCGTGGCGATATCACGGATGCCATGCGCGCCAGTGTCGCAGCGCCGGGTCTTTTCAATCCGGTGGAGCTGTCGGGGCGCTTGTTAGTAGACGGCGGGCTGTCGGTCAACCTGCCGGTCGATGTCACGCGCAGCATGGGAGTCGATATCCTTATCGTCGTCGATGTGGGCTTTCCGCTGGTGGAGCGCAGCGAGCTCAATTCGGTGGCGCGCATCAGCAACCAGATGCTGGCGATCCTGATCCAGCGCGAAAGCGCACGGCAGCGCGCCAGCCTCGGCCCGCATGACCTGCTGATCACGCCTGCGCTGGGCTCGGCGAGTTCATTCGACTTTGCGAACCTGCGACGCTCGATCGATATCGGCGCCGCCGGTGCCCAGGCGGTGTCTTCGCAGCTAACAGCGCTGGCTCTTGATCCAGGTTCTTATCAGGCCTGGCAACAGGCGCGCAGTGATGCGCGCGCCGGCCGTCCCCGCATCGATTTCGTGCGGATCGACGCCGATTCAGAACGCTACCGCCGCGCGTTGCAGGCAGTGTTCAAGGATCTGGCCAGCAAGCCGCTATCGGCTGCGGAACTCGACACGCGACTCGCCTCGTACTATGGCCGTGGCGACCTCGAGAGCCTGGATTACAACTGGGTCGATGAGACCGATGCCGCCGGCGCTGCCCGTCAGGGAATCCTGCTGCGTGCGCGGCGCAATGCCTATGGCCCCAACTACGTGCGCTTCGGGCTCAACCTGCAGGACGATTTCGAAGGTAACTCCAGCTTCAATTCCGCGGCGCGCTTTGTCATGACCGAGTTGAGCCCGCGGGGTGCGGAATTCGCGCTTGACCTGCAGTTGGGAGAGCGTCCGATCATCGCCGGGGAATTGTACTGGCCGCTGGATGACCGGCAGCGCTGGTTCCTCGCGCCACAGGCGCGCTTCACCGTCCGCAACGTGCCGGTGTTAGCCAACCAGCAGCTGGTGGGTGGGTATCGCGTGCGCAGTCTGGACGGCGGCCTCGATTTCGGGCGCGAACTGGGCAGCTGGGGTGAATTCCGGGTCGGTGCGCATCTGGACGGTGGCCGGTCACGCGTGCGCATCGGCGATCCAGACCTGCCGGAAAGCCGTTTCAACGTCGAGCGGCTGTTCGCGCGCTTCAGCTATGACGCGCTCGATGATGTCAATTTTCCGCGCCACGGTCAGTATTTCACCGCCGAATGGCGCACCGAGCGCTCCCGCCGCGCGGATCGCAGCCGGGACAATCAGCTGGTCGTCAACGGGCTGATCGCCCGCTCCGCCGGCCGCAACACCTCGGTCCTGTGGCTGTCGGGAGGAAGCAACATCAATTCCTCGGGCAACGACCCACGCAACCTGTTTTCGTTAGGTGGGTTCCTGA
>JAYUGT010000209.1:0-9353 GCA_043738315.1 Gammaproteobacteria bacterium
CGGTAGTGGTGATGTCGGGCGCCGGAGTTCAAGCTGGTGCGGGCCGCCTCCAAACTGGATATCGATGAGCTACACGGCGCTGGCCCGCAAATGGCGGCCGAAAAACTTCAGCGAAATGGTCGGGCAGGAGCATGTGCTGCGCGCCCTGACCAACGCGCTCGACAGCGGGCGTGTGCATCATGCGTTCCTGTTCACCGGCACGCGCGGTGTCGGCAAGACCACGATCGCGCGCATCCTGGCCAAGTGCCTCAACTGCGAGCGCGGCATGAGTTCCAAACCCTGCGGCGTGTGCGATTCATGCCGCGAGATCGATGAAGGCCGCTTTGTCGACCTGCTGGAGGTCGATGCGGCGTCGCGCACCAAGATCGATGACACGCGCGAAATGCTGGATAACGTGCCGTATGCGCCGGCGCGCGGACGCTACAAGGTGTACCTGATCGACGAAGTGCACATGCTGTCGAATCACTCTTTCAACGCCTTGCTGAAGACCCTGGAAGAGCCGCCGCCGCACATCAAGTTCCTGCTGGCAACGACCGACCCTCAGAAGCTGCCGGTCACGGTGCTGTCCCGCTGCCTGCAGTTCAACCTGAAACGCCTGCCGTCGGCGCTGATCGCGGGCCGCATCAGGCAGATTCTCGAAGCCGAGGGCATTGCCTTCGAGCCGGCGGCGGTGCAATTGCTGGCGCACGCGGCCGACGGCAGCCTGCGCGACGGGCTGTCGCTGCTCGACCAGCTGTTAGCTTTCGGTGGCGGCAAGGTCAGCGACGCCGACACCAGGTCGATGCTCGGCACCGTGGATCGCGAGCGGGTGCTGCGCCTGCTGCGGGCGCTGGCGGCACTGGACCCGGCGCAGCTGCTGGCGGAGGCGGTGGCGCTCGATGAGTTTTCGCCCGATCACGGCCAGGTCCTCGATGACATGGCCTCGGTGTTAGGTCGGGTGGCGCTGCGCCAGGCCGTGCCCAATTACGAAAGTGACGAGCTGTATCCGCACGAGTGGATCGTGGAACTCGCGGGCCGCATGGACGCCGCCGACGTGCAGCTGTATTACCAGACCGCCATCACCGCGCGCCGCGACCTTTCGCTGGCACCCGACCCCTCGCTGGGATTTCGCGTCGCGCTGCTGCGCATGCTGGCCTTTCGCCCTGCGGCGGCGCCAGCAGGCGCGGGAGCCGCGGCGGCTGGTGGTGCAACGGCGGCGCCGACCGCGGCCACGACGGTGTTGACCGCGCCGGGCACGACGCCCGTGCCGCCCGTGGCGGCATCCCGCTCGCCAGTTGCCGCCGTACTGGACCTCGACACGCTGACGCCAGCCCGCTGGGTGGCGCTGTTGCCGGAGATGAGCCTGGGCGGGGCGGCCCGCCAGCTCGCGGCCAATTGCCTGCCGGACGGCCGCGAAGGCGATCTGGTGCGCCTGACGCTCTCCACGGCTAACAAGCACCTCAGGACCAAGCAGCAGGAAGACAAGATCGCGCAGGCCTTGTCACGCCTCAGCGGCCGCAGCGTGCGGATCGAGATCGATTTCGGCGAGCTGCCGGAGCCAAGCGCTGCGCAACGCGCGGAACAGCAGGCTGCGGTGCGGCTCGCCGATGCCGAGCGCGCGCTGCAGGAGGATCCCAACGTGCAGAGCATGCAGAAGATTTTTGGCGCCGTGGTACAGAGCGGCAGCATCCGGGTCAGTAACGAGGAGAAGCCATGAAGGGCGGATTCGGCAACATGGGCAACATGATGAAACAGGCGCAGGCGATGCAGCAGCGCATGGCCAAGGTGCAGGAGGAAATCGCCGCGCTCGAAGTCACCGGCGAGTCAGGCGGCGGCATGGTCAAAGTGACCATCAACGGCAGGCATGAAGCGCGTCGCGTGACGATCGAACCCGCGGTCATCGGCGATGATCGCGAAATGCTCGAGGACCTGGTTGCCGCGGCATTCAACGATGCGGTGCGCAAGCTGGAAAGCGAGTCGCAGGCAAAGATGTCCTCGGTCATGGCCGGGATCAACCTGCCGCCGGGCATCAAGATGCCGTTCTGACCCGGGACTGACCCGTGAAGCTAACACCGGCACTCGCCAATCTCATCGACGCACTGCGGGCGCTGCCGGGCGTCGGCCCGAAGTCGGCACAGCGCATGGCGTTTCACCTGCTGCATGACGGGCGCAGCGGCGCGCGCGGCCTGTCCGAGTCGCTCACGCTGGCGTTGCAGTCAGTCAGGCACTGCGCCCGCTGCCGCATGTTCACCGAAAGCGAATTGTGCGCAACCTGTTGCGCGCCGCAGCGCGATGCGAGCCTGCTGTGCGTGGTCGAATCGCCGGCGGATGTACTGGCGATCGAACAGTCGGGTGGCTACCGTGGCCGGTATTTCGTTCTGTTAGGGCACCTGTCGCCGCTGGATGGCGTCGGCCCGGAGCAGCTGGGCGCGCAGCAGCTCGAGGCCCTGCTGGGTGAGGGCCAGGTGGTGGAGATGATCGTGGCGACCAATTCCACGGTCGAAGGCGAGGCCACGGCTCATTTCCTCGGCGAGCTGGCGCGCGCGCACGGCGTTCGCGCGACGCGGATTGCGCACGGCGTACCGATGGGCGGCGAGCTGGAGTACATCGACAGCGGCACGCTGGTGCACGCCATGGCGGGACGCCAGAGTCTCGGCTGATGCATGCTCAGCGGGAGCGCTGGGAGCCCGGTGCCGGCTGCAGCTCCTCGAACAGGCGGCGCAGGCGCCGGTAGCTTTCATAGCGTCGCGCCTCGCAACCGCCATTCGCGACCGCCTCGATCACGGCGCAATTGGGTTCGCGCATGTGGATGCAATCGGCGAAACGGCAGCCGGGCGCCAGCTTTTCAATTTCGGCAAAACCTAACGCGCGTGGCTCCAGGGCGCTGATCGCCGGCACATAGTCGCGCACCCCGGGAGAATCGATGATCGCGCCGCCCTGCGGCAGCGCGTACATCTCCGACCGGGTCGTGGTGTGGCGGCCTTCGTCATCGCGGTCAAGCTCCTGGATGCGCAGCTGGTTCGCCGGCAGCAACGCCTGCAGCAGCGACGACTTGCCGACCCCCGACTGGCCCACGAGCACGCCGATGCGTCCGGCAAAGTGCTGTTGCAGTTCCGCGATGCCGTGGCCGAGGGTGGCGCAGGCCGCAATCACCCTGATGTCCAGCGGTTCGGCCAGCTGGCGCAGTGCCTGCAGGGTGGTCTGGCCGCCGTCGAGGTCCAGCTTGTTAGCGATCAGCATCGATTCGATGCCGGCGCAGTGAGCGGCGGCGAGGTAGCGATCGATGAGGAAGTAGTCCGGCGCCGGTGCCGGCGCCGCGACCACCGCTAACAAGTCGATGTTTGCAACCACCGGTTCCGAGCGGCCGCGTGCGTCACCGCGTTGCAGCAGGTTGCGCCGCGCCTGCACGCCGACGATATGGACTTCGTCATGTTCCGCGTCATGGCGGCAGTCCACCCGGTCGCCGCAGACGCAATCCATCTTGCGGCCCATGGGACGGGCGTCAAACTCCCGGCCGTCGTCGGAACGAACGCGCGCATGGCGGCCGAAGGTTACAATCAAGGTTGCTGCAAAGGTTCCAGGTTCCGGCATGGGCCGGTAGTATGCCCGGCGGAGAAGAGGACTGGGATGACACAACGCGACGCATTGGTGTGGATCGACCTCGAAATGACCGGGCTCGACCCGGATAACGACCGGATCATCGAGGTCGCAACCTTGGTTACCGACGGCGAGTTGCGCGTGGTGGCGGAAGGGCCGGTGTTAGCGATCCACCAGCACGAAGCGGCGCTGGCGCGCATGGACGAGTGGAACCAGCGCACCCACGGCGGCACGGGTTTGCTGCAGCGGGTGCGCGACAGCCGCATCACGACGGCCGCGGCGGAGCAGCAGACCCTCGAGTTCCTGGCCATGCACGCGGTCGCTGGTGTGTCGCCCATGTGCGGCAACAGCATCTGCCAGGACCGGCGATTCCTCGCGCGTTACATGCCGCAGCTCGAGCGTTTCTTCCATTACCGCAATCTCGATGTCAGCACCCTCAAGGAACTGGCCCGCCGCTGGGCGCCCAAGGTGCTTGACTCCTTCGTCAAGCAGGGCACGCATCGTGCGCTGGACGATATCCGCGAGTCGGTCGCGGAACTCGAGCATTACCGGCGCAATCTGTTAGCACCGGAGTATCGTGGCCACTGACCTGCCGGATTTCGCCGCGGTGTCAGCCGCCGCCGCCCGGCTCGCCGGCCGTATTCGACGCACCGCCGTCGTCAACAGTCCCGAATTTGACCGGCGCGTAGGACGGCGGGTCTGGTTCAAGTGCGAAAACCTGCAGCGCGGCGGCGCATTCAAGATTCGCGGCGCGCTGAATGCGGTCCTGCAAATGCCCGCGCCTTCCGGCGCCGCGCGCCTGCGCGTGGTCACTCATTCCTCCGGCAACCACGGCGCCGCGCTCGCATTGGCGGCGGCCGACCACGGCTACGAGTGCGTGGTCGTCATGCCGGACAATTCGGCGGCCCCGAAGCTGGCGGCGGTGCGAGCGGCGGGCGCCCGAGTGGTGCCATGCGCGCCGGGCCTTGCGGCCCGCGAGGCGGCGCTTGCGCAACTGCTGGCCGAAGCGCCCGCGGAACTGGTGCATCCCTATGACGATGCGCGGGTGATCGCGGGGCAGGGCACGGCGGCGCTCGAACTGCTGCAGGAGCAGCCGGAGCTGACATCGTTGTTAGCTCCGGTGGGTGGCGGCGGCCTGATCGGCGGCAGCGCGCTGGCGGTGCGGGGTCTGCGCGGGCGTAACTGCAGGGTCTTCGCGGTCGAACCGGCCATGGCGGATGATGCAGCCCGGTCCTTCAGGAGCGGTGTCCGGCAGCCAGCGGGCAACCCCGACACCATTGCCGACGGACTGCGCAGCGCGTTAGGCGTGCGCAACTACCAGCTGCTGGCGACCCTGGTGGACGACGTCATTACGGTGAGCGAGGCCGAGATCGTCGCGGCCATGCGCACGGTGCTGCAGGATCTCAAGTTATTGATCGAGCCGTCCTCGGCGGTGCCGGTGGCCGCCTTGTTAGCAGGCCGCTGCCGGTTGCCGCCGGGGGACGTAGGCGTGATTCTCTCGGGCGGCAACGTGGACCTGGCGAAGTGCGCGTTCCTGACCCCGCGCCACTGAGCCGGCCGCCGGCAATTCCGCCATCAGGGTCTGCGGTTGGCGAGAAACAACCAGGTTTCGATCACGGTGTCCGGGTTCAGCGAGATGCTTTCGATGCCCTGGTCCACCAGCCAGCGCGCAAAGTCGGGATGGTCGGACGGGCCCTGGCCGCAGATGCCGATGTACTTGCCGGCACGCCGGCAGGCCTGGATGGCCATCGACAGCAGCGCCTTGACCGCATCATCGCGCTCGTCGAACAGGCCCGCCACGATCGAGGAGTCGCGGTCCAGTCCCAGCGTCAGCTGGGTCATGTCATTGGAGCCGATCGACATGCCGTCGAAAAATTCCAGGTAACTGTCTGCCAGCAAGGCATTGGTCGGCAGCTCGCACATCATGATGACTTTCAGCCCGTCGACGCCGCGCTTCAGGCCACTGGCGGCCAGCAATTCCGTGACCTGCCGTGCTTCGTTTACCGTGCGCACGAACGGCACCATGACCCAGACGTTGTCCAGTCCCATGTTATCCCGCACGTTCTTCAGGGCGCGGCACTCGAGCTCGAAGCAGGGGCGGAAAGCGGCGTCCACATAACGCGATGCGCCGCGAAAACCTAACATCGGGTTTTCCTCGACCGGTTCGTACTTGCGGCCGCCAATCAGGTTGGCGTATTCATTCGACTTGAAGTCGGAGAGCCGCACGATCACGGGTTGCGGTGCGAACGCCGCGGCGATTTGTGCGATGCCTTCCGACAATTTTTCGACGTAGAAGCGAACCGGGTCGCTGTAGCCGGCCATCTGCACGCGGATCTGGTCCTGCAGCGCCTTGTCCTGCCGGTCGAATTCCAGCAGTGCGCGCGGATGCACGCCGATCATGCGATTGATGATGAATTCGAGCCGCGCGAGGCCCACGCCGCGATGCGGAATGCCCGCAAAATCAAAAGCACGATCGGGGTTGCCGACATTCATCATGATCTTGACCGGGGGCTCGGGCAGTGAATCGAGCTCGATGACTTGCTTTTCGAAATCCAGCCGGCCCTCGTAGACAAATCCGGCGTCGCCCTCGGCGCAGGATACGGTGACGTCCTGGCCTTCGCGGACCTGTTGCGTGGCATCGCCGCAGCCGACGACCGCGGGAATGCCGAGTTCGCGCGCAATGATGGCGGCGTGGCAGGTGCGGCCGCCGCGATTGGTCACGATGGCTGAGGCGCGTTTCATGACCGGTTCCCAGTCCGGGTCGGTCATATCCGCGACCAGCACGTCGCCGGGTTGGACGCGCGCCATCTCCGCCACGTCGCGAATGATGCGCGCCGGGCCACTGCCGATGCGCTGGCCGATACTGCGACCGGTCACCAGCACCTTTGAGTGCTTCTTGAGTGTGTAACGCTGCAAGGTGCGGCCAGCGCGGCTCTGCACGGTTTCCGGCCGGGCCTGCAGAATGAAGATCTCACCCGTAACGCCGTCCTTGCCCCACTCGATATCCATCGGCTGGCCATAGTGCTGCTCGATGATCAGCGCCTGCCTGGCCAGTTGCATCAGGTCGGCATCGCCCAGCGAAAACTTCTGGCGCTCAGCGACCGGAACTTCCACGGTGCGCACGCGCTCGCCCTGGGCCGGGTCGCCATAGATCATCTTGATGGCCTTGCCGCCGAGATTGCGCCGCAGCACCGCAGGCCGGCCGGCACGGATGTTAGGTTTGTAGAGATAGAACTCGTCGGGGTTGACGGCGCCCTGCACCACGGTTTCGCCCAGGCCATAGGACGCCGTGATGAACACCACGTCGCGGAAACCGGAATCCGTGTCGAGCGTGAACATGACGCCGCTCGCGCCAAGGTCCGAGCGCACCATGTGCTGTATGCCGGCGGACAAGGCCACCAGCGAATGATCGAAGCCCTGGTGCACGCGGTAAGCAATGGCGCGATCGTTGAACAGGGATGCAAACACCTCATGCATCGCCTTGAGCACAGCGGCTTCGCCGCGGACATTGAGAAAAGTCTCCTGCTGTCCGGCGAATGATGCGTCCGGCAGGTCCTCGGCGGTAGCCGAGGAACGAACCGCCACCGCAATGTCTTTTCCCGCGGACATCCTGCGCAGGCTTGCTAACACAGCATCCTGCAAGGCCGGCGGAAAAGGCGTGTCGAGTATCGCGGCGCGAATTTCCGCGCCAACCCTGGCAAGCTTGCGCACGTCATCGACGTCGAGGTCGGCGAGCGCGGCGCGGATTTTTTCGTCGAGGCCGCCTTGCCTCAGGAATTCCCGATACGCCGCGGCCGTGGTGGCGAAGCCCTGGGGGACTTTGACACCCAGCGACGCCAGCTGGCCGATCATCTCGCCCAGCGAGGAATTCTTGCCGCCGACAGTATCGACATCGCGGCGTGTCAGCGTCTCAAACGGCAGAACGTGCACAGTCACAATGGGCTCCCGCACCGGCGGCTGGGTACTTGCCATCGGCGCCATCACAATGAAACACTCCAGCCGCTAGTGTGCCAAAGGCAAGGGGTAGATAGTGAACCGACGGATGGTGTTTTTTGTGTCTGACCAGACTGGCGTGACCGCCGAGACCATGGGCCACAGTCTGTTGACGCAATTCGATGACCTGGAGTTCCGGCCTGTAACCGTGCCCTTCGTCTCCGATGTCGCCAAGGCACAGGAAGTCGTCGACAGGATCAACCGTGCCGGCGATGAATCGGGCATCAAGCCGATCATCTTTGCGACCCTGGTGCAGGATGAAGTGCGCGAAGTCGTCAAGCGGAGCCGCGCGTTGTTTCTTGACTTTTTCGAGGCGTTTGTCGGGCCGATGGAGCAGGAGCTCTCGAGCCGCTCGACCCACCGGGCCGGCCGTGCCCATGGCATTGCCGACCAGCAGGTCTATGAAGCGCGCATCAATGCCACGAATTTCGCGCTGGCGAACGATGACGGTTCCGGTCGCGACTATGCGCGCGCGGATGTCGTGTTGATCGGCGTATCGCGATCCGGCAAGACGCCGACCTGCCTTTACCTGGCACTGCAGTATGGCGTTTGTGCCGCGAATTATCCGCTCACCGAGGACGACCTGGAATCCGGACGCCTGCCGGCCATGGTGGCGGGATTTCGCGACAAATTGTTCGGCCTAACAATCACGCCGGAACGATTGCAGCAGATACGCCATGAGCGGCGACCGGACAGCAAATACGCGTCCGCGCAGCAGGTGCAATACGAGCTGCGCGCTGCGGAGGCTTTGTTCCAGCGCAATGGTATCTCATACCTCAATACGACCGAATGTTCAATTGAAGAAATTGCCAGTCGCATACTCGATAGCACCGGGATCGAGCGTCGCGTTCGACCGTGATCCGATTCGCAAAAACCAGGCTTGCAGCGCCGCGCGATCAGGATATAGTCGGACGCAATGACTGAGGTCCTGGCGCAGATCGATTCGCTGCAGGTCGTGAGCTGGCGCTCCCGGCCCGGGAGTTTTGTCGCCCTGATGAGCCTGTACGAAAGCAATTACCTGCGTTTTCGGCATCTTGTTAGTAATTCCGTGCCAGCGGATGGCCGCTGGGTCTCGGTGGTCGCGGGACAGTGTGATCTGGTTCTCACTGTCGGTGAGCGCGGCCCCTATACCACGACTTTCAACCTGACTTACTGGCTGGACGATGACGTGGATCCGGCAGTTCCCGACATGACATTGCGCCTGTATCACGACGCGCGCCTGCTGGAGGCGCAGGCCTGGGCGACCAGCCACCGGCACGATGGCCTGCGGCGCTGGCGCATGCAGGTAGAGCGTGAACTGGATCAGCGCTGGGCACGCAACGTAATGCTAAATAAATGGCTGGATTATTGCGTCGACTGCGGACACCGGTTTGCGGCTGAGGGCTTTGCCGCCTGACAGGCCCTGACTGCGATTGGTGACCGACGTCAGACCCTACCCGGTTGCCAATGAAGTCACTGTCCCAGATCAATATTGCCAAGCTGACCATGCTCGGCACGCCGGAGCCAAAGCCCGACGACGAGCGTGTGCTCGAGCTGTTTCGCAATCGAACCGAACTCAAGAAAGCGTATTCCGAGCTGCAGGATGAAATCCATGCGCTCAAGGATCGCCTGAAGCAACAGGAAGGCGTCACCGCGCGCGTCCAGGAAATGCTGCAGGACCTCGAGGGAAGACTCCAGGCGCCCGAGACCGCCTATCCGGCGCTGGTGTTCTACAGCCTGAAAAGACTCTGGAATGCCGGCAATGGTTTGTTAGCCAGGTTCGCTGAAGAACTGCACCGGCAGCA
>JAYUGT010000210.1:0-3766 GCA_043738315.1 Gammaproteobacteria bacterium
TGTGGCAGGTCAGCGGCTTGTGTCCGCAGTGGCTGAAACCCCGATTACGTCACATATGCGCCTCAATAATGCAGGCGCTGGCAGGCACAGCCCTCGCCCGCAGCGTATCCAACCATTTCGCCCAGCCCCCAGAACACGAACAGCAAGACTTGCAGTGGAATTGTCAGAAGGTACGTTTCACGGCGGCGGCGCTTGGCCCAAATCCCTCTGGTCCATCGCGCGAAAAGCACGGCAGGCACCAGCGGTGCCGTAACGACACGGAAGACCCTGTTCAACCTGCCTGATCCTGCGACACGCATTGCCGCGAAGCAGCGCCCATGTTCGAATCGACTGCGCAGAAAATCAGTGAATGGGATTGGCTTGAACAACTCAACCCGAATCGCCGGATCCAGCCACATGGACCCGGACCTGTCGCGCGCCTGCCAGTTTACGAAAGTCTTCCAGAACACCGGATAACGTGCCTGTTCCCCGTCGAACAGCACATGCCGTTTGTAAGAAACATTACTGCCAGGCACCAGGTCCGTGATGCCCGCGCGGACAGGTGGCATGAACAATCCGTATTCATTGAAATAAAGAGCCCAGCTTGAGAGCGAGCGCTTCGCCAATGCCGACATTTCGACTGAGCCGCCGACAACCGGATGGTCACCAAGCGCGTGCGCGTGCACGACTGCCTCTGTCCAGTCAGGAGCAACAATCGAAAACGGGTCGATGACGGCAATGATCGGGCCGCGACATGCAGCTATTGCGCGACCACGCAATTGCGGCACCGTCAATGGTTCATCAAAGTGCAGCAGAGTTACGCCCGGGAACCGCGCGCGTATGAGTTGGTCCGTTCCGTCAATGGAACTGTCGGCGACGATTATTTCGAAATTGACTGCGCCAGACTGCATGACAAGCGCGTCAAGACAGGCCTCTACAACCTGTAATGCATCGTGCGTAGCGATGACGACTGATAACGCCAACTTGCCTGCTTCCCGTGACATCTTCACCAGCTCCGTCGCAACCTCGGACGATCCACATGAGGTGGCAACGTCGATCCGTAATAGAACTGCCCTGTTAGGCCTCCGGGAGCGAGCACCACTTTCAAGAATTCGTCAGTGTTGCGTTGAGCGTCCCTTGTGACTCGATTCGATAGGTTGGCAATCGTTTCCATGTTAACAGGATATCAACATCGCACAGCGACCTTACGTGACTTCGCACACTCAATCCGCGGGTACTGAAGACTTGCAGTCTCGCGGTAAACCCAATTTCAGCAATATGCAGTCTGGGTGCCGCTCGACTTGCCATCCGCGCTACTGAACACGCACCCGGAACCTGATCGAGAAGCCCGGCGCGCCGCTCGCGCTGTTAGGTAACAGCGCTCCCACCGGAGCCACCCGCAGGCCGGTCACGACCGGGTCAAAGCCGCTGGCATCGGGCACCGGCACATAGGTATACGGTGGACCGCCGCCGGCCTGGCGCGAATAGCTGACGTGCGTCGCGTAATTGAAGCTCAGACCGCTGACCGGGGTGCCGTCCACGAATTCCACCGGGTTGCCGGACGCGGTGGACACGAACAGCGCAGTATTCGCCGGGACGGGGTCGGTCAGGACCACGCTGCCGTTGTCGGACATGCCGACGCCGCTGTTGCGCACCACAACCTCATAGCGCACCGTGGCGCCCGGAATGCGTTTCGGGTTGGTCGCACCGTTGACTGGATCGATCAACACATCACTGATCTTCTGCACCGACAGCTGCGGCAGCGGCGGCGAGCCGCTGAGCGCCGTCGTCACCGTCGCGGTATTGTTAGCCACGATCGCATCGAAACTGGCGCTGCTGACCGTCGCGGTGTTGGTCACCGACGGCCAGGCCGCGGCGCCGACGGCGACCGCCAGCGTGATCGGCGGCAGTGATTGGCCCGGATTCAACGGCGGCGCATGACTGCAGCTGACCACCTGGCCCGCGGCGGCGCAGGTCCAGCCGGTGCCGGACGCCGACACGTACGTCAGGCCGGCAGGCAGCGTGTCGCTGACCAGGATGGTGTTGATTTCGGGATCACTGAAAGTGTTCTGCTGATTGCTGACCGTGAGCGTGTAGGCGGCATTGGCGCCCACCGACAACGGCGTCGCTGCAGTCTTGGTGATGGCGAGATCAATGAAGCGCTCGCTCGTGACGCTGACGATCTGCGCCGTCAGCAGCACCAGGTCACCGCCCGCGGAATAAACGGTCGTGCCCGATGTCTGGCCGGGCTGGAGCAGGCCCGAAATATTGTAGTTGTCGATGTCGGCGCCGTAACTGGTCAGCACACCCTGGCTGTTGACGGTGCCGTCGAATTGCTGGACGGTCGGCACACTGCCGGCGGGCACGAGGCCGTCATCGAGCGTCGTGCCGTTGTAGGACAGGCTTTCGGAAAAACCATTCAGTGTTCCGGAATTGGCGGGATCCCCTTCCCAGGTGATGACCGCGACGCGCCCATCGATGTTAGATGTCGGCACGCGAAAACCATCCGGCGTGAGGGTCACGGCGCTGCCGCGGAAATACTGCAGTCCATCGAAGATATTGATCGCCCGCAGCGGTTCGCTCGCGCCCTGATAAATCACGACCAGGCCCCAGCCACCCGCGACCGCAGCGACCGCACAATGCGGCGCGCCGGTGTTGACTGTCAGGCCGCCGAAGGTATAGCTGCCGTTACCCGTCACTAACGCGGTGACATCTGCAACGGCGCCGAAGAACGGCAGCAGCGTACCGCCGTTGTTATAGCCGGCGGTGAACGTGCGGCTGGCATTGACCGTCGCGCCCCGAAACGTCACGGTCGAATCGACATTGATGGTGCTGCCGGTGGTGGTCGCCGAGCCGCCCCAGTAAAGATAGGCCGCGACCACCGTCGTGCCGGCGGGAACGCCACTCAGATTCTGGGTGCTGGTGGCGCCGACCGTGCAGGAGTTGCTGGTATCGGGCTGCGTGCGCAGCGAGCCGCCGGTGACCACAAAATTGATATTGCCGAGCAGCCGGTTTGAGCGCGTGATCGGCGTCTGCTGCGCATAGCAGGGCGCCAGCACGCTGGCGGCCAGCAGTAGCAGGAGCGATGCGAGGACGGGTTTCTGCATGGCCATTTTCCAGGCCGCAATCTAACGAGTTTGGGCCGGCGCGCAGATAACTTAATTCACAAATGCCAGGTCCAGTGGCAAGGTCCTGCCGGCAAAGTGGACCCGCGTCACAATCGCGCGGCGTGTCAGCGCGTTCGCGCCGGCAGCCGCGCCAGGTAATCCGCGACACCCTGGAAGTCCTCGTAGGCCAGGCCGCCGCCCAGGGCCTTGTGCCCACAGGCGAGATTGGGGCGCCGGCCATCCGCCGCATCCTGCAGCTGGCGCACCAGGTACGGCTGGTGTTGCGCAGCGATGCGCGGCACGAGCCCGACCTCGCGGCCTTCGCCGCGCGGCCCATGACAAGCGGCGCAGCGCGCGCGGTAGAGCGACTCGCCGCGCGCCAGGTAATTGCCATTGCCCAGGCCAAGCTCGGACGACGCCGGCATCTCGCTGACAAATTTCGCGACGTCCGCGATCGCCTGCGGAGTTGTTAGGTGATGGCGGTCGGCGACGCGCTCCATGCGGATGTCCCAGCGCTCCGCATGCCGGAAATCAACCAGCTGCTTGACGATGACTTTGAACCACTGGCCGGCGATCACGGGCACGTTGCCGTCGCGTGCGCCGGCGCCATCGCTGCCGTGACAGGCAATGCAGTTCTTGAACAGCGTCGCGCCTGCGGTGGCGTTGCCGCGCGTTGCCAC
>JAYUGT010000211.1:0-9331 GCA_043738315.1 Gammaproteobacteria bacterium
TATCAACGCAGCGGTAAGCTCGAATCAGTCGGTTGTTCCGCCAAGCTACAGCAAGGGTGAGGTACTCGTGGACGCTAACATCGCCTACGGACTTCCCGGCAAACCTGGCTATACGTACACCCGTCCCTTTGACTACTTCCATTTTCGGTTCACCGCCGCGGGCCGAAACGTCTTTGAGAACATCACCAGTCGCGGCCTGCTGTACGGAACTGACTACTCGCTGGGTGACAGCTATCGCGGTGTGTGGGGGATTTACGGCACCTACGACTATATTGCGCCGCAGGTCTTTCGAATTTCCACCACGGCAGCAGCGCTTGGCACGACCGCGCAATGGTGGCCGACACGCAGGGTCGCCGTACAGGGCACCTTGCTCGCTGGCGTTGGCTACGGCTCGGCTGGCACCATTCGCGGCGCGGGCGAGCGCGACTACCACAGCGGTATCACGCCATATGCCCTGGTGAACTCGCGTGTGATCTTCTCCGACAGGGCGGCGCTCGATCTGGAACTCCGCGATTACTACGTGAGCGACCTGGCCTCGAGCGAAACGGGCGGATCCGAAAACATTGCGCGCGGACTCATATCACTGGGCATCCGCATCTACAACCTGCACGGGATTACGCTGAAATATGCGTTCTCAAATCGTGAAGCGCGCTACCCGAATGTGGCCAGCACTCGCCAGAGCGTCAGCGCCATCAGTATTGGTTACACCTATCTCGGGCAAACCCACTTCGGCGCTGTGGATTGGCGGCCCAGTAGTGCGGGCGGCCCGTGAATTACATTCCATCAACGAGCACTCACGTTAGCAAAGCACTGAGGTCTATTGTCATCTCGAGTCTGTTCGCGCTGCATACCGGCAACGCAGCCGGCGCCGGGCTCCTGATCTCGTGGGGCGGAGTTGTACTGGCGCCATCTTTTGCGCACGCCTGGCGGGCACAACAGGCAAATTACAAGTGACGCGCGGCCATCGCGGGGACTACCATATCGCATCGCCGCGGCCTGGGCGGACGAACTAGCACCCAATAAGAGGACCTGACTATGCTTTCACTCAGAAACAAACTCGTAATAGCGGCGGCGCTGGTCGCGCTGGCCGGCTGCGCCAAGCCGGGTCCGACCCCGGCTGATGACGCCGCGGTGCGCGCCGCCAACCCGGCGTGGTTCAAGGCTTATAGCGCCGGTGACGCCGATGGCGTGGCAGCACTGTATGCCGAGGACGCGGTGCTCAGCATTCCTGGCATTCCGCCCGTTCGCGGGCGGGCCGCGATCAAGGACGCGGTGGCGAAGGACATCACCGCTATGCAGGCCGCTGGCCTGTCTAACAAGCCTGGCGACGCGCCGGAATTCGGCATCGGCGCCGACATGGCCTGGGAGTGGAGCGCCTTCTCCATTACCGACAAGTCGGGCGCAACGGTCGATACCGGCAAGTACGTGACGGTCTACGCCAAGAAGGATGGCAAGTGGATGATCGTGCGCGACATCTGGAACACAGACTCAGCACCGCCGCAGACGCACAGCGTGGTCGTGGCCACGCGGGTGAATGATGCGGCCAAGTGGGAAGCGGCTTTCCGAACCCACGCGGACCTTTTCAAGAGCCAGACAGCGCAGAGTCCGGTGCGCTTTACGGTGAACAAGGCTAACGAGGCAGCGGTGCTCTTCAACGTCACCGATCTGGAGAAATTCCAGGCGGGGATGGCCTCGCAGGCCACGGCGGATGCGATGAAGATGGATGGCGTGAAGCGTGAAACGGTCAAGCAATACGTGTTCGACAAGGAACTGGCCCTGCATTGATCCATGTCTCGAGGCGCCGCGGGGCGCTGCTGGCTGAATGAATCCCCGGCATTGTGCCGGGGATTTTTTTCAATCCGGCAGTTGCCAGCTAGTTTTCGCTTCGCCGGCCAGTGATCACGAGACGCCGCTATTGCCGATAGCTCGGTTCTTCCTCGTCCAGAATTTCCTTCAAAGCATCGAAGTGCAGTCGGGAAAATTCGCTCGGGTAAGAAAACCATTGCGCGCAGGTCTTGGCCGCGATGGCGTCCGGGATCAACGCCGGCGCGCGCCCGGTGGACAGCGCCAGGATTTGCACCTTAGCGGCGCGCTCGAGGTAATACAGGTCGTCAAACGCCTCGGCTACCGAGGCGCCTACAACCAGCACGCCATGATTGCCCATCATCAGCACGCTCTTGTCCTTGCCGAGCAGGCCGGCCACGCGTGCGCCTTCCGATGCGTTGAGCGCCATGCCGTCGAAGTTGCGGTCGTAAGCAATGCGCCGGTGGTAGCGGCAGGCGTTTTGATCGAGCATCAGGAATTCGAAGTCCTTGATACAACTGAGCGCCGTCACATACGGCATGTGTGTATGCAGGATGCAGCGCGCGTGTGGCAGCAGCCGGTGCAGCTGTCCGTGCAGATACCAGGCGGTGGGGTCCGGCGCGTTGGGGCCTTTGGCCGAAGATTCATCGCGCGCGTCCAGTAGCAGCAATTCGCTGCCACGGATGCGCGAGAAATGCCGGCCATTCGGATTCAGCAGGAATTTATGCCGGTCCTCGGAGACGACAAGGCTGAAATGGTTGGCGATCGACTCATGCAGGTTCAGTCGCGCCGACCAGCGAAACGCGGCAGCCAGATCGGTGCGAGCCTGGGATTCGTTTGGCGGGGCGAAAGTCATGGCGGTAACTCCAGCACAACAAGAACTGGATTACAATCGAACCCGCCGGCACGGCACCTAACGATTTCATCTGCCCCAGGGGCCGGAGTAAATGCATGACCCTGCAATTTGGCCCCCAGCAGTTCGCGGCGGACGGTGTCGCACTGGCGCGCGGCCTGGTGCCCGCGGCTCTGCTGCGCACGATCAACGAAGTGATGCGAGCGCGAGCAACACGCGCCATGGACGCGCTCGGAACCCGGCCGATCGGTATCGGCAGCAGGAATGGGTTCCACGAACTGGTGCAGCGCTCTCCCGGCCGGTTTGATGTCCCGATGAGCGAGTCTGATCTGCTGCCGATCTGGGGCGCGCAAGGCTCCACGGCACCGGAGGTGCCCTGGCTGGAGATGGTCCGGTCGGCGCTCGGTCCGGATGCGCGTCCTTCGTTCTGCGGCGTCGTATTCTCGCGACCCGGCTCGCCCGCGCAGCAGTGGCATATCGACTCGCCTCACGAGGCAGTGGAACACCGGCCGGCGCACGCGGTGAATGTGCTGCTGGCGCTGGCGGATATTCCGCTCGCGGCCGGCCCGACCGAGGTGGCGCGTGGCACGCACCTCGGGACCAATCACCTGGCGAGTCCGTGGCTGGACCGCGACGACCTTCTTTATCAGACGGACACGGAGATTACGCCAGCGACCCTGCGGCGCGCCGGGCAGGCGCAGGACGCAGGGGCGGTGGAGTCCGTCGTGCAGGCGATGTCGGCAGGGGATTGCCTGATCTTCGACGACCGCATCCTGCACCGGGGTCTCGCCAACGCCAGCGAGCATGAGCGCTGGGTGGCGTACTTCAGCTACCTGCGGCCCCGCCCCGGCATGGATAAAATCGCCGACACGCACTTTGAAGCATCGAAGTCGTTGTTCGGCTGAATTGATTTTCCTGTGTGTATGCTACGGGCGATGCGGATTCTAGTGAACTGTAACAACTAAAACGAGAGTATACTCGTGCTCATGAGCAGCACAATCAATTTGTCTAGAATGGAACTTCAAGAACTCACTAACAGGGCAGCCAGCCAGGCGGGACGCGCCGATGAGGCGCGCCGTGCACGTCTGATCCTGCTGCTCGATGCGGGGCATACGTGGGCGCAGGTTCGCGAGAAGCTCGATTGCCCCGACAGCTTTATCGATCGCTGGTACAAACGATTTGTCGCCGAGCGACTGGCCGGTTTGTTCAGCCGTCACGCGGGGCAGTTGGCCACGACGCTGACACCGAAGCTGGAAGCCCGAATCTTGGAGTGGAGCGTCAAGCGCAAGCCGCTTAATGGCGCGACCCACTGGAGTACCCGCAAGCTCGGCGAAGCACTCGGTATTTCGCACATGATGGTGGCGCGTGTGTGGCGCAAGCATGCCTTGCAACCGCATCGGCTTGAGGGCTACATGGCCTCTAACGATCCGGATTTTGAAGCCAAGGCCGCCGACATCATCGGTCTTTATTTGCACCCGCCGCAGCATGCGGCCGTGTTTTGCGTCGATGAAAAGACCGCCATTCAAGCCTTGGATCGCAAGGACCCGGTGTTGCCGCTCTCGCCGGGACGCGCTGAGCGGCACGGATTTGAGTACTGCCGTCACGGCACGCTCTCGTTGTATGCCGCCTTCAACACCAAGACCGGAGAAGTACTGGGCAAGACCGCTACGCGGCACACCTCGGCGGAGTTCGTCGCCTTCCTAACAGACATCGTGGCCAACCAGCCGCGCGGTAAGCAGATCCATGTAATCGCCGACAATCTGTCGGCCCACAAGAGCCCGCCTGTTAGAGATTTCCTGGCTGCGCATCCCAAAGTTCATCTGCACTTCACGCCGACTTACTCCTCCTGGCTCAACCAGGTCGAACTGTGGTTCGCCAAAATCGAACGCGACGTCATTGCCCGTGGCGTATTCACCTCAGTGCACGATCTCAAGAGAAAACTCATGCGCTATATCCGTCATTACAACCAGGCCCCGAAAACCGTGAAATGGAAATACTTCGATCCCACTCGTCGCATCACTTCCCAATCAGTTGTTACAGTCCACTAGTTGTCACCGGATGTCTGCTGATGTTCAGCACCGGACTGCAGTCGGCTAACACCGCGCAGGACTGCGTGACCATCGCGGCGCCAAAGCCCGCGCTTGGTTACACCTATCAACACGTTGAATCGACAGGCGGGAAAACCGTCTACACCGATCATTGGGAGTCAATGACGGAAACCGGCAGCCGGGTGCGCACGACGCGGGGCGGCACGGTGTCGATACAGGTCAATCGACACCACATCGCCGATGATGTCGCGGTGCTCGATGAGACCAGGCGGATGAATGCCCAGGGCGGCGCGGTTGACTCGACGGTGTTTCGCCCCGGCATTGTCAGCGATCCGGCGTTTCGCGCCTGCGCCGGGCGGTCGTGGCGGATCCCGTCGGTGACGGCGAGCTATCGATCGCAGCAGACCACAGCTTCGGCGGCGTCGCCGGCTGGAACCCTCAAGATCGTCGCGATCCGCGAGACGATCACCGTTCCCGCCGGGACATTTGCCACGGCGCATTACATCCGCACGTCGCAGTCGATTGACGAGTACTGGAAGTCCATCGAGCACGGTGTCGTGGTCAAGCACATCGGCAGGCTGCCGCGTGCGGTGGTCACCGACGTCCTGGTTGCAATCAAGTAGAGAAGAAAAAATGTTAGATTTGCCGCGCATTCGCGCCAAGTTCCCCGCGCTTAGCCTGGTCGATGAGGGCCAGCCCCGCGTCTACCTCGACAATCCGGGCGGCACCCAGGTGGCGCAACAGGTGCTCGATCGCATGCAGCACTACCTGGTGCAGCACAACGCCAACAGCGGCGGCGCATTTCGCACTTCGCGCGACTCGGACACTTCTGTCGCCGCAGCGCGCATGGCCATGGCTGATTTCCTGAACGCGTCGTCGCCGGATGAAATCGTGTTTGGGCAGAACATGACCAGCCTGACTCTCTCGGTCTCGCGTTCGCTGGCGCAAGGCTGGAAGCCAGGCGACGAACTGATTGTCACGCGCCTCGACCACGACGCCAACATCGCGCCGTGGCTGGCGGTGGCGACTGACCGCGGCATGACGGTCAAATGGCTGGACATCAATCCCGAAGATTGCACGTTGCGGGTGGACCAGTTGCAGTCGCTGCTAACGCCGCGTACGCGGCTAGTGGCGGTGGGTCTGGCATCGAATGCCGTGGGCACGGTCAACCCCGTGGCGGAGATCGCCACGCAGGTGCACGCGGCCGGGGCGCTGCTGTTCGTGGACGCGGTGCAAGGGGCGGCGCACGGCTCCACCGACGTGCGGCAGCTGGGCGCCGATCTGTTAGCCTGCAGTGCCTATAAATTCTTCGGCCCGCACCAGGGCATCCTGTGGGGCCGCCAGGAGTTGCTCGACCGGCTGCCGGCCTACAAGGTGCGTCCGGCATCCGACAAAACGCCGGGGAAATTCGAAACCGGAACGCAAAGCCACGAAGGCCTGGCCGGAGTGCTGGGCGCGGTGGATTACTTTGAATGGCTGGGAAATCTGGGCGGCGGCGCGTACGCAGCGCGGTTTGCGCATCTGCAGGGGCGCCGGCAAAGGCTGGCGTGCGCGATGGCTGCGATCCACGATTACGAGCGTACGCTCAGCGAGCGGCTGGTTGCAGGGTTGCAGCGCATTGCGGGGGTGCGTGTCTACGGCATCACCGATGCGCGGCGGTTCGAGCAGCGCGTCGCCACGGTCTCATTCACTCTGGAAGGGCATACGCCGTCGCAGGTGGCGCAGGAACTGGGCGCGCAAAATATCTTTGTGTGGGACGGCAATTACTACGCGGTGGAACTGGTGGCGCGACTCGGGCTGGCGCAGCACGGCATGGTGCGGATAGGCGCGGTGCACTACAACACGCCACCGGAAATCGACCGCGTCGTACAGGTGGTGGAGGCGCTTGCCGCGCGCCGCTAGCGCGGCCGGGATGCTTGTGTACCGGGACGCCTTGTCGATGCGTCAGGTGATGCTCGTCAGGTATTCGCTCACGGACTTCAGCCGCGGCACTGACAGCGTGCGCAGCGTCTCGCGCATCTCGATGGCATCGCCACGGGCGCAGTAACGCATCAGCGCCGCCATCGATTGCTGCAGTGAGTCGGTGGCTGCAGCCTGCTGCGCGCGCAGCGCGTCGTCCGGCACATTCTGGACCGTGATTGGCTTCTCTGTCAGTTGTTCCGCCAGGCGTACAACTTCGAATTGGCTTAAGGCTTCGGGGCCACCCAACTTGATCGCCAAGTTCGAAACGCGCGGGTTGCCAACTGCGGCAGCCGCAAATTGCGCGACGTCAAAAAATGAAATCCAGCTGAGCTTATTGTGCCCGGTGCCGTAAATCCGCGCCGAGCCGTTAGCCGGATCGAAACCTAACGCGGCACTGAGCCAGATTTCCATGAAGCAGGTGGGTTGCAGGATCGTATAAGTCATCGGGCCGTGCTGCAGGCGGTTCTCGACACTGCGTTTCGCCGACTGCAACGGAAAGCTGATATCGATGTCCGGAAATGAAATCAGCACGAACTGCCTGACCCCGGCTTTCTCGGCGGCGTCGATGAGGTCGAGTTGCCCCTGCCGATCGACGCTGTCGATCGAGTCACCTCCCTGCCTCGACAGCATTGAAGACGCGGTTGACACCACCACGGTCGCGCCGTGGCAGGCCGCGTGCAGCGACGCGGCGTGCTTGAGGTCACCTTGCACGATTTCAACGCCGAGGCCCTGCAGATGCGCGACTTTGCCGGGATCCGAGCTGCCCCTGACAAGGGCCCTGACGGGCTTGCCTTGTTTTGCAAGCAGATGGCAGATCTCGCCACCCAGCAGGCCGGTTGCGCCAACGACGAGGATCATGATGTCCAGCTACCTCCCGGAGAACACATTGCATCACGGGGTCCGTGGCGCTTGCAAGTCACTTAGTGCCTCGAGGCCTGAAGCTCGGTTTGCAGCAGATCAACGACCGCCTGTGTCAGCGTCCGGTGAATATTGCCTTGGGGATCATGCCGTGAATGCCGACCGTGCGGTCAACTACCTGGGTCACGTGGTAGTCGACTGCGGTGCTCGCGATCATGTAGGCCTCTTCGCGTGTTAGCTTCGGGTAGCGCTGAATGATGAAGGCGATGGTCTCGCGCGCCGCGAGTTTCATCGCCTCATCGAGGTTTGGCGCGAGCCCCATGACGATCCAGTGCGTTGGTGTCTCGGCGCGCGGCCAGGCGAGTTTCATGTCCTTGCGCACGAAGAACTGCAACCTGGCCCGCAGGCCGGTTTCAATGGCGCTGACATCAATCTCGCCATCGCCCTGCGAGCCGTGGCCATCGCCGGCGGAGAAGAGAGCGCCGGGTGCGTGGATCGGGATATAGAGCGTTGCCCCGGCGCCGATGTCCTTGTTATCCAGGTTGCCGGCATGAATTCCCGGCGGGCCGCTCGAGATGCGCCCGAGCTTGGCGGGCGGCGCCACACCGATGGTGCCAAAGAACGGGTGATCAACGGGTACCACGACGCCGGGCGCCACTGCGGCGGTCCTGGCGCGCCGGTCGATCGGGATCACACGCTGCCACACGGCCGGAAAATCCTCGGGCAGCAGGCCGGCGTACGGGCGCTGGGTGTTGTAGCCGTAATCGGTCGCGAGATCGATCTGCAGAATACGAACTTCGAGCACATCGCCGGGTTCGGCGCCATTCACAAAGATCGGCCCGGTGAGCACATGCGGGCCCGGCCCGCGATCCTTCACCTGGTTGAAAATGTCGCGCACGTACTGCGGCACGGCAGACGGCGGCACTGCGCCGGACGCGTCGACCTCGACCGGGTCGATCTGCGTCGCGGTTTCGATGGTCACGATGTCGCCGGACTCAATTGTCAGCACCGGTTTGACCGACGCATCGAAATGACCGAACTGGATCGTCTGTGGACTTGCTAACAAGGTATGTTCGGCGGCGCAGGCGACCGAGCCCAGCATGAGCCCCGCGGCGCATAGCGCAAGCGCGACCGCAACTGTACGTATTCTGATACCTGAATCCATGGCGCAATCCCTCCGTTAGGTGGCCATGCGGCCAGGCAAGCAGCGTAGCCTGATTACGCTGCAAATTCGAGCGCGCAGCGCATACGTAGACTTCGCTGCCGGAAGAGCACAAATCCGAATAGCCAAGCGCCCGGATCCTGCCTATGTTCCCGATTGGTAGTTTGTTAGTGCGAATCCTGCATAAGGAGAGGTCTATGAATGCGAGTCGCAAAGCCCTGATGGTCGCGGCAGCCGCCTGTATATTGGTAATGAGTGCTGCCTCTGCTCAGGACGTAGCCGAGATCAAGGTGCTGGGGTCCCGGACGACCGTGAAAGTAAAGCCGGCAGTCGATGGCGTTAACCCATCCCCGCTCTACAAGACCCTCGAATTGAGCTACGGCGTCAATGCCGGGGACCTCGATCTCAAGTCGGACAGCGCGCGGCGACCCTCGAAAAACGCGTCAATGACGCCGCGAAGGCACTGTGCCAGGAGATCGGCAAGCAGTATCCGGACTCATCCCCGGATGATGCGACCTGCGCCAAGCAGGCCTTCAAGCGGGCGATGACCCAGGTTCGGGCGTTGACCGCCAAGGCTCGCAAGTAAGCTGCGTCGTCTTGGCTGGGCCGCCTGGTCGTTAAACCCGCCGGCGCTGCGCGCGGGGG
>JAYUGT010000212.1:0-3760 GCA_043738315.1 Gammaproteobacteria bacterium
ACGAACTCGCGGAACAGCAGTTCGTGGTCGCGCTCAAGACTTACATCGCCGCAAACCTTGACCCGGTACTGCGCGAACGCACCTTTGCAACAGTGGCCGATCTGCGCTTGCAAACGGGCGCCGAACCGACCCTGCCGCAGATTCGCCGGCGGCTCGAGCGTGAACCGCTTTACCAGAACTGGGTATCGGCAATGCGCTCGTCGCAGGAACTCATGTGGCAGGCCGCTGGCGATTGCGTCGACCGGCAGCTTGATTCGTTGAATGAGTCCGCGCGCGCGGCGCCGGCGTTAGGGTCCCTGACACTCGACCCGAATTTCGTGGTGCCGCGCTACCTTGCAGCAACCGACACGCACATGATGCCGGGCAGTTATCACGTCGATTCCGCGCCTGGCGACGTCCGCCAGGGCGCCGTGTTCGACAAGGGCGCATCGCTCTACAGCCTTGGCCGCCAGGGCGGGCAGATGAACGACATGCGCGGCCAGACCATTGCGGCGCATGTCTATGAGCGGTTTCCGGATCTAACACCGGCGCGCATCCTCGAAATGGGTTGCACCATCGGTAACAGCCTGGTGGCCGTGGCGCGCGCATTCCCCGGCGCCGAGGTGCATGGCATCGATGTCGGCGCGGGACTGCTGCGTTACGCACACGCGCGCGCCGCAGGGCTTGGCGTGCCGCTGCATTTCAAGCAGGCCAGCGCCGAGGACACGGGCTATCCCGATAATCATTTCGACCTGGTATTCACCAGCGCCGTACTGCACGAGACCTCGGCGAAGGCCTTGCCGAAGATCATCAGGGAGTGTTTTCGCGTGCTGCGACCGGGCGGCGTCATGGCGCATCTTGAAGTGCCGTTTCGCGCTGCTGACGCGGATGCTTACGCTTTGCTGCGCGCGGATTTCGAAACCCGCTACAACAACGAGCCCTTCTGGATGGGTGCGGTGTCGACCGACTTCGCTGCTTTGGCGACGCGCGTGGGTTTCATCGACGCGGCAGCGGGTTACCAGGACGCTGGCTTCGGCCCGCCGAAGCGCGGTGTCAAGGGCGCTTTTGGCAAAGCGAATCAGGGCGGCTACAAGTCCTGGTACCTGGTGTCAGGCCGGAAACCGCCGGCATGAGCGGCGCAACCGTTGCTCCCAAGGCGGCGCCGATGCAACGGCATCGTCTGCACAAGGGTCGTCGCACGGTCCCGGGCCCGGACCCGCGGGTCGACACTTTGTTAGGCATGGTGATGGCGCTGACCTCCGAAGTGGCGGTGCTGCGCGAGCGCGTCGATGCCCACGAGCGGCTCAGTGCCCAGGGCAAGGCCGCGTCGCCCGAGACCGTCAATGGTTTCCAGCCCGATGAAACCGCGCAGCAGGAGCGCGCTGCCGCGCGGCAGCGACTGATCGACAAAGTCTGCCGTCCATTGCTGGCAGCGGGTAGCGAAAAACAACGTGAGGAAAAGCCAGATGACGAAAACTGATTGCCTGGGAGCTGCGCGCCTGTCGGCCAGGCTACTGGGACTGCTGCTGGTGTTTTCGGGCATGCAGGCGCATTCCGCTTTCGCTGCCGGTCCGCCCAAGGCCGGGACGGTCTTCAAGGATTGCAAGGACTGCCCGGAAATGGTCGTCATCCCGCCCGGTGAGTTCCTCATGGGCCGCGACGGCGGCGAACCGGAGCGTTATGAAGGCCCGCCGCACCAGGTAAAAATAAAATACGCGTTTGCGGCCGGACGATTCGAGCTAACAAACGGGCAGTACCGGAAGTTCGTCGCTGCTACCGGCCACAAGACTGCAGGCGCGCCCTGCAATGGCTTTATCGGCGATAAATTTGCCCCTTTGCCCGGCACCAGCTGGTCGGATCCTGGCTATGGCCGCCCGATTCGAGATGATGAGCCGGTGGCCTGCATTCGCTGGAGCGACGCCCAGTCCTACGTCTCGTGGCTGGCGGGCCGCACCGGAAAAAAATACCGGCTGCTGACAGAAGCGGAATGGGAGTACACGGCGTGGGCCGGGGCCAGCGGACTCTATGCCTGGGGCGACGATGCCACCAGGGCCTGCAAATTCGCGAATATTCATGATCTGTCCGGCGCCAGGAACGGCGCGGTGTTGTCTTACGGCCCGGCGCCCTGCGACGACGGCTTCGAGATCGTGTCGCCGGTGGGGCGCCTGGCGCCTAACGCGTTTGGCCTCTACGACATGATCGGCAACGTCTGGGAGTGGGTCGAAGACTGCTACCAGATGCCTTACGGAGACACGCCGGTCGACGGTTCGGCAAACCTGACGGTTGGTTGCGATCGCCGCGCTTCCAAAGGCGGATCATGGCGCTCCAACTATTTGCGGCAGCGTCCGTCATTTCGTGGCCGTGACCCCGAAGCGTTGACCAGCCAGATTTTTGGCACGCGGATCGCGCGGGATCTTTGAGTCGCTAGTGACCGACCGTGCCGAATACTCGTTGCAGTAACTTACTCGACTGGCCTAACGGATTCTGACGAATCGACGCTTCCTCTCTGGAAATCATGAGGAACAGGCCATCGAGCGTCTTCTGCGTAACATAGCCCTCGATGGTCGACTCTTCCTGCCCCAGCAGCCCGGCCTGGGCGAGCTTGCCGCCCAGTTCGTTATAGCGTTGCGCAACACCCAGCTGGCTGGTGCTGCGCCTGACGATGGGTAAAAATATTTCTGTTAGTTTCGCGCTTGTTGTCTGCCGGAAATACTGCGTTGCCGAGTCAGGGCCGCCGGTAAGTATGGCGGCCGCGTCCGTGATGCTTATCTGCCTGATGGAGTCCACCAGCAGTACCTTGGCTTCGGGCACCGCCGCTTCGGCCGCGCGGTTCATGGATTGAACCAGGCTGTCAACCTGGCTCCCGTAACCTAACATCCGCAACGCGCCCTCGGCCTTCCTGAGTTTTCCCGGCAGCGGTATGCGCACTTCGGGGTTGCTAAAAAAACCATCCGCGACCCCGAGCTTGGCGACCGCCGATTGCGCCCCCTGCGTGAGCGCCAGGCGCAGGCTGTTTGCCTGGTCGTTACGCGAGATACCGGCAAGTTGACTCAGGTTGGCGGCTGCTGCGCTGCTGAGCCAGCCCATGAATATGCAGCTGGCTACCAAGGCGGCGCGCCGAGTGGCGGATGCGGGTCTGACCATGGGCGATGCTCCTGAACCAGTTTTCGGTTCACCTGGAACAGTTTACGCCGTCGTGGCGTCCGAAACGCGGCAGCCGCGGTCAGGCGCCGCCGGCCCGCGTCACATCGATTGGCCCTGTCTGTCTTCCTGAACAATCTCAGCCGGTATGACGTCTGGTGTCCGGCCTTCGAGTTCGGCGATGCGCAAACCCAGCCGCGCAATTTCCTCGTCATAGGCTGAGTCTTTGAGTTGCGCCAGCAACAGCAGTTCTCGCAAGCGCTGCTCGCGGACCTGCAGTTCACCGCGCAACGGTTCCAGTTCCAGTACCCGCTGGCGCAGGCGCGCCAGATGGTTCTCCAGGTCCCGAATCCGGCTGTCGCGCGCACGGATCTGCGCCTGGTCATTTGCGACGCCGGCTTGCGTGGTGCGCAGGCGGTTGAGATCCGCCTCGTGCTGCTCCACCAGGGCGGCGCGCGGCTCGATGCGCGTCAACTGCTCGGCGAGGCGGCGAATTTGCAGATCGCGTTCCTCCAGGCTGTTGTCCAGCTGGGTAATTCTGGACTCAGCTTCGGTCAGGCGATGTCGCAGTCGGCTGCGATCGTTATCGGACTCTGCGAGCCGGCTCTGCACGATATCGTGACGCGCCTGCCAGTCGGCA
>JAYUGT010000213.1:0-9316 GCA_043738315.1 Gammaproteobacteria bacterium
CCGCTGGTCAACCTGATGCCTCTGGAAGACGGTGAAAAAATCACCGCGGTCCTGCCAATCAAGCAGTACGACGATCAGCACTTCGTGTTCATGGCGACCCGCCATGGCATCGTCAAGAAGACGCCTTTGTCGGCCTATTCGCGCCCCAGGCCGTCCGGCATCATTGCGGTGGACTTGCGCGATGGCGACCAGCTGGTCGGCGTGGCGCTCACCGATGGCCAGCGTGACATCCTGTTATGCGCCAGCAATGGCAAGGCGATCCGGTTCAAGGAATCCGAAGTCCGCGCGATGGGTCGCGACGCAACAGGCGTGCGCGGCATCCGTCTCGGCGACAACGGCGACGCCAATGTCGACGACACCGGGATAATGCCCATCGTCCCGAGCGGTGCGGTGCTGATTTCCCTGGTGGTGGTTGGCGAAGGCCTGATTCTGACGGCCTCGGAAAACGGTTACGGCAAGCTCACGCCGCTGGATGATTTTCCACTGCAGGGTCGTGGCGGCCAGGGCGTGATCGCGTTGCAGACGTCGGAGCGAAACGGCGCGATGGTGGCGGCTTTGCAGGTGGAGCTGACGCAGGAACTCATGCTGATCAGTTCCTCGGGCACGCTGGTGCGCACGCCGGTTGCGGATGTCTCGATTGTCGGCCGCAACACTCAGGGCGTACGTCTGATTCGTCTCGATGAAGGCGAGCGGCTCGCAGGCGTGGAGAGTCTGGATGCGCTCGCGAACGATGACATGCCAGCAAGTGGTGTCGGTCCTGCTGACGAGCTGGTCGAAGAAAAGTGAGTTGTCATTGAAGTTTTTTGCGTTTGTAATTGGGGATCAAGTTGCGCGTATTTAATTTTGCGGCTGGACCAGCAACCCTGCCGCTCGCCGTTCTGGAGCAGGCCCGCGCGGAAATGACCGACTGGCAGGGCCTGGGGATGTCGGTGATGGAAGTCAGTCACCGCAGCAAGGCATTTGTCGCGGTCGCGGACCGGGCGGAAGCCGATCTACGCGAGCTGCTGGCGGTGCCGGCCAACTACAAAGTCCTGTTCCTGCAGGGCGGCGCCACCGGGCAGTTCGCGGCCATCCCGATGAACCTCACGGCGCCTGGCGCTGCGGTCGACTATGTGCACACCGGCCAGTGGTCCGCCAAGGGCATCGCGGAAGCGAAAAAATACTGCCAGGTCCGGGTCTGTGGCGATCAGGCCGCGACCAATTACACGACTGTGCCGGCGGCGGCAGACATCCGTCCGCAGGCGGGCGTCGCCTACCTGCACTACACGCCTAACGAAACCATTGGTGGCGTGGAATTTCCGTACGTGCCGGAAACCGGTGGTGTGCCGCTGGTCGCCGACATGTCGTCCACGATCCTGTCGCGACCGGTCGAGGTCGCGAAGTTTGGCCTGATCTATGCCGGTGCGCAGAAGAACATTGGCCCGTCGGGACTGGTCGTGGTCATCGTGCGCGATGATCTCATCGGCAAGGCGCGTTCCGACACGCCGTCGGTGTGGAACTACGCGGCCATGGCCAAAGACGGCTCGATGCTCAACACGCCGCCGACCTTCGGTCTTTACTTCGCCGGGCTGGTCTTCGCCTGGCTGAAGGCGCTGGGCGGCTTGAGCGCGATGGCCGCGCGCAACGGCCGCAAGGCCGGCAAGCTGTATGCCGCGATCGACAACTCGGGCTGGTACAAAAACCCGGTCGCGAAAGACTGCCGCTCGTGGATGAATGTGCCTTTTACGCTGCCGGATGCCAACCTCGACAAGACTTTCCTCGCCGAAGCTAACAAAACAGGCCTCGCGAACCTCGAAGGGCATCGCTCGGTCGGTGGCATGCGCGCCAGCATCTACAACGCCATGCCAGAGGAGGGTGTCGATGCCCTGATCACGTTCATGCAGGAGTTCCAACGCCGCCATGGTTGAGTCGAACAGTCGTTTCCGCATTCAGACCCTGAACAATATTTCGGTGCGCGGGCTCGAGCGCCTGCCGCGCGAACGTTTTGACGTCGCCTCGGAGTTGGCGCGGCCGGATGCAATCCTGGTGCGCTCGGCCGACATGCACAAGCTGGCGTTGCCGGACTCGGTGCTGGCGGTCGGTCGTGCGGGTGCCGGGGTAAACAATGTTCCGGTCGCAGAGCTGTCCAAGCGTGGTGTGCCAGTGTTCAACGCGCCGGGCGCGAATGCCAATGCGGTCAAGGAGCTCGTGTTAGCCGGCCTGTTTATCGCCGCGCGCAACATCTGCCAGGCCTGGAATTTTGCGCGTGGCCTGAGCGGCGATGACAAGAGCATCGATGAGCAGACTGAGAAGGGTAAGAAGAATTTCGTCGGCTTTGAACTGCCGGGCCGCACGCTCGGCGTGATTGGCCTGGGCGCCATTGGCGTGGAAGTGGCCAACTCGGCGGAAAAACTCGGCATGAAGGTACTAGGCTACGATCCACAGATCACGGTGCAGCGCGCCTGGCAGCTGTCATCGAGTGTCGAGCAGGCGTTGTCGCTGGATGATTTGTTTGCGCGAAGCGACATGGTAACCGTGCATGTGCCGCTGATGGATTCAACCCGCGGCCTGGTCAATGAGGCGCGGCTCAAGTTGCTGCGCAAGCATGGCGTAGTGCTCAATTTCTCTCGCGCGCCTATCGTGAATGATGCCGCGATCGTTGCCGCGCTGGATGCCGGGCGCCTGCACGCCTATGTCTGCGATTTCCCGTCGAATGCGCTCAAGGATCATGCCAAGGTCATAACGCTGCCGCATCTCGGCGCGTCGACCAACGAGGCCGAGGAAAATTGCGCGGTCATGGTCGCCGATACGGTGCGCGACTACCTGGAAAACGGCAACGTTCGCAACAGCGTCAACTTTCCGGAAGCGGTATTGCCGCGCGCCCCCGAAACGACGCGCCTCGCGATCGCGAACAGCAACGTGCCTAACATGGTCGGCCAGATATCGACCTGTCTTGCGGCTGCAGGACTCAATATCGCAGAGCTTCTGAACAAGTCGCGCGGCGGGCTCGCCTACACCCTGATCGACGCCGAAGGCGGGATCTCCGCGGAATTGCTGGCAAAATTGCGTGCCATCGATGGCGTGCTGGCGGCCCGGGTGGTCCAGGGCCAGCCGGATCGCGGCTGAGCGATCTGGATGGCGACGCGCGCAAGAAAGCCCGTTAAGAAAAGATCGAAGCCGGCGGGCGCTGCGGCGCCGTCGAGTCTGCAGAATTTTCGCGCGCGCATCGATGCGGTCGATGCCGAACTGCATCGCCTGATCAACGAGCGTGCGGCGCTGGCGCGCGCGGCCGGGCAGGCCAAGCTGAAGGACAGCATTAACGTCGATTTTTACCGGCCGGAGCGCGAATCCGAAGTCCTGCGACTGGCGCTGGCGCGCAACAAGTCGCAGCAGGGCGGCTTGCGGGACGAGGAAATCCTGCGGCTGTTCCGCGAGATCATGTCGGCGTGCCTGGCGCAGGAAGAACCGCTGAAAGTCGGTTATCTCGGGCCGGAAGGCACGTTCACGCAGGCCGCCGTGCTCAGGCATTTCGGGCATTCGGTGCACGCGTTGCCGCTGTCGTCGATCGATGAAGTGTTTCACGAAGTGGAATCGGGTCATGCCGACTTTGGCGTTGTGCCGATCGAGAATTCCACTGAAGGCACGGTCAACAATACGCTCGATCGCTTTCTGACCTCGCCGCTCAAGATCTGCGGCGAAGTGGAACTGCGGATTCATCAGTTCCTGATGGGCAAGATGGCGGGCCTCGAAGGCGTCAAGCGCGTTTGCTCGCACCCGCAATCGCTGGCGCAGTGCCGCGGCTGGCTGCATGAGCACCTGCTGGGCATCGAGCAGATCCCGGTCGCCAGCAATGCCGAGGCGGCGCGCCGCGCGCGCGACGAGGCTGGCACGGCGGCGATCGCCGGCGACACCGCGGCCGAGGTCTACGACCTCAATTTGTTAGCTCGCGAAATCGAGGATCGGGCCGATAATTCCACCCGTTTCTTTGTCATTGGCCGCAAGCTTTTTGCCGCCAGCGGCACCGATCGCACCACCTTGCTGGTGTCAGCCGCCCGCACCGATGCGCCCGGCGCCCTGCATCGCCTGCTGTCGCCGCTGGCGCACGCGGGCCTCAGTTTGACGCGCATCGAATCGCGGCCATCGCGAAAACGCAAATGGGACTACGTGTTTTTCATTGACCTGGAAGGGCACGTGGATGAACCGAAAGTTGCGCGTGCGCTGGCGCAGCTCAAGAAACACGCCTCGCTGTTCCGCGTGTTAGGTTCCTATCCGCGCGCCATCGCCTGATCACATGACGAATCCGGTCAGCACGCATGCCACGGCGGCAGTTCGGACGCTGGCGCCTTACCAACCCGGCAAGCCGGTCAGCGAGCTCGAGCGCGAACTCGGCCTGACCGACATCATCAAGCTCGCATCGAACGAGAATCCGCTCGGCCCCAGTGCCAGTGCGGTGGCGGCCATCAAGAGCGCCGCCGCCGACTCCTGGATCTACCCGGATGGCGGTGGCTTTGAACTGAAGGCCCTGCTGGCAGGTTCTCTGGGCGTGCGGGCGGCGCAACTGACACTGGGCAATGGCTCCAACGATCTGCTGGTCATGCTGGCCGAGACTTTTCTTGAACCAGGCGCCTCGGCGGTAGTTTCGCAGTATGCATTTGCGGTCTATCCGACAGCTGTCACGGCAACCGGCGCGCAGTTGCGCACCGCGCGGGCCTTGCCGCGTGCGCATGCAACCATGCCGCTGGGCCACGACCTCGCAGCAATGGCTCAGCTGATCGACGCCACCACCCGCCTGGTCTTTATCGCCAATCCTAACAACCCCACCGGCACACTGTTGCCGCGCGATGAACTGCGGCGCTTCCTGGCAAACGTGCCGGCCGATTGTGGCGTGGTGCTGGACGAAGCCTATTTCGAGTACGCGCGCCACAGCGGCGGCAGCGACGGCGTTGCCTGGCTGGCCGAGTTTCCCAATCTGGTTGTGGTGCGAACCTTCTCCAAGGCATTTGGCCTGGCGGGATTGCGCATAGGCTACGCGGTCAGCGATCCCGCCATCGCCGACATGCTGAACCGGGTGCGGCAAGCCTTCAATGTGTCGCACATCGGCCAGGCCGCGGCCGCGGCGGCCTGGCACGACGCTGCCCACCTGGCGAAGTCCGTCGCCACGGTTACAGCGGGGGCGGCCCAGTTACGGCAGGGCTTTGGGCAACTCAAGCTCGCGGTCATCCCGTCCGCGGGTAATTTTTTCCTGGTGGAATTTGGCCCGGCTGCGATGGCCGTCTATCAAGGCTTATTGCGCGAAGGCGTCATTGTGCGGCCCGTCGGCAACTATGGGCTGCCTGACTTCCTGCGCATCACCATCGGCGCGGAGGCGCAGAACGCACGTTTGTTAGCAGGACTGGCCCGGGTGCTGGCGTCCTTGGGCCGATGAGCGGCAGCGCGAGTCCGCAGCGCTGGAGCGTCGAGCCCGCGGCGGCCGTGAACGGCGATTTCAGGGTTCCGGGCGACAAGTCGATTTCCCACCGCGCCTTGATGTTAGGTGGTTGCGCTGAAGGCGTGACTGATGTGCGCGATTTCCTGGCCGGCGAGGATTGCCTCGCGACCCTGGCGGCGCTGCGCGCGATGGGCGTCCGCATCGAAGGCCCGGACCAGGGCCGCGTCCGTATTCATGGCGCGGGCGCCGAGGCCTGGCAGGCTGCCGCCGCGCCACTCGACATGCGCAATTCAGGGACGGCGCTGCGGCTCATGATGGGGCTGCTGGCAGCGCGTTCCTTCGACAGCGTGCTGGTCGGCGACGCGTCGTTGATGAAGCGGCCGATGGAACGTGTGGCGGCACCGTTGCGCCGCATGGGCGCGCGCATCGACACCGCGGATGGCCGGCCGCCGGTGCGAATTCGCGGCGTCCAGGCCCTGCAGGCCATCGATTTCGACATGCCGGTCGCCAGCGCCCAGGTCAAATCGGCCGTGCTGTTAGCCGCCCTGTATGCGCATGGCCGCACCCGAGTGCGCGAGCCGGCGCCGACGCGCGATCACACCGAGCGCATGTTCGCGGCCTTCGGCGTCGAAGTGCTGCGGCAGGGGGCGAGCGTGGCGCTGGAGGGTGGCCAGATTCTGCGTGCGACCGAGATCACGGTGCCGGGCGATTTTTCTTCCGCAGCGTTCTTCCTGGTGGCGGGCAGCATTGCGGGGCGCGGAGAGTTGGCGATCCGCAATGTCGGCGTCAACCCGACGCGCACCGGCCTGCTCGACATCCTGCTCAAAATGGGCGCGGACATACGGATCCAGAACCGGCGCGATATCGGCGGCGAACCGGTCGCGGACCTGGTGGTGAAGCCGGCGCCGCTGCGGGGCATCGCGGTGCCGGTCGATCTCGTGCCGCTGGCCATCGATGAATTTCCGGTGTTCTTTATTGCCGCGGCCTGCGCCGAAGGCGCTTCAACCCTGCGCGGTGCCGAGGAGTTGCGGGTCAAGGAAAGCGATCGCCTGGCCGTGATGTCCGAGGGACTCTCGAACCTCAAGGTGCCGCACGAGTTGTTAGCTGATGGCATGTGGCTCGCGGGCCGGGCAGCGGCCAGCCCCGGCGCTGCGGTGTTTTCCGGTGGCCGGGTCGACAGCCACGGCGACCATCGCATCGCGATGTCGTTCGCGGTCGCCAGTCTGGCGGCGTCTGCTGCCATAGAAATAGACGACGTGGCGAACGTCGCCACGTCGTTTCCGGGCTTCGCCAGCCTGGCGCGCGATCTGGGCATCGGACTGTGAAGCCGGCTACCGGCCAGGCACCGATCGTGACCATTGACGGTCCCTCCGGGTCCGGCAAGGGGACGATCAGCCGCGAGGTGGCGAGGCGCCTCGGGTGGCGGCTGCTCGATAGCGGCGCGCTGTATCGGCTGGTGGCACTGGCCGGCCAGCTCGCGGGCCTGGACCCGGAGGATCGCGCTGGACATGCGCAGATTGCGTCTGCCATGCGGGTCGAATTCGGCGCTAACGCCTCCGGAGGCGAGCAGATCCACCTCAACGGAGCCGACGTTTCGCAGGCCCTGCGCAGCGAAACCGCTGGTCAGGGGGCGTCCCGGGTCGCCGTTTGGCCCGAGGTCCGGGCGGCCCTGGTGGTGCGACAGAGGGGCTTTGCCGGACCGCCCGGCCTGGTTGCAGACGGCCGGGACATGGGTACGGTCATATTTCCCCAGGCCACGCTTAAGATTTACCTCACAGCCAGCGCCGAAGAACGGGCCCTGAGGCGCTATAAGCAGTTGAAAGACAAGGGATTCGCTGCTAGTCTTGCCGCCCTTTCGCGGGAGATCGCCGAGCGGGACCAGCGTGACACAACACGTGCGGTTTCGCCTTTGCGGCCGGCCGACGATGCTGTAGTCCTCGATTCCACGGGCCTCGGCATAGAAGCGGTCATCGCGAGAGTCATGGCTTTGGGGCGCGAACGCCAACTCTGGCGTTAGCTTCCCGCGCCCGGTCGACAGGTGGCCTTTGCCAGGACGGTGAGGGTCGTGTTTTAACCCGCCTCTGGCTGACACGATGTCGGCTGGCAGCCCTACCAAAAAATTACCGGCATCTTTGCCGTCTAAGCAACCAACCTCAAAATGACTGAATCTTTTGCCCAGCTCTTCGAACAGAGCCTTGCCAATCAACGTATTCGCCCCGGCATGATCCTCGAAGGCCTCGTTATCGAGGTCAATTCGGACATGGTCGTCGTCAACGTCGGACTGAAATCGGAAGCTGTCATTCCGGTCGAACAGTTCAAGAACGAACGCGGCGAAATTGAAGTCAAACCCGGCGACCGCGTTGAAGTCGCACTGGATGCAGTTGAAGACGGCACCGGCGAGACCCGCCTGTCGCGCGAGAAAGCCAAGCGCGCCCGCACTTGGACCCGCCTCGAAGGCGCATTCACGAATTCAGAAATCGTGGTCGGCACCATCACCGGTCGCGTCAAGGGCGGCTTCACGGTCGAAATCGACCATGTGCGCGCGTTCCTGCCGGGTTCGCTGGTCGATGTCCGCCCGGTGCGTGACACCGCCTATCTCGAAGGCAAGTCGCTCGAGTTCAAGGTCATCAAGCTCGATCAGAAGCGCAACAACGTCGTCGTGTCGCGTCGTGCGGTCGTCGAGCAGGAATTCTCCGCCGAGCGCAGCGCGCTGATGGACAACCTGGCCGAGGGCTCGGTCGTTCGTGGCACGGTCAAGAATCTTACGGACTACGGCGCGTTCGTCGACCTCGGCGGCATCGATGGCTTGCTGCACATCACCGACATGGCGTGGAAACGCGTCAAGCACCCGTCGGAAGTCGTCAAGGTGGGCGACGAGGTCGAAGTGCGCATCCTCAAGTTTGACCGCGAACGTTCGCGCGTCAGCCTTGGCCTCAAGCAGCTGGGCGCCGATCCCTGGGAAAACATCGCGCGCCGTTATCCGCCTAACACGCGAGTGTTCGGCAAGGTCACCAACATCGCTGACTACGGCGCCTTCGTGGAAATCGAAGATGGCGTCGAGGGCCTGGTGCACGTATCGGAAATGGACTGGACCAACAAGAACGTCAACCCGGCCAAGGTCGTTAACTCGGGCCAGGAAGTCGAGGTCATGGTGCTGGATTGCGATGAAGAGCGTCGCCGCATCAGTCTCGGCCTCAAGCAGTGCGTGCCGAATCCGTGGAAAGAGTTCGCCGAGAACTACAACCGCGGCGACAAGGTCAGTGGCCAGATCAAATCAATCACCGACTTTGGCCTGTTCATCGGCCTGTCGGGCAACATCGATGGCCTCGTGCACATGTCGGATATCTCCTGGGATGTGCCTGGCGAAGAAGCGGTGCGCGGCTACCAGAAGGGTCAGCAGGTCGAAGCGATGGTGCTGTCGATCGATCCGGAGCGCGAGCGCATTTCGCTCGGCGTCAAGCAGCTCGCCAAGGACCCGTTCTCGAGCTACGTCGGCGACAATCCGAAGGGCAGCATTGTCCGGGGTATCGTCAAGGAAGTGGACGCACGCGGTGCGATCGTCGACCTGGGCAATGGCATCGAAGGCCAGTTGCGGTCTTCCGAGCTGGCGCGTGACCGCATCGAAGATGCGCGCACCATTCTCAAGGTTGGCGACGAGATCGAGGCCAAGTTCGTCGGAGTTGATCGCAAGAGTCGTTCGATTTCGCTGTCAGTCAAGGCGCGTGAAGTGCACGAAGAAGCCGAAGCCGTCCAGAACTACCGTTCTGAGCAGGGCGCGGGCAGCAGCGGCACAAGTCTCGGCGACCTGCTGAAGGCGAAGATCGGCGGCGGCGATCGCGACCAGGACTGATAGAAGCTAACGGCTGTTTTCGGGATCCGCGGCATGACCAAGTCGGAATTAATAGAGCT
>JAYUGT010000214.1:0-9286 GCA_043738315.1 Gammaproteobacteria bacterium
ATTGCGCGCGGTCCTGACTGGCGCGGATCGCGGCGCGCATCGCCATGCCGTGCTGTTAGGTTGCGCGCTGGCCCTTGAGGTTACCGGGCGTGCGCCCGCGCCGCGGGAAGCGGTAGCGCTGGCGGCTCAGGCCATCGACACAGGCGCCGCTCGTGACCTGCTGCAACGGCTGGCGGAGTTCCGCCGGGGGCCTGCGCCATGAGCCAGGTTGTGGTGCCGGACTTCCTCGCTGACATGGCGGCGGGCAGTCGTCTGCGCGTGCGGCGTGCGCGCGAGCTGCGCAGCGAAGCGGAACTTCGGCGCCTGGCGGCCGCCATGCCCGCGCCCTTGCCGCTGCAGCTGTCGGCGCAGCGCTTCGACCTGATCGCGGAGCTCAAGCTGCGCTCGCCGGCGGTCGGTCAGCTCAGGGATGCCGGATCCGAAGATATCGGCATGCGGGTCCGGCAGTATGCGGCCGCGGGCGCGGCGGCGGTCTCCGTGCTAACAGAGCCGACGCGGTTCGACGGCTCGATGGCGCATCTCGAGCAGGCGGCGCGAGTCCTGCCGGTGCCGGCGATGCGCAAGGACTTTCTGGCCGATCCGTATCAGGTGCTGGAAGCCCGGGTGGCCGGCGCCGGCGGCGTGCTGGTCATCGTGCGCATGCTGCCGCTCGCCGAGCTCGAAGCCCTGGTCGACTGCGCGCTGGAGCAGCAGCTGTTCGTACTGCTGGAGGCCTTCGACGAAGCGGACATCGAACTCGCTGCGCGCCTGATCGATGCGCGCGGCGCTGCACGCGGGCCGCTTTTGTTAGGTGTCAATTGTCGCGACCTGACTACGCTGCAGATCGTGCCGCCACGCCTGCTGGAGCTTGCGCCGAGGCTGCCGGGCCACGTGCAGCGCGTGGCGGAGAGCGGTGTCACGACCGCGGCGGACGCCGCCAGGGTTGCGGCCGCCGGCTACGATCTCGCGCTGGTGGGCAGTGCCCTGATGCAGGGCGGCGACCCCGGTGATCTGGTCCAGGCCATGCTGCGGGCCGGCCGCGCGGCGCGGGCGGCCTGATGTGGATCAAGGTCTGTGGCATGACCAGTAGCGAGGCGGTGGCTGCGGCACTCGAGGCCGGCGCCGATGCCATCGGCTTTGTGTTTGCGCCTTCGGCGCGTCAGCTGCAACCCGCGGGCGCGGCCCGGCTTGCCGAACCGGCGCGCGGCAAAGCGCGCCTGGTGGCGGTGACACTGCACCCGGCGCCTGCACTGTGGAGCGTCGTGGCCGCCGAGTTCCGGCCCGACATCCTGCAGACGGACCAGCATGATTTTGCGAAGCTGCCGGAACCGTTAGGCTGCGAGGCCCTGCCCGTATTCCGCGGCGATCAACCGCTGCCTGATACAGTACCGGAACTCCTGCTTTACGAAGGTGCGCGCAGTGGCACCGGCCGGGTCGCCGACTGGCCGGCCGCGGCGCGCCTGGCGCGCAGCTCGCGCCTGGTGTTAGCTGGCGGCCTGCATGCGGGTAACGTGGCGGATGCGATCGCCAGCGTGCGGCCCTGGGGTGTCGACGTATCGAGCGGCGTTGAGGATTCGCCGGGCGTAAAATCGCCGCAGAAGATTTTTGAGTTTGTCCGGGCCGCTCGTGCGGCCTTCAAGGAGTTGCCGGGATGAGTGCTGAATTGTTAGCCAGTGAAATTGCGGGCCAATTGCCGGATGCGCGCGGGCGCTTTGGTCCTTTTGGCGGTCGTTATGTGCCGGAGACCCTGATTCCCGCGCTGGAACGCCTCGAGGCCGGCATGAAGGAGCATCTGCCACGCGCGGATTTTCAGCAGGCGCTGCAAGACCAGCTGGCCAACTGGGTTGGCAGGCCCACGGCGCTGACGCCGGCGCCACGCATGGGCGCCGTCTGGGGCGCGCAGGTCTGGCTCAAGCGCGAGGATCTTGCGCACACCGGCGCGCACAAGATCAACAACGCGATCGGCCAGGCCCTGCTGGCGCACCGCCTCGGCGCGCGCCGCATCGTCGCGGAAACCGGCGCGGGCCAGCACGGCGTGGCAACCGCGGCTGCCTGCGCGCGCCTCGGCATGCCATGCACCGTGTACATGGGCGTCATCGACACCGAGCGCCAGTCGCCGAATGTCGATCGCATGAAATTGCTGGGCGCAAACGTGGTGCCGGTGACCGGCGGCGATCAGACGCTGCGCGCCGCGATCGACGAGGCGCTGCGCGACTGGGTCTCCGATCCCACGCATACGTATTATCTGTTAGGTTCCGCGGTCGGACCGCACCCATACCCGCTGCTGGTGCGTAACCTGCAGTCGATCATCGGCCGCGAAGCGCGCGCGCAGTTCAAGACCGCGACCGGTGGACTGCCGGATGTGGTCATAGCCTGTGTCGGCGGCGGCTCCAATTCGATCGGCATGTTCTATCCCTTCGTGCCTGACACGTCGGTGCAATTGTTAGGGATCGAGGCGGGCGGGCACGGCTCCGGTCTCGGGCAGAATTCCGCGACCATTTCCTACGGCCGTCCCGGCGTGCTGCAGGGCAGCTATTCGCTGCTGTTGCAGGATGCCGAAGGACAGATCCAGGAAACGCATTCGATTTCCGCGGGCCTCGACTACCCTGGCATCGGCCCGGAGCACTCGTTGCTGAGCCACCTGGGCCGCGTGCATTACGAAAGTGCGTCAGACGACGAAACTCTCGATGCGGTCGAAGAATGCTGTCGGCTGGAAGGCATTATTCCTGCGCTGGAAACCGCGCATGCGCTGGTCGGCGCGCGCCGCTGGGCCAAGGCGCATCCGGGCAAACGGATCCTGATCTGCCTCTCCGGACGCGGTGACAAGGACATGCCTACGTTGCAGAAGACCCTGATTCCGCGCATGGCTGCCAAAGCCGGCAAGGCAGGTTGAGATGACACCCGCCGAGCAGATCTCCGCGGCGATTCGCGCTGCTGACAAGCAAGGCCCGGCCATCGTGGCCTTCCTGACCGCAGGCTACCCTTCGGCTGCGAAGTTCCGCGAGCACCTGACCGCGGTTGCCTCGGGCGCAGACGTGGTGGAAATCGGCGTACCGTTCACGGACCCCATGGCTGACGGCGTCACGATCCAGCGCTCCAGCGAAGCGGCGCTGAAGCAGGGTGTCACCCTGCGCTGGATCCTGCGGGAGTTGAGCGCGATGCAGCGCCCGACAACGCCGCTGGTGCTGATGAGCTATCTCAATCCTCTGTTAGCTTACGGCCTCGATGCGCTGGCCCGCGATGCCGCGGCCGCCGGCGTCAGCGGTTTCATCGTCCCGGACCTGCCATTCGATGAAGGCGAGGACTTCCGCAAGGCGCTCAGCGCCACGGGGCTGGCGTTGATTCAGATGGTGACGCCGGTGACGACTCCCGCGCGGCTGGCGCAGGTCGCGGCCGCCAGCCAGGGATTCCTGTACGCCGTGACCATGACGGGTACGACCGGCAAATCGGCAGACTTGCCGCCCGAGGCGGCGGACTACCTGCGACGTGCGCGTGCCGCGGCCAAGGTGCCGTTGTGTGCAGGCTTCGGCATTCGCTCGCGGGAACAGGTTGCCACGCTGCAGCCGTTAGCTGATGGCGTCATCGTCGGTTCGGCGCTGGTCGAGGTGCTGGAGCGGGGCGAAGATCCGGCGGCCTGGCTGCGCGCCTTGCGCGTCGCAGCGACCAGCTGATGCCACAATCAACCCGGGTGCCGATGGGGCTGGCACTGTTGTTAGCTTTCCTGTCGATGATGAGCCCCTTCGCGATCGACACCTGCCTGCCATCATTTCGCGCGATCCAGCGAGCATTCGATGTCAGTGCGCTCAGCGTGCAGCAGCTGCTGACGCTCTACATGCTGCCCTATGCCGTGATGTCGCTGATCTACGGACCGCTGTCCGATGCGCTGGGACGCCGCAGGGTCGTGTTGCTGGGCGTCAGCGGGTTCACGCTGGCCTCACTGGCCTGCACTTTTGCGCCGAATTTCGCGACCTTGCTGGTGTTTCGCGCCGCGCAGGGCATGACCGGCGGCGCAGGCATGGCGGTGTCGCGCGCCGTGATCCGCGACCTGTATGACGGCCCGGCGGCGCAGCGCATGATGAGCGTGGTCACCATGCTGTTCACCTTTGCCCCCGCGGTCGCGCCGGTGATCGGCGGCTGGATCCAGACCGTCGCCGATTGGCGCGCGGTTTTCGGATTCATGACTTTGTTAGGCCTGGTCATCCTGTGGGCCTGCTACTCGATGCTCGCCGAGTCGCATCCCCGGGAAAAGCGCCTGGAATTCCATCCGGTGGCTCTTTTTACAGCTGCCTGGGACGTAGCCATTCACCGTGAGTTCCAGTGGCTCGCGCTTGCCAACGCCTTCACGCACGGCGCGATGATGATCATCATCGGTGCCGCGCCGGTCATCGTGCTCGACCACTGGCACCTGCGCGAGACCCAGTTCATCTGGCTGTTCCTGCCGCTCGTGGGTGGCTTCATGCTGGGCGCTTTCATGTCGGGGCGCATGGCCGGACGCCACACCTCCAAGAAGCAGCTCCGTATCGGCCTGACTGTCAGCCTCGGGGGCGCGCTGCTGGCGGCCGTCATGCACGCGGCGATGGAATCTCCGCCCATCCTCGCGCAACAACTGCTGCTGGCAGTCTGCGCGGTCGGCGTGCAGATTTCCGCCCCGGCGCTGACGCTGCGGATGCTGGACCTGTTTCCGGACACCCGCGGTTCGGTGTCATCGGTGCAGGTGTTCATGTCGCTCTTGTTAGGTGCGTTTGCGATGGGCGTGGCGGCGCCGCTGATAAGCCATCACCTGTTATGGATAAAGCTGTGGATGCTGGTGTCTTTTGCGCTCGCCTGGATACTGTGGCGCGCCGCTGAGCGACATGTCGCGCGTTAGCTCGATCCACCATGTCAACTACCTGGTTCGCGATCTCGGCGAAGCAGCGGCGCGGTTCACCCGCGAACTCGGGCTGGAATTCGAGCCGGAACAGGCCTTGCGCGAGCGCGGGGTCGTTACGCGACGCGCCCGGCTCGGCGCCACCTGGCTGGTACTCGTGCAACCGCTCGACCTCGCAAATCCAATCGGCCAGCGCCTGAGCCGTCATGGCGAAGGGGTGTTTCTGCTGTCGTTTGCGGTCGATGATCTCGATGCGGCGCTGGCGTCGGGTCCGGCGCTGGGGCCGGAGCGCCAGGGCCTCGATGGCTGGCGGGTCGCCGACCTGACCGGGCTGTCGGGCGACACCACCGTCCTGCAGCTGTGCCAGGACAAGGACCCGGGTCGCTAGCTCCGCCACCAGGTGCGTATCAGCTGCAATACGCCCAGGGCTCCTGACACCCAGCCCGCCCAGGCCGGCTGCGCACCGACAGCCTGCCAGATGATCGCGCCTAACAACAGGGCCGCGGCAATGGTGATGCCGTCGCGCCGGCGGTTGGTGTCGCGGATGGTCTGCTCCAGGGAATCAATGTTCGCCGCTTCGACGCGCAGGCGCAGCGTACCGTCCTGCGCCTGCTGCACGGCGCCTTTCAGCAGCGGCGGCAGCGCCCGCACCGCGTCCAGGACTTCCGGCAGCTGCGTACGCAGGCTGTCAATGACCGTGGCGCCGCTGACGCGCTCGCGCATCCACTCGCGCAGGATCGGCGTCGCCGTCTTCCAGATGTCGAGTTCGTCGTACAGCTGCCGCCCAAGTCCTTCGACATTGAGCAGGGTCTTCTGCAGCAGCACCAGTTGCGGCTGGATCTCCATGTTGAAGCGCCGCGAGATCGCAAACAGCCGCAGCAGGATCTGGCCGAAGGATATTTCCTTCAGCGGCTTGTTGAAGATCGGCTCGCACACGGTGCGGATTGCGGACTCCATTTCATCGATGCGTGTGTTAGCCGGTACCCAGCCGGACTCCAGGTGCAGCGTCGCGACGCGCCGGTAGTCACGGTCAAAGACCGCCAGGAAGTTCTCCGCCAGGTATTTCTGGTCGCGCACGTCCAGCGTGCCGACAATGCCAAAGTCGACCGCCGCGTAACGCGGCCTCGCCGGATCGTCGACCAGCACGAAAATGTTGCCCGGGTGCATGTCGGCGTGGAAGAAATTGTGGCGGAACACCTGCGTGAAGAAAATCTTGACGCCGTTCTCCGCCAGCATGGGGATGTTGGTGCCGAGTTCGCGCAGCCGCGCCATGTCGCTGATTGGCACGCCGCGGATCCGTTCCATGACCATCACGTTGACGCGGCACAGGTCCCAGAACACATCGGGCACATACAGCGAATCATCGCCGGCGAAGTTGCGGCGCAGTTGCGAGGCATTGGCCGCTTCCCGCATCAGGTCGAGTTCATCGAGAATGGTTTTCTCGTAATCGTTCACGATTTCCGTCACGCGCAGGCGGCGCGCGGTCGCGGAGTTGCGGTACGCGATGCGCGCCAGTTCATGCATCACCTCGAGATCCCGGGTGATGACTTGGTGCATGCCCGGGCGCAATACCTTGACCACGACATCGGTGCCATCGAGCATGGTCGCCGCATGCACCTGCGCGATCGACGCCGCGGCCAGCGGTGTTTCGTCGAACGCACGAAACAGCGTCGTGACCGAATGACCTAACGCGGTTTCGATGAGGCCGCGGGCTTGCGCTCCCGGGAACGGCGGCACGGCGTCCTGCAGCTTCGCGAGTTCGTCGGCGATGTCCAGTGGCAGCAGGTCGCGGCGCGTGGAAACGGCCTGGCCGAACTTGACGAAGATGGGGCCGAGTTCCTGCAGCGCCAGCCGCAGGCGTTCGCCGCGCGGCGCCGGCTTGCGACGTTCAAACCAGGTCCAGGGCGAGAGCAGGAAAACGAAACGCAGCGGCCGCCATAGATGCGTTTCGCGCACGAATTCGTCCAGGCCGTGCCGGACCAGCACGCGCTGGATCTCCATCATCCGCACCGCGACGCGTATCTTCACGGCGCCGATTCCAGTTCCGTCAGGCGTGATGCGATTCGCGCCGCATCGTCCCGCAATTGTTCGATGTCGCGGAACAGCGCCTCGGCTTCTGCGCGCGGCACCAGCACGGCTTTTTCGTAAGCCAGATACTCAACCGTGTTCTGCATCGCGGTCTCGGCCACGCGGCGGCCGTAGCCGGCGGCGGCCTGCGCGAGCCCCGACAGGCGATGCGCCGGCGCGTCGCCGATCAGTCGCGACAATTCCTCCACGAAATCCGGGCGCAGCAGCTGCAGCAGTTTCTGGTATTGCTGTGCGATTTCGGCATCGCCGCCGATATGGACCGCGCCGCGGCGAATCGCATTCTCCGGTTCCGGACCCGCCAGTGCTAACAAACTGAGCGGCGTGCCGCGCACCTGCGCAGCCGACTCGTCCGGCGCCGGCCGCGTGAGTTTCAGCGAATCGCCGACCGATTCCACTGCCACGTCGTAACCGACCGCCTCGGCGTAAATCGCCAGGCGCTGGCCGCGCAGCGCCGCGCACAGTTCGCGCGCGGCCGGAGACGCAGCGAGGTTGCGGTTCAGCATATTTTCAAACATCTCGGTAATCATGCGCGCCGTTCAGTATCGATAGCCGCGGTGCACCGCGACGATGCCGCCGAGCAGGTTGTGATAGCGGCAATCCTCGAGTCCGGCCGCGCGCAGCATACCTAACAATGTGTCCTGGTCGGGGTGCATGCGGATGGATTCGGCGAGGTAACGGTACGAGTCCTCGTCGTGCGCCACCAGTTTGCCGAGGCGCGGCAGGATCCCGAACGAATAGCCATCATAGATCCTGGACAGCAGTGGCGAGGTTGGCTTGGAAAATTCCAGCACCAGCAACTGCCCGCCGGGCTTCAGTACCTTTTGCATGGCGCTCAGCGCCGCCGGCTTGTCGGTGACGTTGCGCAGGCCGAAACCGATGGTCACGCAGTCGAAAGTCCCGGGCGCGAACGGCAGCCTTTCGGCGTCAGCCAGCACGAAGTCCACGCCGCGCACGACACCCGCGTCGATCAGGCGATCACGTCCCCGGCCTAACATTTCGGAATTGATGTCGGAAAGAATGACCAGGCCGCGCTCACCGACCTGCTTGCTCATGCCAAGAGCGAGATCGCCCGTGCCGCCGGCGACATCCAATGCCAGCTGTCCGGGACGCAGATTCGTCAGCGAGAGGGCGAACGCCTTCCAGACCCGGTGCAGGCCCCCGGACATCAGGTCGTTCATCAGGTCGTAATTGCCGGCTACGGAATCGAACACGCCGCGGACGCGGCGCTGTTTCTCTTCGGGGGGGACTTTTTGGTAGCCGAAGTCGACGCTGGATTTGTCGGAAGGGTGGGTCACGTTCTGGCCTGTTTCACTCTGATCATTCTAACGTTTGTTGTATCTACGCGACAAACGATGACCACTCCGAGGAGATAATTTAGAGTAGCAACCTTTCGAGCTGCGGATGGGTTAGTTTTCGCGCCGGCTTGGCGCAGCCGGGTATTCGGACATTTAACGGGGGTTTACGCAATGGATCGCAAGAATTGGTTGGCATTTGCTTCAGGTCTGGCTTTGCTGCCGGGCGTCGGCATGGCGCAGTCGGGCAAGGGCGGCGAAGGCGTATTGGAAGAAGTCACCGTCACGGCCGCGCGCAAGGAAGAATCGCTGCAGATCGTGCCGATTTCCGTGACCGCATTGAGCGAAACCGCGCTGGAACAGCGCCAGGTTACGGAAGCGCGCGATCTGCAGCGCTACGTGCCCAGCCTGCGCATGAGCAACAACATCACCTCGCCCACCAACATCTCGCCCTCGCTGCGCGGCTCGCTGCAGCAGGATGCGTCGCTGGTGGTCGCCGAGTCGCCGTTCGGCATTTATGTTGACGATGTGTACCTCGCGCGACTCAATGGCAACAACATCACGCTGGCCGACATCGAGCGCGTCGAAGTGTTGCGTGGCCCGCAGGGCACGCTGTACGGCCGCAACACGCTCGCGGGCGCGATCAAGTTCATGTCGCGCACACCTAACGCCGACAACGCCTGGTTTGAAGTCAAGGGCGGCGCCGGCAACTGGGGGCAGTACATTGCGAGCCTCAGCACCGGCGGCAAGCTAAACGATAACTGGGCCGCGTCGTTTTCGGCCCAGATGAACCGCAGGGGCGGGCAGGTCACCAATGCCATCACCGGCAAGCATGTCGGCGATGAAGAAAATCTGGCCGCGCGCACCAAGCTGCACTACATGGGCAGCGACAAGTTCGATGCCGTGTTCTCGTTGTCCTACGCGGACAGCAGCAACGATTCGCTGCAGTTGCTGCCGGGCGTCTCGCCGTCTGTTCCGCCCAATCAGCGCTATACGTCCGACGACGTCGTGCTGCCTAACGGCAACTACGTGAACCGCACGGTGTACGGTACGCGCTCGC
>JAYUGT010000215.1:0-3714 GCA_043738315.1 Gammaproteobacteria bacterium
GTGTGCACGAGCTTCATCGGGATCGCCGCCGCGAACCTGTTGCCAATGAACACGGCCGGGACGTCGGCGATCAGCATGCCTAACGTCGTGCCGATGACGACCACCACCGGCGCGGCGTAATGCGCCGCGAGCGCAATCGTCGCCAGCTGCGTCTTGTCGCCCATTTCGGCGAGAAAGAACGTCACCAGCGTGGCGCCGAAAACGCCCAGTTGCTTCGCAACCTGGGTCTCCTCCGCCTCGATCTTGTCGGGGATCAGCGTCCAGACCGCCATGCCGATGAAGGACAGCCCCAGGATCCAGCGCAACACGCCGGGACTCACGGTGCTGGTAATCCATGCGCCGAGCGCGCCGGCAAGCCCGTGATTGACGATGGTTGCTGACAAAATGCCGGCGATGATCAGCAACGGCGCCTTGAAACGGGCCGCGAGAATGAATGCGAGCAGCTGCGTCTTGTCGCCGATTTCGGCAAGCGCCACGACGCCGGTCGAGACCAGAAACGCGTCCATGTGCGCAGCCGGAACCCGGCTACTCGACCGTTACGCTCTTGGCCAGGTTGCGCGGTTGATCGACATCCGTGCCCTTGAGGATGGCGACGTGATATGCGAGCAATTGCATCGGGATCGAATAGACCACCGGCGCCTGGAAATAGCTGACGTGGCGCGGCATCTGGATCACCGTGACGCCGTCCGAGGGCTCGAAGCCCGACTCCGGATCCGCGAACACGATCAACTCGCCGCCGCGCGCGCGTACTTCCATCAGGTTGGATTTCAATTTCTCGAGCAGGTCGTTGTTAGGTGCGACGGTGATGACGGGCATGTCCTCGTCAACCAGCGCCAGCGGGCCGTGCTTGAGCTCGCCGGCCGCGTAGGCCTCGGCGTGAATGTAGGAAATTTCCTTGAGCTTGAGCGCGCCTTCCATGGCGATCGGGTGCAGCGCACCGCGGCCGAGGAACAGGGCATGCTGCTTATCGGCAAAGCGCTCGGCGAGCTTGTGAATGACCGGATCGAGCGTCAGGGTCTTTTCCATCATGCCGGGCAGTTCGATCAGGCGCTGCACCAGGCCGCGTTCGCGCTCGGCGTCCGCGCCATGATGCTTGGCGAGCGCGATGACCAGCATCGACAGCGCCACGAGCTGGGTCGTGAACGCCTTGGTGGAAGCCACGCCGATTTCAGGACCGGCGCGCGTCAGCATCACCAGTTCGGATTCCCGTACCAGCGAGCTCTCGGGAACATTGCAGATGGCCAGCGAGCCGGCGTAGCCGCCTGCCTTCGCGAGCCGCAGCGCGGCGAGCGTGTCCGCCGTTTCGCCGGACTGCGAAATGGTCACAAACAGCGAGTTTTTCGGCACCACGGGACTGCGATAACGGTACTCGCTCGCAATCTCGACCGCGCAGGGAATCCGGCAGATCTGCTCGATCATGTAGCGCGCGATCGAACCGGCATGAAAGCTCGTGCCACAGGCGACGATCTGCACATGCTCGGTGCGCGCAAAAATGGCGCTTGCCGCGGGACCAAAGGCCTGCTCCAGCAAACGGCCGTTCGCGACGCGCTCCTGCAGCGTGTCGGCAATGGCGCGCGGCTGCTCGTAAATCTCCTTCAGCATGAAGTGGCGGTACTGGCCCTTCTCGGCGGAATCTGCCGACAGTTCGCTATCGCGGATTGGCCGTTCCGCAACATTGCCTTCGCGATCCAGCACCTTGACGCTGCGGCGCCCAACATCCGCGACATCGCCTTCTTCCAGAAACATGAAACGGCGTGTGACCGGCAACAACGCTGACACGTCGGAGGCGACAAAATTTTCGTCCACGCCCAGACCGATGACGACCGGGCAACCTTCGCGCGCGAGAATGATGCGTTCCGGATCGTGCTCGCTGACCACCGCCAGCGCGTAAGCGCCTTCCAGTTCCGCGACCGTGGCGCGCACCGCCTTGAACAGGTCTTTCTGCGTCTTGAGATGATGATGAATGCGATGTGCGATGACTTCCGTATCGGTCTCGGAAGTGAACTTGTAGCCCTGCTTTGTCAGCTCGGCGCGCAGCTCTTCGTGATTTTCGATGATGCCGTTGTGGACGATGGCGATGCCATCCTGTGAAATATGCGGGTGCGCGTTGCGCTCGCTCGGCACGCCGTGCGTGGCCCAGCGGGTGTGTGCGATGCCCAGCTTGCCGCTGGTGGGTGACTGATCAAGCGCATCCTGCAGCGCCTTGACCTTGCCGACGGTACGAACCCGCTTGAGCTTGTTGGTGTCATTCAGCACCGCGACACCGGCCGAGTCGTAGCCGCGGTACTCCAGCCGGCGCAGGCCCTCCATCAGGATGGGGACGATGTTGCGTTCCGCGACGGCGCCGACGATTCCACACATGGCAGAGATTCCAGACTAGCAAGCTGAGCGGGCACTCAGGGGGGCGGTATTTTGCCAGAAAACGGGGTCCGGACCCGCGGTTTGACTTAAGGATCCGTGACCCGGGTCTTTTGGTTGAGAGGCGGCTGCCTCGCCCGCCGCAGCGCGCTCACATTTTTTGCTTGACCGGCCGCTTCCAGCCCGGGACGGCGAGCTGTTTGGCGCGCGCGACGGCAAGCTCACCTGCGGCCACGTCCTTGGTAATGGTTGACCCGGCGCCGGTGGTGGATCCTTTGCCGAGGCGGATCGGGGCCACCAGCATGGTATCGGAACCGGTATGCACATCGTCTTCGACGGTGGTCACCCACTTGTTAGCACCGTCGTAGTTGCAGGTGATGGTGCCGGCGCCGAAGTTGACGTTGCGGCCGACGACCGCATCGCCGATATAGCTGAGATGGTTGGCCTTGCTGCCAGCGCCGATTTCAGATTTCTTGATCTCGACGAAATTGCCGATGTGCACATCGCCGTGCAGCCTGGCCTGCGGCCGCAGCCGCGAGAACGGGCCAACCTGGCAGCGCTCGCCCACTTCGGCATGCTCGATCACGCAATTGGGCTGCACGATGGTGTCGGCGCCGATGGAACTGTCGCGGATCACGCAGTTGGCGCCGATCCGCACCCGGTCCCCTAACACCACGCGCCCGAGCAACACCACGTTGACGTCCAGCTCGACATCGCGGCCGGCGGTGACTTCGCCGCGCACATCGATGCGCGCGGGATCGTGCAGCGTGACGCCCGCCAGCATCAGCTCGCGCGCCTGCTGCACGCGGTACAGCGCCTCGAGTTCCGCGAGCTGCACCTTGTCATTGACGCCCAGCACTTCGCCCATCGTGGGCGCAAGCAGGGGCACGATCCTGATCTTGTCTTTGACGGCCATGGCGACGACGTCGGTCAGGTAGTACTCACCCTGGGCGTTGTTGCTGCGCAGCTTGCCGAGCCAGCGGCGCAACAGGCCGGCGCGCACCGCCAGCACGCCGGTGTTGCCTTCGCGGATCTTCAACTGCATTTTGTTAGCATCCTTCTGCTCGACGATGCCCCGCACCTGGCCGCGCCGGTCACGGATGATGCGTCCGTAGCCGGTCGGGTCGTCCAGCATGACGGTGAGAAGACTCATGACATGCGGGCCGGCGAGCGCAATCAGTTTCTGCAGCGTTTGCAGATTGATCAACGGCACGTCGCCGTACAGCACCAGCGCCAGGTGATCGTCCGGCACCTGCGGCATCGCCTGCATTACCGCATGACCAGTGCCTTTCTGTTCCGCCTGTAAGGCCCAGTGCAGCGCATCGTTGGCAAACGCGGCGCGCACCTGCTCGCCGC
>JAYUGT010000216.1:0-24113 GCA_043738315.1 Gammaproteobacteria bacterium
CCCACGCGCGCCAAGCCATCAGCGCAGCGTCTCAGCGCAACGGGCTGACCCGCTGCTCAAGATCGATGCCGGCGATGTCAAAACCGCGCCGGAAGTCGCGAATATGCCGCGTCATCCAGTCGCTGGCTTCCTGCGGAGCGCGCCGCGCAATCGCATCGACAATCCGCAGCTGCGCGGCTGCGATGCGCTGCCGCGCCTGCGGCACCCGGTCGATCATCAGCGTCAGCGACGAGCCTAACAACTGGATCGCCGGTTCATGGGCGAGCGCGAGCGCGTGGTTCTGGTTCGCGGCGACCAGCGTGCGGAAAAAAGCCTGGACGTGCGCGATGGCGGCTGCTGCGGGCCCCTGCATCGCCGGCAGCCCGACCAGCGTGCGCAGCGCCTTGAGCTGCGGTTTGCGCCATCGTTTGGCGGCCAGCTCCGCTGCTGCCGGTTCCAGCAGCATCAGCATTTCCCAGACGTCGTGAATGGTCACGTCGTGCATCAACAGCGCATCGCTGAGCTGCGCCCCGAGAATTTCATTGCCGGGGCGGATCACGAACATGCGCTTGCTGCCCGCGCGCCGGCCAACCAGACGGCGGCTTTCAAGTTCCCGCAGCGCTTCGCGCACCGTAGAGCGATTCACGCCAAGACTGGTGGCGAGCGCAGTCTCGGTCGGCAAAGCTTCACCCGGCGTCAGCTCGCGGGTCGTGATGCGCGCGGCAATGGATTCTGCGACGCGGCGATAGATCGGGCCGGTGTTGATCCGTTCGAATGTGGCGCTCAATCGGCGGACTCCATCAGTTCGCGTGCGATCAGAATCTGGCGGATTTCCTGCGTGCCGGCGCCGATCTCATAAAGTTTCGCGTCGCGCAGCAGGCGGCCGGCGGCAAAGTCGTTGGTGTAGCCATTGCCGCCGAGAATCTGGATGGTTTCGAGCGCGGCACGCGTGGCGCAGTCGGCGGCGAACCATATTGCGGCTGCGGCATCGCGCCGCTTCGGCCGGCGATGGTCGCAGGCGCGTGCGATGCCATAGACCAGCGCGCGCGCGGCGGCAAGCTCGGTGTACATGCGCGACAGCTTCTGCTGTATCAGCTGGAATTCGCCGATCGGCCGGCCGAACTGTTGGCGCTCGCGCGCATAGGGCAGGGCAAGGTCGATGCAGGCCGCGAGCAACCCGATCGGACCGCCGGCCAGTACCAGGCGCTCATAGTCGAGGCCGCTCATCAGCACGCGAACTCCGCCGTGCAGCTCACCTAACAAATTGGCCGCCGGCACGCGGCAGTTGACGAACGTGAGTTCTCCGGTCGGTGAACCCCGCATGCCGAGCTTGTCGAGAGCGGGGTGGGCGGTGAATCCCGGTGTCCCGCGCTCGACGATAAAGGCCGAAATGCCATGCGTGCCCGCCGCCGGGTCGGTCTTGGCGTAGACAATGACGATGTCGGCGATCGGGCCGTTGGTAATCCACATCTTCTGGCCATTGAGCACATAGGAGCCGCCATCCGCCTGCGCGGTGAGGCGCATGCTGACCACGTCGGAACCGGAACCGGATTCGGACATGGCTAACGCGCCAACATGATCGCCGCTGACCAGCCGCGGCAGGTAATGATCGCGCTGTGCGTCGCTGCCGTTCAGGACCAGCTGGTTGACGCACAGATTGGAATGCGCACCGTAGGACAGGCCGACAGCGGCGCTGGCACGGGAGAGTTCCTCGACCGCAATGACGTGCGCGAGGTAACCCAGGCCCGCGCCACCCCAGCGTTCCGGCACCGTGATGCCGAGCAGGCCCTGTTCGCCGAGCAGGGGCCAGAGGTCCCGTGGCAGCGCGTTATCGCGGTCGATGTCCGCGGCCCGCGGCGCGATGCGCTCGCCAGCGAACCTGGCGACACTGTCCCGCAGGCTGTCCAGGTCCTCGCCCAATGCAAAGTCGGGACCCAGTTCAATTCGTGGCTGGGATTTCATGGTAGTATTGTCGGACAATCCGATAATCGGAGCAATAGCGATGTCGCAGTTGCCAAGCGAAATTGAGCCGCAGTCGGCGGAATTCCGCGCGCGCGAGGCCGGGATGCTGGCCCTGGTCGCGGACCTGAACGCCAAGACGGCCGCCATTGCCGCGGGCGGGTCGCCGGCCTCCATGGCGCGCCATCGCGAGCGCGGTAAATTGCCCGCGCGCGAGCGCATTGCGGCGCTGCTCGATCCCGGCTCGCCATTCCTGGAGTTTTCACAGCTCGCGGCCTTCGAGGTCTATGAGGAGCCGGTCCCGGCTGCCGGCCTGATCACCGGGATCGGCCGGATCGCGGGTCGCGAGTGCGTGATCGTTGCCAACGACGCCACGGTCAAGGGTGGTACCTATTACCCGCTGACCGTGAAGAAGCACTTGCGGGCGCAGGAGATCGCCGCCGACAACTGTTTGCCGTGCATCTACCTGGTCGATAGCGGCGGGGCGTTTCTGCCCCGCCAGGATGAAGTATTTCCGGATCGGGATCATTTTGGCCGGATCTTCTTCAACCAGGCCAACCTGTCTGCGCAGGGCATCGCGCAGATCGCCGTGGTCATGGGCAGTTGCACCGCGGGCGGCGCCTATGTGCCGGCGATGAGCGACGAGGCAGTCATCGTTCGCGAACAGGGCACGATATTTCTCGGCGGACCGCCGCTGGTCAAGGCCGCGACTGGTGAAGAAGTGACCGCCGAAGACCTCGGCGGCGCGGATGTGCATACGCGCATCTCGGGTGTCGCCGATCATATGGCCGACGACGACCTGCATGCACTGGCGCGCACCCGCGAAATCGTCACGCGTCTCGCGCCGCCGCAGCGGGCTAACGTGCAGCTGGCAGCGCCGGTCGCGCCGCGATTTCCGGCCGGTGAGTTGCGCGGCATCGTACCGCTGGATGCGCGCCACACCTTCGACGTCCGCGAGGTCATTGCGCGCCTTGTGGATGACAGCGCGTTCGATGAGTTCAAGGCGCGCTACGGCACGACCCTGGCGTGCGGTTTTGCGCGCATCGAGGGCGTGCCGGTCGGTATCATTGCTAACAACGGGATCCTGTTCAGCGAATCGGCGCTGAAGGGCGCGCATTTCATCGAGCTTTGCTGCCAGCGCAACACGCCGCTGGTGTTTCTGCAGAACATCACCGGCTTCATGGTCGGCCGCAAGTACGAGAACAACGGCATCGCCCGCGACGGCGCCAAACTGGTGACGGCCGTGGCCTGTGCGCGCGTGCCGAAAATGACCCTGGTCATTGGGGGCTCGTTCGGCGCCGGCAACTACGGCATGTGCGGCCGCGCCTACAGCCCGCGTTTCCTGTGGCTCTGGCCCAATGCGCGCATCAGCGTCATGGGTGGCGAGCAGGCCGCCAGCGTGTTGTGGCAGGTGCGTGTCGATGCGATGGCCGCCAGTGGCAAGGCGCCAGCCGCCGATGAAGAAGCAAAGTTCAAGCAACCGGTCCGCGATCAGTACGAGCGCCAGGGCCATCCTTACTACGCCTCGGCGCGCCTCTGGGACGACGGCATCATCGATCCCGCCGATTCGCGCCGCGTGTTAGGCCTGGGGTTGCATGCCTGCCTGAATGCGCCCATTGAACCGACGCGATTCGGCGTTTTCCGGATGTAGCGGCGTCACCCGGATGGCCATGATCCCCAGTGTGCTGATTGCCAACCGCGGTGAAATTGCGGTGCGCATCATCCGCAGTGCGCGCCGCCTGGGCATCCGCACGGTTGCGGTGTTCTCCGATGCGGATCGCGCAGCCCAGCACGTGGCGCTGGCCGACGAGGCGGTGTCCCTGGGGCCAGCCGCCGCTGCCGAAAGCTATCTGCATTTCGAGCGCGTCCTCGCTGCCGCGCGCCGCACGAGCGTCGCGGCGATTCATCCGGGCTATGGATTTCTCTCGGAAAATGCTGACTTTGCCGCGGCCTGCAGGGCGGAGGGCATAGAGTTCATAGGACCTGACGACCGTGCCATACGAGTCATGGGTTCGAAGTCAGCGGCCAAGGAAGCGGTGGCGGCTGCGGGTGTCCGGACCATTCCGGGCTATTTGGGCGAGCGGCAGGATGACGCGACGCTGGCGCGCGAGGCGGATCGAATCGGTTATCCGCTGCTGGTCAAGGCAGTTGCCGGCGGCGGCGGCAAGGGCATGCGCATCGTGCGCGAATCCCGCATGTTAGGTGAAGCATTGTCAGGCGCGCGCCGAGAGGCCCAGGCGGCCTTTGGCGACGACCGCGTGCTGCTGGAGCGGTTCCTGGAACGGCCGCGGCATGTTGAAGTGCAGGTGTTCGGCGACCGCCACGGCAACCTGGTGCACCTTTTCGAACGCGACTGCTCGCTGCAGCGCCGGCACCAGAAGGTCATCGAGGAAGCGCCGGCTCCGGGCTTGTCGCCGCAGCTTCGTGCCACGCTGCATGCGCAGGCGCTGGCGGCTGCCCGAGCTGTCAGCTATGTCGGCGCCGGGACGGTCGAATTCCTGGTGGAGGACGGCGAGGCCTGGTTCATTGAAATGAACACGCGTCTGCAGGTCGAGCACCCGGTCACCGAATTGATAACCGGCCTTGACCTGGTCGAATGGCAGTTTCGGGTCGCCAGTGGCGAACCGCTGCCGCTCACGCAGTCCGATATTCACGCGCAAGGGCATGCGGTGGAGCTGCGCATCTGTGCCGAGGACCCGCGTCAGGGCCTGTTGCCGTCGATCGGCCAGCTAACATGCTTTGAGCTCGAGGACGGATCACTACCCGGGGTTCGATTCGATACCGGCTTTGCGACTGGCGACACCGTCACCCCGCATTACGACTCCATGCTTGCGAAACTGATTGTGCACGGCCCGGATCGCGCCACTGCCATCGAACGTGCACACCGCTCGTTGCGTGCATTGCGCGTTGCGGGCGTGGCGACCAATCGCAGTTTCCTCGACGCGTTACTGCGGCGACCAGAGTGGTTGCAGGGCCACTTCGATACCAACCTGATTACCCGGGACCAGGAGACGATCCTGGCGGCCGCCGCGGCAAACGCGGCCGACATGCCCGCCGAGGTGCGCGCGTTGTTAGCTATCGCGCTGCTGGATCCTCCTGCGCAACCCGGCGCTGCGCAAAGTCCCTGGGACCGCCGTGACGGCTTCAGTCCCAACCTTCCGCGCCTGGTGCGTCTGTGGGTTCAGGGTGGCGGGATGGTGCGCCTGGAATGCCTGCGCGACGCCGAGTGCCGTGTAAGCTGGACTGATGGATCGGTAATCGTGATCCTCGGCCTGCAGATCGGCGACGGCAGGATCTCGGGCCTCATCAACGGGCAGCGCTGGTCGGCCAGACTGCTGCGCGCCTCGCAAAGCTGTACCTGGGTCGGCGCGGAAGGCAGTTTTTCACTGCAACGCTATCGCGCCAGCGCCGACGACAGCGCCGGCGCCGGCGGCATCGCTAACAAACAGGTGATTGCCCCGATGCCGGGGCAGATCCTTGCCGTGCATGTCAGGCCGGGCGACAAGCTTGCGCGCGGGGCGCGGCTCGTGACACTGGAAGCGATGAAAATGGAGCACACGCTGACGGCGGCCAGTGCCGCGACTGTTAGTACGGTCGAATGCCAGCCCGGTCAACGCGTGCAGGATGGCGCAGTGCTGCTGCGCCTCGACCCGGGCTGAAGAAGTCCGGGGCCTGCTACTGCAGGGCCTCCAGCGCATCGACGTAGCGCAGGCCCAGTGCCTGGGCCACTTCCTTGTGCGTGACCAGCCCGTTGTGCACGTTGAGGCCGTTGCGCAGGTGCGGATTGGCGATCAAGGCGGCGCGCGCACCCTTGCCGGCGATATCGAGCACATAGGGCAGCGTGGCATTGTTGAGCGCAAACGTCGACGTGCGCGGCACGCCACCCGGCATGTTAGCAACGCAATAGTGGATGACGCCATCGACCACATAAGTCGGTTCATCGTGGGTGGTAGGCCGCGTGGTCTCGAAACACCCGCCCTGATCGACGGCCACGTCAACGACCACCGACCCCGGTTTCATCTTGCGCACGATGTCGCGGGTCACCAGCTTGGGAGCGGCTGCGCCCGCAATCAGCACGCCGCCGATGACCAGGTCGGCTGCCATGCAATGGTGCTCGATAGCGGCGCGGGTGGAAAAAACCGTGTTGAGCGGCCGGCCGAACTGCATCCACAGGCGTCGCAGCACATCGACATTGCGATCCAGCACCCAGACATCGGCGCCCATGCCGAGCGCGATATCGATCGCATGCGTGCCGACCACACCGCCGCCCAGCACCACGACTTTCGCCGGGTCAACGCCCGGTACGCCACCTAACAGAACGCCGAGTCCGCCATGGGCTTTTTCCAGGAAGTAGGCGCCGGCCTGGATCGACATGCGGCCGGCGACTTCGGACATCGGTGCTAACAAGGGCAGGCCGCCGGCCGCCGAGGTGACGGTTTCGTAGGCAATGCAGGTCGCGCCGCTGGCGATCAGTTCCTGGGCCTGTTCCGGATCGGGCGCGAGATGCAGGTAGGTGAACAGGACCTGGCCCTTGCGCAGGCGCTTGCGTTCCACGGCCTGCGGTTCCTTGACCTTGATGATCATGTCGGATTCCGCAAACACGGCGTCGGCGGTCGGCAGGATGCGCGCCCCCGCAGACTGGTATTCGGCATCGGTGACGCCGATGCCCATGCCGGCGCCGGCTTCTACAGTGACCTGGTGGCCGTGCTCAACCACCTCGCGCACACTCGCCGGCACCAGGCCAACGCGGTATTCGCGCACTTTAATTTCCTTGGGGACGCCTATTTTCATGTAGAAACTCTCAATCGTTAGCCGGGTGCATGACTATTGTACTCCCGTGCGGCTATTGGACATCCACCAGAAGAGCGCCCGGATGGGGTGGCGAAAGTCTAAAATAGCGTCCTGATGACCACCCCGTTCGCGCCCCTCACGCTGTTCGAGAAACTCTGGCGGCAGCACCTGATTGCAGAGCTGCCCGGCGGCGTCGGATTGCTGGCCATAGACCGGGTCTTCCTGCACGAGCGCACCGGTTCCATCGCGCTCAAGAGCCTGCATGAAACCGGCAGGACGGTGCGCGATCCGGCGCGCGTGTTCTGCACCATGGATCATATCGTCGACACCTTTCCCGGGCGTGGCGATGACACGCGCATGCCGGGAGGCAAGGCCTTCATCACCGAGACCCGTTCCGCGGCGTTAGCCGCCGGGATCCGCCTGTTTGATGTCCAGGACCCGGACCAGGGCATCGTGCACGTGATTTCGCCGGAGCTGGGCATCGCGCTTCCCGGTGCGACCATCGTTTGCCCCGACAGCCACACCTGTACCCAGGGCGCGTTAGGTGCTTTTGCCTGGGGCATTGGGTCGACCGAGGCAGAGCACGCGCTCGCTACGGGTACGCTGCGGGTCCAGAAACCGAAAAGCATGCGCGTCAGTTTCACCGGGGTGTTAGGTGCTGGGGTCAGTTCCAAGGACCTGAGCCTGGCGCTGATTGCCAGGCATGGTTCGGTCGGCGGCAATGGATTTGCGGTCGAGTTTGCCGGTCCGGCCGTGCGCGCGCTCGATATGGAAGCTCGCCTGACGTTGTGCAACATGGCCACCGAGTTTTCGGCAGTGACGGGGTTCATTGCCGTGGACGATGTGACAATCGACTATCTGCGCGGCCGTCGCTACGCGCCGCAGGCTGCGGCATTCGATGCCGCTGCCGTCGCGTGGCGCGACCTGACCAGTGATCCGGGCGCGCGCTTCGATGCCGAGATCGAAATCGATGTCACGGGATTGGCGCCGATGGTGACCTGGGGCACCAGCCCGCAGCATGCGGTGCCAGTGACTGCCTCGATACCGGATGAGGCTGGCAGCGGCACCACGCCGCAGTCATACCGGCGGGCGCTGGAGTACATGGGCGTGACCGCGGGCACGGCGTTGCTGGACTTGCCGATTGACGCGGCCTTCATCGGTTCCTGCACTAACAGCCGGGTGTCGGACCTGCGCCGCGCCGCTGCTGTGTTACGTGGGCGCAAGGTCGCACCTGGCGTACGGGCGATCTGCGTGCCCGGATCCATGACGGTCAAGCGCCAGGCGGAAGCGGAAGGCCTGGACAAGGTATTTCGCGCAGCCGGGTTCGAGTGGCGCGAATCGGGCTGCTCCATGTGTTTTTTCTCGGGCGGCGAAAGCTTCGGCAAGCGCGAGCGCGTGGTCTCATCCACCAACCGCAATTTTGAAAGCCGCCAGGGCCCCGAGACGCGCACGCATATTGCGAGTCCCGAAACCGTCGCAGCGAGCGCCATTGCCGGGCACCTGGCCGATGTGCGTCTGTTAGCCATCGTGCCGGCGGGGCAGGGCTGAGCGTCATGCAGGCATTTACCGCCATCACTGCCGTCGCTGCGCCGCTGCTGCGCGATAATATTGATACCGACATCATTATTCCGTCGCGTGAGATGAAATCGGTCTCGAAGACGGGCCTGGCGGACGGCCTGTTCGCGGGCTGGCGCTACCGCGAGATTGGCGGCCGTGAGCCGAATCCGGAGTTCGTGCTGAACCAGGCGGCCTATGCTGACACCGCCATTTTGTTAGGTGGCGGCAATTTTGGCTGCGGCTCGAGCCGCGAGCATGCCGTGTGGGCGCTGGCCGAATATGGCATCCGCGCGGTGCTGGCGCCGAGTTTTGCGCCAATTTTCTTTGGCAACTGCGTGCGCAATGGCATTGCGCCGGTGAAATTGCCCGCTGACGTCATTGCCGTGATCGCCGGCAGCATCGCGCCGGACCCGGCCGGCAACCCGCTGACGGTCGACTTGCGCGCAATGCGCGTCAGCCTGCCGGACGGCCGGCATTGGTCTTTCGAGCTGGGCGCGGAGCAGCGTGAGATGCTGCTCGAAGACCTGGACGCGATTGATCTCACCTGGAAATGGCGCGCGCAGATCGAGAATTTTCTGGCCGCCGACCGTAAGGCGCGGCCGTGGATTTATCTGGACAAGAGTATTGGGTAGAAATGTGATTGACAAGATCCTGATCAGTGAGGTTGGTCCGCGCGATGGCTTGCAGAGCATCAGCAATATCATGCCGTTGGCCGCCAAGAAGGCCTGGATCACGGCTGAGGCGGCCGCGGGCGTCACGGAAATCGAGGTAGGCAGTTTCGTGCCGGCGAAGATCCTGCCGCAACTTGCCGACACGGCCGAGGTCGTCGCGTTTGCACGCGGGATCCCGGGGCTCACCGTGGCGGCGCTGGTGCCGAACCTGAAAGGCGCCGAGGCGGCGATCGCGGCGGGCGCGCACAAGATCACGATTCCGCTGTCGGCGTCGGAGACTCACAGCCTGAAGAACGTGCGACGCACGCATGTGCAGATGCTGGATGAAGTGCGTGGCATCGTCAGCCTGCTGCGCGCGCTGCCCGCGGACCGGCGCCCGAAGTTCGAGGGCGGCTTGTCCACCGCGTTTGGCTGCACGATCGAAGGCATCGTGAAACCGGAAAAAGTCGTCATGCTGGCCGAGCAGTTGATGGCCGCAGGTTGCGATGAAGTAGGGCTGTCGGATACCACCGGCTATGCGAATCCCGCCCAGGTGCGCGACCTGGTCCGGCGTGTGAAGTCTGCGGTCGGGGATCACGCGCTGTCGGGCCTGCACCTGCATAACACGCGGGGTCTCGGTCTGGCGAACGTGATCGCCGGGCTCGAGGTCGGCATCACGACCTTCGACAGTTCGTTAGGTGGCCTGGGCGGCTGTCCGTTTGCGCCCGGCGCCTCCGGCAATATCGTCACCGAAGACCTGGTATTCATGCTGGAGGCCATGGGGCTGAAGACCGGCATCGACCTGCCGAAGCTGCTCGCGGTACGCGATATTCTGCGCGCCGCGCTGCCCGAAGATGAGCTGTATGGATTTACGCCGGATGCGGGACTGCCGCTGGGTTTTGTTCCGGCTACGGGGGGATCTCGGGCATGACTACAGCCACGCGACCGGCGCCGCTGGCCGGCATCCGCATTGTCGAATTCACCCACATGGTCATGGGTCCGGCAGTCGGCGCCATCATGTCGGAGCTCGGCGCTGAAGTGATCCGCGTCGAGCCGGTCGGCGGTGACGCGACCCGCGTCCTGTTAGGTTCCGGCGCCGGATATTTCCCGATGTACAACCGCGGCAAGAAGAGCATTTGCCTCGATCTCAAGAGCGCGCGCGGACTGGAAATCGCACGCCAGCTGTGCAGCAAGGCCGATGTGGTCGTAGAAAATTTTCGCAGCGGCACGATGGAAAAACTCGGGCTCAGTTACGACGCCTTGTCGGCGCTCAACCCGCGCCTCATCTATTGTTCCGAGAAGGGCTTTCTAAAAGGGCCTTATGAAAATCGCACGGCTCTGGATGAAGTCGCTCAGATGATGGGTGGCCTCGCCTACATGACGGGCCCGCCGGGTACGCCGTTGCGGGCCGGCACTTCGGTCATCGATGTGACCGGGGGCATGTTTGGTGTCATCGCCATCATGGCTGCGATCGAAGAGCGGCATCGCACGGGCCGCGGCCAACAGGTGTCGAGCTCGCTGTTCGAGACAACGGTGTACCTGGTTGGTCAGCACATGGCGCAGAAAGCGGTGACCGGGCAGGCCGCGCGACCCATGCCAGTGCGGATTTCAGCCTGGGCCATCTACAACGTATTCGAAACGGCGGACAACGACCACGTGTTCGTCGGCATCGTGTCTGACAGTCTGTGGGAAAAATTCTGCGCAGCATTCAACCAGCAGGAATTGGCTGCGAATCCTGACTACAAGACTAATGCGCAGCGGGTGCTGGCACGCGACAGCCTGCTGCCGCGTATTCGCGAGCTGTTCAAGACATTCAAGAAGGCGGACCTGGTTGAGAAGCTAGAGCGCACGGGCCTGCCGTTTGCGCCGATCGGCAAGCCCGAGGAATTATTCGACGATCCGCATCTGCTGGCCAGCGGCGGGTTGGGCCTGACGACGCTGCCGGACGGCCGGCAGACTCACTTGCCGATCCTGCCGATAGAAATGAACGGGCTCAGGCCGCAGCAGGATGGCAGTCTCGCCAAACCCGGTCAGCAGACCGATGAGGTGCTGGCGATGTTAGGTATTGCGGGCGGCGAGATTGCGGCGCTACGCGCGGCCAAGGTCGTTGGCTGAACGCGGATAACAGCGGGCTTCCATGCCGACCCGCAAGGTCGCGCCTGCGCCGCTTTGCAGGTAGGCGTTCTCGCCAAAAGTCACACCGAGCAAGGCCTTGTTCCAGCGGTACTTTTTCAGCGTCGGCGTCGGATCCGGCCCGGGCAGGCCGGTGTTCTGGTCGATGGACGGGATGACGCAGCGCGTGCAGGGCTTGCAGAGCCGCAACGCGACCGGACCGATTTCGACTCGTTCGACCTGATCCTCGGTCCAGGGCGGCAACCCCGCGAGCACGATGTTAGGCCGGAAGGCGTTCATGACCAGCGTGGCGCCCATCTTGAGGCTGAGGTCATCGAGCGAGGCCTGGTTAGTCACCAGAATCGGGTAGCCGTCGGCGAACGCGACCGGGACGACCTCGCCAGGGGTCATGGCCGGATTCGCGCGCCGCGCCAGGTCAGGCCCCGCGTGTACCAGCCTTACGGGTTCCCCCAGATACTCACTGCACCAAAGTGCGGCATCGTCGCCGCAATCTTCGGCGTTGCCGCGGTGCGACCAGATATCGACGAGCGTGAGAACCGGCCTGGCCGGGATCGGCACTGTTAGCCTGAGCAGCGACCCGATTGGGCCAAGCTCGAGTCCGCCCTCGACCGGCATCGCCGGCAGCAGGGCGAGGCGAGGCTGGGTGCGTTGGGTGATGAATCGGCCACGCGCATCGACCAGCAGCCAGTGGCGGTCGAAGCGCAGGCCGCGCGGGTCGACGGCGACTTCCTGCCTGCCGATACCACGTGCCGACTTGAGTGGATAGACGGTAAGGTCCTGTACGCGCGCGAGCCACATTGTGGCAATGTTACGCCTTCAGTCATTGAAGGGAATCCGCCATGCAATCGGAGTTGCGTCGTCTGCTCGGGAACAATGTCGGCGCCGATGAGCTGATCGACGATCCGGTCGAGGCGGCTGCGCTGGCCAGTGATGTTTATATCGCGGGCACCGCCATGGGCGCGCTGCGTTGTCGCAGCGCCGACACGCTGTCCAGGGCCATGGCTATCCTGCACCGGGAACGCATTGCCATGGTCCCGCGCGGCGGCGGCATGTCCTACACCGGCGGCTATGTCCCTGCGCGCGCGCGCAGCGTCATCATCGACACCAGCGTGATGAATCGCATTATCGAGATCAGCGCGGAAAACATGCTGATCAGCGTCGAAGCGGGCGTCACCTGGAAGGCCATACACGAGGCCTTGAAGCCGCTCGGGCTGCGCCTGCCATTTTTCGGCACTTTTTCCGGCGCGAAGGCGACCGTTGGCGGCGGTCTTTCCAATGGCGCGCTGTTCCTGGGCAGCGCTCGCTACGGGACGGCCACGGACTGCATGTTAGGTCTGGAGGTCATGCTGGCGGACGGCACGCGGGTGCGCACCGGGCAATCCGGATTTGAGCACGTCGACCATTGCTTCTATCGCACCTATGGCCCGGACCTCGCCGGACTGTTCACGCACGACTGCGGCACGCTGGGGGTGAAGATCGCGGCGACCTTTCGCCTGATCGAGGCGCCGGTTCACTCCGGCTACGCCTCATTTGTTTTCGATGGCCCGGCGCAGACAGCTGCTGCCTTGTCGGCGGTAGCCCGTACCGGTGCGGCTGAAGAAGCCTATGTCTTCGATCCAGCGTCGACGCGAAAGAATCTCGAGGCCAATGGCATCAAGGACGACCTGAAGACTCTTGCGCAGGTCATTCGCAATGAACGCTCGCTGTTGAAGGGCATCAAGTCCGGCGTGCAGCTCGCGCTGGGCGGCAAGGACTTTGTCGCCCCCGATGCGTTTTCACTGCATGTGGTCGCTACGGGCAGGACGGAAGCCGCGGTGGAGGCCGATCTGGATGCCTGTCGCGCGGCCGCGCTCAGGGGCGGCGGCGCTGAAATCGTCAATTCCATACCCAAGGCGGTACGGGCCGGCCTGTTCCCGCATCCCAATGGGGTGTTAGGCCCGAAGGGCGATCGCTGGGCAGCGCTGAACGCGAAGGTTCCGCACTCCGGGGCCATGGCGCTGATCAATGCCTCCGAGAAGTTGCTGGCACCGTACGAGGCGCGCATGCGGGAGCTGGGTATCTGGATGAGTTATCTTTATATAGCTGTTGGCAACCATGCCTTCAGTTTCGAACCGGTATTCCACTGGTTCGACGCCTGGCTGCCGATGCATCAGCGAACTCCCCAGCCCGCGTTCCTTGCGGATCTCAACAATCCGGCGCCGAATCCGGCTGCGCGGCAGCTCGTGGAGGAATTACGCTGCGCGATGACCCAGCTGTTCCGCGAACACGGTGCCGCGTCCAACCAGATCGGCAAGACTTATCAGTACCGGGAAGGGTTGCGCGCCGAGACGCGCAGTCTGCTGGATAGTCTGAAGCGATCGGTCGATCCGCTGGGTCTGATGAACCCCGGGGCGTTAGGCTTCGATCGTTAGCAACCGGCCTGCGGAGTTGCTGCCGAGACCGGCGGCGCGGTCATAGGTGGTCGCCGGCGGTCGCGCGGTGATGACCTCGAGCATCCCCTCGACCCGCCGCAAGCGCGCATTGACCATGAGTCCGTTGCGCTCGTTCAGTTCGCGGCAGCGCGTGGCGAGCTCGGCGCAGCGCTTCCAGTTTGCGGTCAAGCCGTTGCCGGGATCGCACCAGCGCAGCATCTTCTCGAGGCCGGCATGTGTGTCCGGGTAATTCAGCAGCGTCAGCATGCTGCGTCTTTCATCCTGAATCTTGAGCAAGGCGCCCATGGCGCGGGAGCGGGCGTTGCCGCGTTCATCCAGCGCCTCGAGATTATTCGCGAGAATTGCCGCGTACTCGGTTTCCAGCAGCCGAACCAGTTTTTCCAGCTGCGCTTCTTCGTCCTGCAGCAGATTCGCGATCTGGCCGCGATAGAGTGTCGAATCCACGATGGGTTGCGCCTAACGTTCGCGGCGCTGGGCTTCGGTCAACTCGGCATCGGAGCGCATCAGCCGTTCAGCGACCTTGGCCGTGTCCACCTGATAGCGGCCATCGGCAATGGCGGAGCTGATGGTTTTCACGCGGGCTTCGTCGACCACGGGAATCTGCGCGAGCACCTTTTCCAGCGCCGCCAGCTGGCGCGCAGCGGGAGTGATTTCGATGTCGGAACGAGCCGGCTTGGTCGCCCTGTCTTCGGCGCGGTTCTCCTGGCCCACATCGCGCGGACGCGCGACGCTGGCGCCGCCAGTCACGCTGACGGGTCGTCCGTCCAGTCCTTCAATTTTGTGGGTCATCAAACGTTCTCCTGCTCGTCATAGGCTGTTTCGGCGCCGTGGTTGAAAACTTAAATATATATGCGGGGCAACATAATCCAAATAATGTGAACTGCGTCAAGGTTGCACACTGACAGTGGCGTCGGTGGCGGCGATCCCCTCGACGACGCGCCGCGACGACAGGTTTTGCACCCGCACCCGGTCACCGGAGCGGGCATCCTGCATCGCAAGGCCGTCCGAGCGGATCTCGAATTCGCCCGTTCGCGCTAACAACACGACCGCCTGGCCACGCCGAATCACCAATTCAGGTTCCAGCATGTCGTAGGTCAACACGGCGCCCGCAGTGACAGGGCGCCGCAGGCGCCGGTCATGAAGGTTATCGGCAGATTGGACCCGGTCTGCAGCGGTTCCGCTTTGTACCTGGCGGACCAGGCTGAAATCGTCGGCCTTGAAAGCCGCGCCGCGCGGCATGGGCCGGCGGGCAACCATGACTACGCGTTCGACCGACACCCGGGTCGGGATGTTCACGCGCCAGCGCGCGCCGCTGTCGCAGGCGACCTCTACCAGTTGACGCTCCTGGCTGGCCTGGCTGACCGGAACCATGGCGCGCAAGGGACTCGAGCAGGCTGGCAGGCGCAGGCGCGGATCCGGCGCGATCGCTTCAACGTTAGCTTGCGCATCAGGGCCGGCGGTCTTCTGCACGATGTCGAGCACCGCAGCCTTGGCAGCCTCGGTCAGCTGCGCGAGCGATTGAACCCCCGCGGTCTCGGCCAGCGCCGCAGCGCTGCAGGCCATCATCACCCAGGGAACCAGCCCGCTGTGGCGCAGCCGCCGGAAAATTGACCTTGCTTCATACATGGCTGATGTTGAGCAAGCTTCATGCCAGCCGGCGAAAATGCCTAAATGTTTGTCTGACCCTGCCGTTAGCGTGCTGGCAGACCTCCCAAATCGCTGTCGACAGCGAGATCTTGCCGCAGCAGCGGCAAGCTCCGGCCATGTGCCGTGCGCCATGTCCGCAGCTAACATGATGGCGGTCACATTCGCAGCCCCCTGCGCCCAATAAGGTCCGCTGGCACGTCGCTTGCTAGTACCCGACTGGAGTCAGTTCTCCGTCGGAGTTATCCAGTGTTCGACCTCGATGCACAAATTGGAGTTCACGCAGACGCGTTGCGGCTGCGGGCCCGCCGTGGCGAATTGATCGCCAACAATCTCGCCAATGCGGATACGCCCGGTTTCAAGGCGCGGGACGTCGATTTTCGTAAGGCGCTTGCGGATGCCAGGCAGCCGGGCGGCGCGCTGACGCTCAGCACGACCAATGCGGCGCATCTCGGTCACGGGGCCAATGCGGCGCTGCCGGATGGCACCGGTGTCGTTCAGTACCGCGTTCCCATGGCGCCGGCACTGGATGGCAACACGGTTGATGCGCAGGTCGAGCAGGCCGCGTTTGCGGAGAACGCCGTGCGCTACCAGGCGACCCTCAGTTTTCTCAACTCCCGTTTCCGCGGCCTCATGACCGCGATAACCGGCCAATAGGAATCATCATGTCATCCTTCAAGGTATTCGACATCGCCGGATCCGGCATGTCCGCGCAGACAGTGCGGCTCAATACGGTTGCGAGCAACCTTGCCAACGCAAACAGCGTCAGCGGTGATCCATCCCAGGTCTACAAGGCACGGCATCCGGTCTTCCAGGCGCTGCGCTCCGGCGCCGGCAACGAAGACGGGGCCTCGGTACAGGTGTTAGGCATCCAGGAGTCGCAGGCGGCACCACTGACGCGCTACGAGCCTGGCAATCCGCTGGCGGACGCCAACGGCTACGTGTACTCACCTAACGTCAGCGTGGTCGAGGAGATGGTCGACATGATCTCCGCCGCGCGTTCCTATGCGAGCAACGTCGAAGTCATTAATACATCCAAGGAGTTGCTGATGGCGACTCTGCGGCTCGGGAGTTAAGCAATGGCAACCGCAACAGCGCCTTCGATCAGTGAAATCCTGTCGCCACGCGCAACTGGCGCCGGGGCGAAGCGCGGCAAGCAGCAGCTGGGGCAGGAGGACTTCATGCAACTGATGGTTACCCAGCTCAAGAACCAGGATCCCTTCAAGCCGCTCGAGCCCGAGCAGTTTCTCGGGCAGCTGGCGCAGTTCTCGACCGTCAACGGGATCGAGTCCATGCGCAATTCCCTCACCGGTCTCAGCGCGTCATTGCAGGGCTCGCAGGTCCTGCAGGGTGCAACCCTCGTCGGCCGTTCCGTGTTAGCAGCCGGGCAGGTCGCGCAATTGTCCGATACCGGAACCATATCGGGCGCGCTCGGCGTGCCTGCCGGCGCCGGCAACGTCCAGGTCCGGGTGATCGATGCCGGCGGTGGCCTGGTACGAAGCTTCAGCGTTCCTGCGAACGGCGAACTCAGCGAGTTTTCCTGGGATGGCCTGGACAATGGCGGTGCCCGCATGCCCGCGGGCCAGTATGCGCTGGAGGCGGTTGCCTCCGTCGGCGGTCGCCAGGAGTCGGTCGAGATGCTGCTGCGTCAACGTGTTGACAGCGTCACGATCGATCCGGCCGGCGGCGCGTTGCGGCTGAATACCGCGGGCGGCGCCATCGCACTGGGCGATGTCCGCCGCATCATGTAACTCGATATCTAACAGTTTTGTTAACAGGAGTCTTCCATGGCATTTCGTCTCGCGCTTTCAGGTCTCAATGCGGCTTCGGCCGATCTGTCGGTTACCGCCAACAACATCGCGAATACCGGTACCACCGGGTTCAAGGGCTCACGGGCGCAATTCGCTGAGTTGTTCTCCGTATCGTCCACTGGCGTCAGCGCCAATGCGACTGGCAACGGCGTGCGCGTTGCGAGCGTCGCGCAGCAGTTCAGCCAGGGCAATATCGACTTTACCGACAACAGCCTCGACATGGCGATCAGCGGCCAGGGATTCTTCATCCTCAACGACAATGGCGCCCAGGCCTACACGCGTGCCGGTGCGTTTCTGGTGGATCGCGACGGCTACGTGGTCAACAGCAACGATCAGCGCCTGCAGGTGTTTCCGCCCACGCCGCAGGGCGTCTTCAACACCGGGTCGCTGGCCGACCTGCGCCTCGTCACCAGCGAAAGTGCGCCTTCGGCGACCAACACGGTCGAAATGGTCATGAACCTGCCCGCGAACGCTGTGCCGCCGCCGTCGGCAGTGTTCGACCCCGCAGATCCCGACAGCTTCAATCACTCCTCGTCGATGACCGTGTACGATTCGTTAGGTGCGGCGCACACCGCGTCGGTGTATTTCATCAAGACCGCGATTCCTAACACCTGGTCGCAGCGGCTTTCCATCGATGGCTCTCTGGTCGGCGTGCCGCAGACGATGGTCTACAACAACACCGGCAATCTGATTGCGCCGCCCACGGGGCGAATCAGCTTTCCGCCATTCGCGCCCACGACCGGCGCTGCCGCCATGAATGTCACCTATGACTTCAGCAAGACCACGCAGTATGGCGGCGCATTCACGGTGAACGCGATTACCCAGGACGGCTACACGACCGGCCGGCTGATCGGCATCGATACCGGCAGCACCGGCATCGTGCAGGCGCGTTTCACCAACGGTCGATCCGATCCGCTGGGCCAGATCGCCATGGCCAATTTTTCCAATCCTAACGGCTTGCAGCAGCTCGGCGACACCAACTGGGCCGAAACATTCGGCTCCGGGCAGGCGTTGAAAGGCCAGGCGGGCAATGCCGGCCTGGGCCTGATCCAGTCCGGCGCGCTCGAGGCTTCCAACGTCGACATCACCGAGCAGCTGGTCAACATGATTACCGCGCAGCGAAATTTCCAGGCGAACGCGCAGATGATCTCGACCGCCGACGCGGTAACGCAGACGATCATCAACATCCGCTAATGCTGACTGGCCAGGAGCAGACCCGTGGATAAAATGTTGTATGTAGCGATGTCGGGCGCCAAGGAGACCTTGCGCGCCCAGACGGCTAACAGTCACAACCTCGCGAACGCGTCTACGACTGGCTTTCGCTCGGACCTGACCGCCTTCATGAGTCGCGCGGTCGCCGGGCCGGGATTCGAGTCGCGCGTCTATGCATCGGCCACCACACTCGGCTGGGATCGCAGCGCCGGTGCCCTGGCCTCAACGGGCCGCGACCTGGATGTCGCAGTCAACGGGCAAGGCTGGATCGCGGTCCAGGATGCTAACGGCAACGAGGCCTACACGCGCGCGGGCGACCTGAAAGTCGATGTCAATGGACAGTTGCGCAACGGCGCGGGCCGGGCGGTCCTGGGTGATGGCGGCCCGATCAGCATGCCGCAGGGTACTGCCACGCTGGTTGCCGGTGACGGATCGATTTCCGTCGTGCCGGTCGGCCAGGCCGCCAGTTCGGTCAGCACCGTCGCGCGCATCAAGCTCGTGAATCCTGACGCCGCGCAGCTCGAGCGCGGTGAAGACGGGCTGTTTCGCATGCGTGACGGCAGTGTCGCGCCGGCCGACGCCAGCGTGCGCCTAGCCAGCGGCGCACTCGAGTCCAGCAACGTCAACGGCGCGTCTGCACTCGTGAACATGATCGAGCTGTCACGCCGCTTTGAACTGCAGATCAAATCCATTCGAACCGCCGAAGAAAACGCCCGCAGCTCGGAAACGCTGCTGCGCATGGGCTAACACAGGAGCTATTTATGGAACCGGCACTTTGGGCAGCAAAAACAGGTCTGGATGCGCAGCAAACGCGCATGACGGTCACCGCGCACAATCTGGCTAACGTCAGTACCAATGGCTACAAGAAAGGCCGCGCGATCTTCGAAGACCTGTTGTATCAGAACGTACGGCAGGTCGGTGCGCCGACCTCACAGGACACGACGGCGCCCACCGGCCTCAATCTCGGCACCGGTGCGCGCATCGTTGCGACCGAGCAGATGTACACCCAGGGCAATATCAACACCACCGACAACGGTCTCGATCTGGCGATCAACGGCCGCGGTTTCTTCCAGGTGGCGCTGCCTGACGGAACCACTGGTTACACCCGCGATGGCGGATTCCAGCTGAGTGCACAAGGCCAGCTGGTCACTAACAGCGGCTATGTGGTGCAACCGGCGATCAGCATCCCGGACGGCGCGCAGTCCATCAGCATTTCCAGGGACGGCATTGTTTCGGCGACCATCTCGGGGCAGCCGACTCCCGTACAGGTGGGCACGATACAGCTGGCCGACTTCATCAATCCTGCGGGTCTGCAGCCGCGCGGCGAGAACATGCTGACCGAATCGGCCGCGAGCGGCACGCCGCAGACCGGAACACCGGGCCTGAATGGTGTCGGGTTCGTCCAGCAGGGCGCGATCGAGTCATCCAACGTCAACGTCGTTGAGGAGCTGGTCGCGATGATCGAGACCCAGCGCGCCTACGAAATGAATTCCAAGGCTATTTCCACCACGGATCAGATGCTCGAGTATCTGACCAGCCGGGTCTGACGATGTTCCAGTCCGAAAAAATCTTGTTAGCAGGTGGCTCATTCGCGTCCGCGCTGTTGTTGAGCGCTTGCGGCATGCTGGCGCGTGGCGACGATGTTCGTTATGACCCGGTGATGCCGTTGGCGGCCGAGTCGCAGCCCGCGACCGATGGCGCCATCTGGCATGACGGTCACGACATCCCGTTGTTCGAAAACGCCGTCGCACGCAATGTCGGCGATATTCTTACCATCAGGCTGGTTGAATCGACCGACGCATCGAAGAGTTCCAGCACGACAACCAAGAAAGCGTCGAAAGCCGACCTGCCGGGTCCGACCATCGCCGGTCGTCCGGTTACCGTCAATGGCACGCAGATCCTGTCCGCCGGGATGGGCAATGAAACATCCTTCAACGGCGAAGGCGCAAGCCGGCAGAGCAACAGCCTCGATGGCCAGGTCACGGTCAGTGTGGTGCGCCGCCTGCCTAACGGCAACCTGCTGATCCGCGGTGAAAAGCTGATCACCATCAATCAGGGGCGCGAATTCCTGCAATTGCAGGGCATTGTCAGGAGCATCGATATCCTGCCCGACAACACGATTTCATCGACCAAGGTCGCCAACGCCTTGATCACCTACAGCGGCAAAGGCGCCGTTGCCAACGCGTCGGCGCCCGGCTTGCTGGCGCGCTTCTTCAATTCCCCACGGACGCCATTCTGATGCTGTCGCCAAAGCTTCTGACCCTGACCCTGCTGGCGCTCGGCCTGGCCACGATCGATCGCGCGGGCGCGGAAACCGTGCGCGACCTGGCGGCGGTGCAGGGCGTGCGCAGCAACCAGCTGGTCGGATATGGGCTGGTCGTGGGCCTCGATGGCACGGGCGACCAGACCAGCCAGGCGCCTTTCACCGTGCAAAGTATCAAGAACATGCTGGCGCGCTTCGGCGTCACCATTCCACCTAACGTCAACCCGCAGCTGAAGAATGTCGCGGCCGTCAGCGTGCACGCCGAGTTGCCGCCGTTCATCAAGCCGGGCCAGCGCATCGATGTAACGGTCTCGTCGATCGGCAACGCCGGCAGCCTGCGCGGCGGCAGCCTGTTGATGACACCGCTGCGCGGCGCCGATGGCGAGGTCTATGCGATCGCGCAGGGCAGCATGGTGGTCAGCGGCTTTGGCGTGTCAGGCAAGGATGGCTCGCGTATTGCGCTGAACGTGCCGAGCGGCGGCCGGGTTCCTAACGGCGCAACAGTCGAACGCGCAGTGCCCAGCAATTTCGCGACCCTGGACCATGTCACCTTGAACCTGCATACGCCCGATTTCACGACTGCGAGCCGGCTGGCTGAAGCCATCAATACCAAGTACGGCGCGGGCACGGCGGCCGCGGACGATGCGGTGTCAGTACGGGTTGCCGCGCCCGCGGATGTCAATCAACGGATTGCCTACGTAGCGGCGCTCGAGGAAATGGATGTTGAGCCTGGTGATGCCCCGGCCCGGGTCATCATCAATTCACGGACCGGTACCGTGGTCATAAGCAGCCGCGTCAGGGTCATGCCCGCGGCTGTCAGCCATGGGTCGCTGGCCGTCACCATTACCGAGCGCCAGGATGTCAGTCAGCCCAATGCGCTGGCTGGCGGCGACACCGCGGTGGTGCAACGCAGTGAGCTGACGGTCAATCAGCCCGAAGCCCGCATGTTCCTGTTCAAACCCGGCGTTGATCTCAACGATATCGTTCGCGCCGTCAACAAGGTCGGCGCCGCGCCAGGCGACCTGGTCGCGATTCTCGAAGCGCTGCGCGAGGCCGGTGCCTTGCGTGCCGAGTTGATTGTCATATGACCGCGCCGGTCGCATGGAGCGACCCGACGGCGCTGGCGAGCGTGCGTCAGGACGCGCGCAAGGGCGATGGCGCGGGACTGCGCGAGGTCGCGCACCAGTTTGAAAGCCTGTTCCTGCGCATGATGCTGAAGAGCATGCGCGAAGCCAGCAGCGGCGATCCGTATTTCGACAGTAACGAAGGCGGCATGTACCGCGACATGTTTGATGATCAGGTCGCTGTCGACATGAGTAACAAGGGTGGCATGGGGCTCGCAGACATGCTGGTCAAGCAGCTTTCCAAGTATGTTCCAGGCCAGGATCAGCCAGACACGAAAGCCGCCGCTGCTCCAGAGCGCAGCGAGTTCGTGCAGAAGATGTGGCCGCTCGCGGTCGAGGTCGGCAAGCGACTCGGTGTTGACCCGCGACACGTCGTCGCGCAGGCCGCGCTGGAATCGGGCTGGGGCCAGGCGGCAGCGGGTAATAATTTCTTCGGCATCAAGGCTGGCTCCGGCTGGCGCGGCGCGGCACTTGAAAACCAGACCCAGGAGTTTGTCAACGGCGCGGCGGTAACGGTCGCGGCTCCGTTTCGCGTCTATAAAGATGTGGATGCAAGTGTTGCCGATTATATTCGCTTGTTAGGTGGCGACGCGCGGTACGCGGCGGTGCGCGGCACGGGTTCTGATACTGCTGCTTTCACGCGTGCAATACAGGTCGCGGGCTATGCCACCGACCCTGACTACGCGGTCAAGCTTCGGGCGGTTGTCCAGGCAGTCGATGGCGCATTGCCGAAAACCATCAAGGACGGCCAGGATCGGCCGATAACAACCTCGACTGGTTCACTTTAGTTGTAGTCTTCGAAAGGTATATGACAAATGGGCGACATGATGTCCACCGGTTTATCGGGATTGCTGGCCTTAAGGCGCGCTCTCGACACGACCGGACATAACATAGCCAACGCCAACACTGACGGCTACAGCCGTCAGCGGGTCGAATTCGGGACTCGCGAGGCGACGAAGCTTGGCAGCGGATATATCGGCAACGGCGTCAAGGTGCTGTCGGTGCGCCGCAGCGTCGATGAGTTTCTGACCACGCAGGCGCGTGGCTCCGCGAGCGGATTGGAGCGGCTGCAGGCGTTCGCATCGCAGGCCGAACGCATCAACAACCTGTTTTCGGATGGCGCGAATGGCCTCGCGTCCAGCATGCAGAGGTTCAGCAACGCGATCGAGGGCGCGGCTTCGAATCCCAGTTCGCTCGCGGCCCGGCAGGTGCTGTTAGGCGAGAGCCGCTCGCTAACGGACCGGCTGAAATACTATGACTCGCAGCTGCGGGGTTTCGAGAACGACAATAACACCCGTCTGAGCTCTGAAATCAACGAAGTCGGTGCCCTGGCGAGCGGAATCGCGCGCCTGAACGATGAAATCGTACGCGGCGCCTCGTCAACCGGCCAACAGCCCAACGACCTGCTGGACCAGCGTGACAAGCTGCTCGAGCAGCTGTCCGGCAAGCTCAGTGTGCAGGTGGTCCCGCAGGATGGCGGCGCGATCAATGTCTTCGTCGGCAATGGCCAGGCGCTGGTGCTTGGCGGCACAGTCAACCCGCTTGTGACCGCGACGGATGTTTTTGATAACGGCCGGCCGGTCGTTGCGCTGCGCAACGCCCAGAACACGGTAGACATCACCAATTCCCTGTCGGGCGGCACGATCGGCGGGCTGCTCGAGTTCCGCAGCCAGATGCTGGACCCAGCGCGCGCCAAGCTCGGCCGCATCGCAGTGGGTCTCGCCGATGTTGTGAATACTCAGCATCGCGCCGGCATGGACTTGCGCGGCGCGCTGGGCACGGACTGGTTCTCGATCGGCGGCGCCATCGCGCAGACCGCCAGTACCAATACCGGCAATGCCGCCATGACCGTGACGCGCACTGATACCAACGCACTCACCGGCTCGGACTACATCTTCGAATACACCGGCAGTATTTACCAGCTGCGCGATCTGTCCAGCGATGCGGTTGTGCCGATGACTGGAACCGGCACGCTGGCCGATCCGTTCCGGGCCCAGGGACTCAGTCTCTCGATCAGCGGCAACATGGCGGCTGGCGACAGGTTAGCCATCAGGCCGACGCGCGAGGCGACCGTCGGCCTGGGTGTGCTGATCCAGGATCCTGCCAACCTCGCGATCGCCAGCCCGATTCGTACCGCTGCGGCGGCTGCTAACACAGGCAGCGGCGCGATTTCGTCCGGGATAGTCGCGGACGCCAGCAATCCGCAGCTGCGCGGCACCGTCAATATCCAGTTCACCTCGGCTAACACCTACAGCGTAAATGGCGCCGGCAACTTCGCGTATACCCCCGGCTCGACGATTGCGCTGAATGGCTGGCAGCTGCAGATCAGCGGCGCACCGGCAACGGGTGATCAGTTTACGGTCAGCGACAACATCAACGGCCTGGGCGACAACCGCAATGGGCAACTGATGAACGAAGCGCTTGACCGCAAAACGCTGGCGCAGGGTTCGGCGTCGGTGAACAGTTCAGTCGGCGCGCTGGTGGGTGAGATTGGCGTGGCTACGAACTAGGCCGTGACCAACCGCGATATCCAGGATGCGCTGCACTCGGAAAACGTG
>JAYUGT010000217.1:0-3694 GCA_043738315.1 Gammaproteobacteria bacterium
GTGCGATCGTGACGCACCAGCGCATACCCTGGCACCGCCATGCCGTTAGGTACGCCGGCGCCCGGCAGGGGCCGGTAGAGTTCCGGCGGAATCGCGCCCGGCTGCGCCGAGCTGTAGATCGTCAGCGCGGTATCTTCAACTCCTGCGGCGCCTTGCGCGGCGCTCGCCATCGTTGCACTCAAAGCGATTACTCCCAGGGTCTTGATCGACTGTTTCATATCCGGCTCCTGCGGTTGACGCCCGTTTCTAACGCGCGGGCGCGCCACATGGGTTAAGAAAATGTGAATTGCGACTCAACTTAATCAATCCCGACGAGGCAGGATAGTGGTAGTAACTGCACTCAGGCTGAACGGCAGATCTTTATGCCCAATTGGACCAAGAAACCGGACTGGCGGCACGCGCTGCTCGAGCGCCTGGTCAAGCATGACAGTCCGTTTCGAGGCGCCACCGCCGCCCGCACCATTTCCGAACCTGTACCGTTGTCATGGCCGTCACGCAAAAAACCTCCGCTATTCCTGCCGCGCTGAACACCGCACTACCGCTCTCCAAGCTCAGCCGCGAGCAGGTAGAACTCGAACAGATGGTCGAGCGCTACCTGCAGGGCACGCTGACGCTGCGGCAGAAAATGGAGCTGGAAGGATTCTGCCGCGATAATCCTGCCTACCTTGATGACATCAAGCTTTCGACGCGGATAAACGCCGGGTTGCGGTTGATCGAGTCTGCGGGCAAGCCCGAGCCCTGGAACGAAACCCGCACCTGGTTCTGGCAAACGCATTGGTTTGCCGGCGCCGCCGTGGCCGTGGTCCTGACGATTACCGTAGCCGCGTGGCAATTCCACTCGCGCAGCGACTATTTCGCACAACGCAGCGCCGCTGCGGAAAAGCGCCTGTTAGACCTGCCGCTGACACCCGCCACGACCAGTCGCATTATTCGTGTCGTCCCAGCAGGCGTGGGCAAGTCGCAGGACCCCGCCATCATGCTGGGCAGCGCCGAGAAAGCCGAGTTCGTAACGCTGCAATTCGACCTGGCGAAAAGTGATTACAGCCACTTCGACCTGGAGATTGAACGCATCAATCAGGGACGGGTTGCCATTCTGCGCGGCATGCGGCGCAACTCCAATGGCATCGTCAGCTGGTCCATGAACAGTTCCGCGTTAGGGCCTGGCGAGTATGTCGTATCCCTGTCGGGTCTCGACTGGCGCGGTCAGGCCTGGCCAGCCGGCGCCGTTGCATTCGATGTCGCCGTGCGGCGCAAATAGGCTCGACCACGCTGATCCACGCCCGTTACTTCATGCACGCCCGCGCCGAGCGGACGAATCGCCAGGGCTTCGATCAGGCGCGGGCCCGTTGCCCGCGCGTCGAAGGGCTCGAGCCGCTCACGCTCGTTCTGCTTGCGATGTACCCAGCGACGCGGCACGCGATCGATGGCGATGGCAAACAACCTGAGCACTCCATCTGGTTCGATCCTGATTCGCAGCCACTGCTTGTAGTCCTGGATGCGCAGCGACGAGAACGCCTCGGTCGCATGCCTGCCAAAAAGGCGCAGCGAAACGAGCAGGTAGATACCTAACAGAAACGCTCCGGTAATGCCGCCGCCGATGAAGGTCAGCAGCCCGGCCAGCAGCATTTGTGGAACTTCGCCGAATCCGAAACCGAGCCAGCGGGTAGTCGCGATCAGCGCCAGCCAGCCGACGCCAAACGCCGCGGCGAGGTGCGCGATCCCGTGGCACGCGCCTCCCAGCACACGGAACCAGCGCACGTGCGTATCGGTGAAAAAAACGAAACTGGCAATGAACGCGATCAGCCACAGGCCATTGACCGGATTGCGGATCGCGCCGATCACGGCGGCGTGCAGGGCGCCGCCCACGGTGCTGATATCCGCGGGACTCAGGGACGCCGAGGCGAGCCAGGCACTGAGCATGTAGAGCGTCGCCGGCAGCCACATGTACTTGGGATTCAGCACCGGAAACAGCAGATTGCGCCAGACCAGGCGCCGTGACGTGGCGGCCGGCGGGTAGCAGGCGCGCTGCACAAAGCCGCCGTGCAATCGCTCGGTGTCCGGATCATCAGTCGGATGCAGGAATGCGCCGCCACCACCAGAAACGATTTTCTGCTTGCCCTGCTCATTTTCGTGGCGCTTGTAGAAATGCAGATCGCCTGTCAGATATACCGACACAGGGCGTTTCAGGACTTCGTGCTCGAAATAGCGCAACACGTCGCTGTCGTAACCCGGATGGTCCGGATAGCTCTTTTCGTAGATCCATTGCGGATCCGGCACGCACAGGATGACATTCGCCGCGCTGGCCATGCGCGCGGCGACGTCCATGAAATACCGCACTTGCGGTTCATCCAGATCGGCGCCGAGCTGCAAGTCGATACCTAACAACCACCAGTTGGCGGGCAGCTGCAGTGCGAAATAGCTGCGCGTCTGGCGGGTATGCGCGCCGGCGAAGCCGCGCTCCGGCCGGCAGAACACGCGCGAAAATGCCACCAGACTGTCGTACCAGTCATGATTACCCGGCAATGCAAAGAGATCGGGCCAGCGCGCCGCGTCGGCAAACGCCTGCGAATAAGGCGCTTCGGTTCTGGCCGCGTACTGTTCACGCGATGGGTAGGGATAGACCTCGTCGCCACCGAATACAAGAACCGAGCCGCCGACTGTGTCGTGCAACGATCCTGCCGCGTCGGCAAGCTTCAGCTCCGGCTGGGCAACGGCCTGCGCGATCGCGCAGGTGGGATTCCAGCCGTCGCCGATATCGCTGACATAGTCGAGCCACAGCCCGTCGTTGTTGCCGGAGTAATCGAACTCCTTCTGCGGCTGGGTCGCCAGCGCTTCGATCAGCCGCGTGTCCGAATGGCGCCCGAAAATATTCGCCAGCCCGACCAGCCAGGCGGAACGTGCCAGCACCTGCGGGTCATACCAGCCCACCATGCCGAGTCGGACCTGCCGGGCTGCGCGTTTCGGCATCTGCTGGCGCGCCTACTGCTCGCCGCGCAATGTTGCCAGCGGTGGCCGGAATATCACCGAGCGTGTGGCCAGCCAGCCGCTGACCGATACCAGGCCGGCGCCGCCAAACAAACCGATCACCCAGACCCAGGGCGAGAATTCCCACGGTAGCTCCAGCGCCTCGTGCGCCAGCCACCAGCCCGCGACGCTGGCGCCGGCAGCGGCGATCAGCCCGGCGATCAGTCCTAACAGGACGAACTCCGCGAGCACGCCCTGGCGCACCGTGGCGCGGCTGGCGCCCAGCGTGCGCAGCATCGCGCTTTCATAGCGCCGCTCGTCGCGGCTCGCCTGCACCGCGGCTAACAAAACCGTCAGGCCGGCAAACAGCGTGAACGCGAATACGCTCTGCACGGCAAGCGCCGCCTTGTCGATGACGCTGCGCACCTGACCGAGCAACTGTTCCATGTCGAATACCGAAACCGATGGAAACCGCTTAACCAGCGGCGCGATCATGCGCCGGCCGTCGCGGTCGAGGAAGGCGCTGGTCATCCAGGTGCCGGCGGCGCCATCCAGCAGGCCCGGCGCGAACACAATGAAGAAGTTCGGCTGGAAACTGTCCCACTTCACTTTGCGGATGCTGGCCAGGCGCACCGCGAAGCGCTCGGCGGCGATATCGAACACCATCGGATCGCCTATCTTCAGATCCAGCGATTCGGCGAACTCGGTCGACAGTGACACCAGCGGCTGA